>VXOE01000191.1:0-24722 GCA_009840225.1 Caldilineaceae bacterium SB0662_bin_25 | reverse complement strand
CCTGGCCGAGAGCTTCCCTTGGTGCCTCATCGCCCCCGTCAACATCAGCAACGTCCTCGCCCAGCCCGGCGACGCAATCATCGCCGACGACGACGGGGCCGGGGGCGTCCCCCGCCAGATGATTCCCCTCGTACTCGAGCACACCCTAGAACACGAAGAGTGGGAGGTCTTCAGCCGCATCAAACTGGCCGAAGGCGGCGCCCTCAGCAAGTACTACCCGCTCAATGACGAGGGCTGGGCCGAATACCAGGAATGGAAAAAGCACAACGGATAACCCGGCAAATCCAACCAGCGCACCCGTGAAGGAGCAAGCCCAAAATGTATCTCACTCGACACAGTTCACCCACAGGGCCGCGCTGGGCGGTCGACAATAACCTCCTTCCCGCCGGCGTGACGCTCAGCACACTGCTGGCTATTCCGCACAGCCAGCTGAATTCGCTTCTGACCGAGCTGGCGACCGGCGAAGAGGCCGCCGGCCCGCTGCTGGCGCCCCTCGACGACCACCAGGAAGTCTGGGGCAGCGGCGTCACCTACCTCCGCAGCCGTGACGCCCGCAAAGCAGAATCCGAGACTGCAGCCGACGTCTATCAACAGGTCTACGATGCCGACCGCCCCGAAATCTTCTTCAAACAGGTCGGCTGGCGCACCGTCGGACACGGCCAGACCGTCCGCATCCGCGCCGACACCACCTGGAACGTGCCCGAGCCGGAGCTCTGCCTCGTTATCAACGCCGCCGCCCACATCGTCGGCTACACCGTCGGCAACGACATGTCCAGCCGCGACATCGAGGGTGCAAACCCCCTCTACCTCCCTCAGGCCAAGACCTACGACGGCTCGGCCGCAGTCGGCCCCGGCATCCGCCTCGCCCCCGCCGGCGCCATGACCGATCTGTCCATCAACCTGGAAATCGAGCGCAACGGAGCAATCGCCTTCGCCGGCGAGACCTCCACTAGCCAGATGAAGCGCACCTTCCCCGACCTGGCCGAATACCTGATGCGCGAGATGACCTTCCCGCACGGCGCCCTGCTGATGACCGGCACAGGCATCGTCCCCCCCGACGAGTTCACCCTGCAGAGCGGCGACGTCGCCAGAATAACGATCGATGGAAAGACCCTGGAGAACCCAGTTGCCTAAGACTTGAGTACGAAAAGAAGACGCGCTGCTGGCAGCAACTGGTCTTTTGGCTGAAACAACAGATTATGTTGTCTGTGCAGTCTGAGGTTTGGGTTTCCAGCAGGAGGTTCACAAGTGGCTCTAGTTGAGGGAAATAAGGTCGAGTTGACGCAGGTTGTTTCCCGGGATCCCGAAGTACACAGCGGCGACTTGGTGTTTGCCGGTACACGCGTTCCCGTCGAAATACTGGTGGCTTTTCTCTCAAGTGGCTCCTCAATTGAGGAATTCCTGGAGTCTTTCCCAACGGTTGAGCGCTGGCAGGTCGAATCGTTTCTCGAATACTCGCTCGCAGCAATCGATCATCTGCTGCTTGAAAGTTCGCGTGCTGCTTGACTACGGCATCGACATCCCCTTCATCATCCCCACAACCAACCTGTTAACGAAGCCTCGTTAGCACAAACTCTGCTTTTGAGACCTGACTACGTCCACCAAACCCGACAGGAACATCCTCATGGCCAGTCCCAACATCCTCCTCTTCCTCACCGACGACCATGGCCAGTGGGCCAACGGATGCTACGGCAACAGCGAACTCCAAACGCCCAACCTGGACCGCCTCGCAAACGAAGGCGCCCGTTTCGCCGACGCCTTCACCCCCTGCCCCGTCTGCTCCCCGGCCCGCGCCTGCCTCATGACCGGGCGCACACCCTCCCAGGTCGGCATCCACGACTGGCTTCAGGAGGCCGAACCAGTCATCGGCGACCATAACTGGCTGGCCGGCGAAGAGACACTTCCGCAGCTCCTCTCCCGCGCCGGCTACCACTGCGGGCTCGCCGGCAAATGGCACATGGGCCGTTCCCACCGCACGCCACCTGGCTTCGACTGGGCCTTCGGCCTCCCCCGCTGGCAGGGCGCCCACAACGGCCCCTATACCTATCACCTCAACGGCGAACCGGTGGAACTGACGGGAAACAAGAGCACACTCATCACCGATCACGCGCTCCAATTTCTCGACAACGCGCCTTCTGATCAACCCTTCTTCCTCAAAATAGGTTACATCGCCACCCATTCACCCTACCAGGCCGACACCCACGACCCCGCTCTGACCGCCCAATTCGAAGACGCCGCCTTCACCGACATCCCCCCTTACCACCCCCATCCCTGGCAGCGCAACGAGGGCCTCGCCGGCGGCTTCCAACCCACCGACCAGCAGATTCGCACCCGCTACATCGGCTACTACGCCGCCGTAACCGAAATCGACCGCGAGGTAGGTCGCCTCCTGGACCGGCTGGAGCAGGACGGCACACTCGACAACACCATAGTCATCTACACATCCGACCACGGCTGTTCTGTAGGCCAGAACGGCTTCTGGGGCAAAGGCAACAGCACACGCCCACTCAACATGTACGAGATCTCAACCCGCGTCCCCCTGATGGTCCGCGCCCCGGGCTTGGTGCAACCCGGCCAAGTCAGCCAGCGCTCCGTCGATCACTACGACACCTTCAGCACCATCTGCGACTGGGCCGGAATCCAGCTCGACGAGCGCCGCAACTTCGCCGGCGCCAGCTACGCCCATCTGCTCGACGGCAGCGGCCGCACCGCTTGGGACGACACCCGCTACGGCGAGTACGGCGACCTGCGCATGATTCGCACTCGCGAGCACAAATTCGTCAAACGTTATCCCAACGGCCCCCACGACCTCTTCGAACTGGATTCGGATCCCGGTGAACAGCTCAACCGCGCCGGCTGGGACGAATTCGCCGCACTGCAGGACGGGCTGGAGCAGCGTCTGGAAGAGTGGTACAGCCGCCATGAGGACTCTACCAGCACCGGCCTGCGCATAAAGTTTCAGCGCACGCACAACCGCAACGAGGCCTGGCGCGACGGCGTCCGCGAGCGCCGCGGGCTGCAAGTATATGAGAAATGGCAGGATGCCTGAATCTGTGGGAAAGAATAGCGTTCGGAGCGAGCGCCCGCCTCGCTCCCGGGGAAAGATGCCTCTACAATGAAAGCCCGCCTGTATTGACCGCCTCTACAGGCCGTGCCAGTTGCCGCTCCTGAACCATCTCAGAAAAATATCTCGATCTTCCTCATCTGCAATTGCCTCGCCGGCAGCCTGCGCTTGCTCTCTGGTTTCTCGCGCTGCCGCCGTATCACCACCGGCCGCATACGCCCTCGCCAGGGAATCATAAGCAAAAGCCTTGTCCCAATCTTCAACCTCATTGGGATTGCTTTCTATCAGCCCCAGACAGCGCCGGGCATGACGCATAGCAGCCTCCCCCAACCCCGCTGCCGCATACACGCTCGCCACCGCAAACTCGCCCCGCGCATGATTGGCTACTGTTCCCACCTGCATCCAGTGATAGCAGCTGGCGTGCACCGCATGAATGTACGGCTCACACGTCTCCGGCGTGATCAGACCGGCATCCAGTGCGTCCATCGTGCTGTTGTTCAAATCGATGCCAAACCAACGGTGGGCCTTGTCAACTCCAAACGGCGCTTCAGCCACTGTCTTTCCTTTCTTGGCACTCTTAGTTGCGCCCGCCATCCGTCAAATGCAGAGTATGCCGGGGGCCTGGAGATCTATGTTTCTTGCCGCAATAGCACTGCGAACCGCGTCTTGTCCTCGCCTTCTCGTCCCGTCTCTCATCTCTCCGATCAGACGATTCCCAGCAAGCAGGCATAGTTCTGGGACGCCGTCGGCGCCTCGATCTCCTCCTCCCACAGATGCAGATTGCGCCTGTCGGAAAAGCCGGCCTCCTGCAGCAGTTCCAAATGACGGCCAATTGGAAATCGGCCCGGTTCAAACGGCAGACGCGTCCCGTCCGGCTTCACAAAATCACCGTTAAGCAGAATCCCACCCTCCGGCAGCGCCGCCGCGCAGACCCGATAGACATGCAGGGTCTGCGCCTGACCCCCCAGATCGTGCAGCGCCCAGGTTGACACGATCGCCGCCGGCGGACTCGCCAGGTCGCTGCCCCAACCGTCCCCCAGCAGGTCAGCCTGCTGAAACTGTACGCGATCGCCAAACCGTGCCAGACGCGTAGCCGCATGCGTCAGCATCGGCTGCGAAAAATCGACCCCCTCATACGAAATGTGCGGCATGCGCTCTAACAGATATTCCGCCAGATACGCGGGCCCAATCCCTAGTTCAACCACATGACCGTCAGCAGGAACTGTGCTCTGCAGTTGCTCCAAAATCGTTTCGAACAGATGCAGACGCTCCGGCGTCGGTATGAACCGCCGCGCCCAATCCTCCGCGTACTCCGCCTCGTGAAACTGATGCGTCGCGCCAACTACCTCAGACATCGCTCTTCCTTCCGGACTCCCAATCCCATGATGTTCGGTCACCCGCCGCCGGACTGCACCGTGGCGGCCACTCTCCCGTTCACATAACCACACAAATCACAGTTCAGACAAATGAATACGTGCCTGAAAACTGAGAAGATCCCCCTGAAATAGCGAGGAGCCGGGCGTCATTGTCCCGGCTCCCCAACTACATATATTGGAGGAAGCATATGTCATCTGAAAGGAAAAGCGGCACGCGCCCCGTACCCCGTGCAAGGCCGGGGCGCGCTCAACCCCACTCCTCAGTTGCCGCTGTCTACTTCCAGGCTCAGTACTTCGCCGCTGAAGGCGTCCACCAAAACTGTCGCCGTCTCCTCTTCACCTACAAGCGTCACGATCCATACCCGGATGCCCCCTCGGATTCCACTCCGAGCCGAGCTTCTCCGGATCCGCCCTATCTCGTCTGACACCTCGTCAACCGCGATCCCAATCGCTTCCCCACTGCTGATCACCTGAGGAGCAGCCTCACCACTCGCTTGCACGGCCGGCCGCGTAGCCAGCTCCACCTCAAATATGCGGCTTCTCCGCCCGCGCAGAACCTCAATCTCCACTACCTCACCCGGCGACTTCTGCATCACAAGGTAGCTGATCACGTCCTCGAAACTCCTTACCTCTGCCCCGTCAATCCGGACGATGATGTCCCCGTTCCGCAGACCCGCCTCTGCAGAAGGACCGCCTCGCAGCACTTGGCCTACAAGCACGCCAAGAACATTCGGGTTCAGGTCGGCTTCCCGCGCCACAGGCGCTGAAATCGTTCTGCCGGAAATGCCGAGAAACGGATAGACAAACTCCCCATCCTCCATTAGAGCCGGTATGACACGCTCCGCCACCAGAATTGGAATCGCAAAGCCAACACCTGAGTTGACTCCGGTACCGAACGGAGTGCGTTCATCCGTACGAATCGCGAAGTTGATTCCCACGACCCTGCCGCTCAGGTCCAGCAGCGGTCCACCTGAATTGCCCGGATTGATGGCGGCGTCGGTCTGAATCACCTCGGGCAGCGAATAACGACCCGAGAGGCCCGGAGCCCCGACAGGCATGCTGCGGCCCAACGCACTGACGATACCCAAGGTCATTGAATTATCGAGGCCGAACGGGCTCCCTAATGCAATCGTGTAGTGGCCGACTTTGGGCAGCGCCGGCGCCCTCTCCAGAGGGCGCAGAATCATCCCTTCGGGCGCCTCTACCTTCAGCACCGCCAGGTCCGACTGCGAATCGTCAGCGACCAGCTCGGCCTCTGCCCACCTTCCATTGCTGAAGCTGACGAATATGTCCGCCGCGTCTTCAACGACGTGGCTGTTGGTCACGATGTGTCCCTCTTCATCCCAGACCCATCCGCTGCCTTGCCCCCACATTCCTTGAGTGGGATCCTGCGCTTGCGGCCTCGACCGCCGCACTTGAATGCTCACGACCGACTGCGTTGCCCCTTCATAGATGCTGGACAGCAGCGCCTGGTCGGGATAATCGGGGCCCTCTTCCTGCGTAATATATGTGAACTCCTGCGGTCGGTACTGCGGCGTCGTGGCATCAACTGTCGCCGGCCTGATCTCAATCCTGCCGATACCGGCCAGTCCAATTACGAACGCCACCGTCAGGATTCCAACCACAACTGCAAATGTTCGTAGACTCACGGTCTTCGGTTGCACTGGAACGCTTCCTTTATCTGAAAGACATCTACTCCAATGAACTGGAGAAGATGTTCTGTATCGATACATCCTTGCCCAAATAGCATAGCAGGTCGCTAGCCAGCAGTCCTTATCAGAATCCTATGGCAACTTTAAGACAACCTTAAGTGCTGTGACCAGTATCGGACTTCACTGTATCGGGACCGCGGCAACTGGTGCCTGGGCAACCTCAACTGGGAGAGAAAGCACAAATCTCGCGCCCGTGCCGGCAGCGCGATGATGTGCCGTCAAAGTGCCGCCCTGTGCCTCGGCCAGTCTCCGCGACAGCGCCAAACCAATACCCATCCCCTCCCGTACCCGTTCCTGGCGCGGAGAGCGATAGAGAAAGTCGAAGATGCGTTCTAACTCGGATGGATCGATGCCTGGCCCCGTATCCTCAATCTTCAGTACGACCCGGTCCCCCTCGGTTCCCACCACAATCTGGATCTGCCCGCCGTTCGGCGTGTATTTGATGGCGTTGTCCAATAGGTTGCCGACAATCTGGCCCAGACGCATCGGGTCCGCAGCCGCCTGCGCTGCCTCCGGCGGAAACTGCGTGATGATTTCGATCTCTTTCTCCCTGATGCGCTGGCCGTATCGGCGGCACTCTTCCAAAACCAGCTCTCCAACATCGGTAGGAACGATGTCAAGCGCCAGATTCTGAATTTCATTTCGCGCCAGCAATGCCAGATCGTCCAACAGACGGCGCAACTGATCAACCTGATCGTCAATGCCTGATGAGAGCTCGACCACCAGCTCCGAATCTTTGCCGTTCTGCCCGAGAACCTGGGCGGCCGCCTTAATCGCCCCCAGTGGCCTCCCCAACTCATGTACCACCGAGCTCAGCAATCGTCTCCTCCCCTGCTCAAGCTCATACAACCGCTCCGACATCTCGTTGAATGTACGCGCCAGCGTCCGAACTTCGGCCGGCCCTTCCTCCTTCACACGGCTCGGAGGAGCATCGAAGTTAACCGCGCGGCTGGCTGCCGTCAATCTCTCCAGTGGCTTATTGAGTGAACGGCTGAGGACAAAACTGAGAAGCACCGACACCAGCAGCCCCGCGCTCACTGCCCCCCATACGGTCCACCGCAGAACTGCCAGGCGGTTTGTCACATCAGTCAGCTGCTGAGACAGATGTACCGCGCCCACCACCTCCTGGTCCTCGTTACGCACCGGGACGGCCACGTCCGCGTTACCCATGCTCACCTGCCGTGCGATCTCACCAGCCAGAGCCTTCTGCAAAAGCTCGGGATCTGGCGGCCGTATCGGCACCTGCGTCGATGCCGTGGCCAGACCGGGTCTGACCACAATGTTCCCGTTCCTATCCACCAGGTAGAAAAGAGTGGGTATCCGTACTCGCAGCCGGGCGAACAGCGAGCTTGCCTGCTCCGGATCCTCCTGCGCCGCCAGTTCGGCCTGATAGAGCCGCGAGATCAGCTCTCCCTGTCCAGCCAGTTCCGCCGTCGCTTCATCCAACACAAAGCGGGCCTCAATCAAATAGAAAAGCAGGAAACTGAGCAAAGGGACGATGACCAGAAGAGGAAGCAGATGGCTGATCGTCAACCGGCTGCGCAGACTACGCCACATGCGGACTATCCTTTCCTGCAGGGGTCAATCGGTAACCCACGCCCCTCACCGTATGAAGACGGCGCGGCCGCGCCGCATCCTCCTCGATCTTTGTGCGCAGCCAGCGAACATGCACGTACACCGTCTGCGTTTCTCCTATCCAATCCGTCCCCCATACATTCTTCAAAATGTCGTCAATCGCAACAACGTCACCCGCTCGGCTCGCCAGATAGCCGAGCAGTTGGAACTCTCTCGGCGTGAGCGCTACAGTTCGCCCCCCCACAGTGACCTGATGCGCCGACCGGTCCAGCTCCAGATCCCCTACAACCAGATTGGACACCTCGTCCCCGCTCCCGGGCTCCCCCCTCGCCGCAGACCGCCGCAAAACGGCTCTCACTCGGGCCAGCAAAACGTCCATATCAAAAGGTTTCGTCACATAATCGTCCGCGCCCAGCTCCAGGCCCACGATTTCATCCAACTCCCGCCGCCGCGCCGTCACAAAAATAGTTGGAGCGTCGAATGACTGCCTAAGCGCACGCAGAGTTTCCAAACCGTCCATTCCCGGCAGCCCAATGTCCAGCAGCACCAGTTGTGGTTCCACTTCGCGAGCCTTAGCCAGCGCCTCCTCGCCGCTGCCGGCCGTCTCAGTACTGTAGCCGGCATCCTGCAGGCCAATCGAGACGCTGCGCCGCATCAACCGATCGTCATCTACCACAAGTATGGTCGCCATAGACATTCTCAGTGCATACAGCTACCTGCAAAGAAACATACGGAGAATAGGCGGCTGCTCCCGCCTGCCGCCCTCCTGTTAGCGCACCCCCGCGCCGAACTCATATACCAGCTGCCCGCCCAGCCAGCCACTGAAAGCGATCAGTCCGATACCCACTACCAGTTGCACGGTAAAACGCCACTTCCCTCCGCCGCCGCTAAGTATGTCCCCCAACCAAATCCAGTCTTCCCCCTCCCTCTCATTCCGCCGCGTCCAGAGGAGCCACCCTCGATAGACAAGGTCCCCGTAAATAACGGCTAAAGCCAGTCCACTGCCGGTATGCCAGTTGAGAAGGAGGCGGTAGGGCGCATCCGGAGGCAGAGCCCCCTGCGACACAATGCCGCTGACAATGGCAGCTAGCAGTGCCAGCCATCCCGGCAAGAGTAGCCCCCAGCCTATGATTCGCAATTCAACCCGGGGCCAGCGGTGGATACTTCCCAGTAGCGCGAGGCTACCGCAGATCAGCAACGCGATCGGGAAATGGACGACAGCCGCATGGATAAGCGAAGGTTTCATTGAAGCCAGTTTAAGTGCGTCCTGGCCTCTCTGAAGTAGCTGCGATTCCCGTTCCCGCATGATCGCTGAACTGCACAAGAAGACCAGTTTATCTCAGTTACTTTGACCAGTACTGTAACCTTCAATTCGACCTCTCCATAACTCTGCGCCTGCTTTTCCTCAGAATCTCAAATTTCAGGAGAGATTCTACCCTGTTTTTCGATTATCGATAACGATCTGATAAGATTTGGGGCAATAGTTACATAATAAATTAGGCCTATACTGGATGATGTAAGCAAATTCATGGGACCGAAACCAGCTTGGGCTGGCAAGCGCATGGAGAAAGGAAGAAAAAAATGGCACGCATTCAGATTCCTAAGATCCCCTGGCAAGAGATAACGCCTGAAGAGGTCTTTCTCAATCGACGGAAATTCATGAAGGGCGCAGGACTGGCACTGGGCACGGCAGCTCTCGCTGCATGTTCCATGCCTGAAATGGAGGAGGTAGCCAGCGGGGCCGATTCCGATAGCGCCGAATCCGAGGCGGCTCCAGCCGAGCTCGCTGCAACCGACGAACTTGGCGACCCGCTCAACACCTTTGAGCAGATCACCAACTACAACAACTACTACGAGTTCTCCACCGACAAGCAGGCTGTGGCCCGTCTGGCCGAAGGCTACCCCACCTCCCCTTGGACCGTTGAGATCGGTGGCCTCGTCAACAATCCCGGCACCTACGATGTCGACGACCTCAAGCAGATGTTCGATATCGAAGAACGCATCTACCGGCTGCGCTGCGTAGAAGCCTGGTCCATGGTGATCCCTTGGATGGGATTCCAGCTCTCTGACCTGCTTGAAGTCATCGAGCCGACGTCGGAGGCAAAGTATGTGCGCATGGAGACCATTCTCGACATGGAAGGAATGCCCGGCCAGAGGAGCAGCAGTTGGTACCAGTGGCCATACGTCGAGGGCCTGCGCATCGATGAAGCCATGAATCCGCTCGCGATTCTCGCCACCGGCCTCTATGGCAAAGACCTCCTGCCCCAGAACGGCGCGCCGATCCGTCTCGTTGTCCCCTGGAAGTACGGCTTCAAAAGCGTCAAATCGATCGTAAAACTCGACCTCGTCGCCGAGCAGCCCACCTCCCTCTGGATGGCCGCCGCCGGTCACGAGTATGGCTTCTATGCCAACGTCAACCCCCAGGTCAATCACCCGCGCTGGTCACAGGCCACCGAGCGTCGCATCGGCGAACGCGGCCGGCGGGAGACCCTCATGTTCAACGGCTATGAAGAACAGGTCGCCTATCTCTATGAAGGTATGGACCTGGTCGCAAACTACTAGTACCGTCGAGTCTGCAGTGGCCGGCGGTCAATACAAGTACCGACTCCCGGCCACCTGTGTTGCAAGTGTAGAAGGTGAAGCATGAATCTCGATAAACTGCTGACCAAAGGGCAAATACTCTGGCTGACCCATATCGGTGCCCTGGTTCCCCTGGCGTGGCTGCTGTACCAGGACTATACGAGCGGACTGAGCGTCAATCCAATCCAGGACTGGACCCTTCGCACCGGCAAGCCCGCACTCGTCCTGCTCGTCCTGTCTCTCGCATGCACGCCCCTCAATATCATACTCGGTTGGCGAAACATCATCCCGGCCCGCAAATGGTTGGGCCTCTATGCCTTCAGCTACGCAGCCGTCCATTTCTACATCTTCATCGGTGAAGACTACGGCTTTCAGTGGATATATATCTGGCAGGATGTGGGCACCAAACTCTATGTCATTGTCGGGTTCACTGCCCTGCTGATTCTGCTCCCCCTTGCCCTCACTTCCTCCAAAGGGTGGATGCGCCGCCTCGGCAAGTGGTGGAAGAAACTCCACCAGTGGGTCTACGTCGCCGGCGTCCTGGCAGTATTTCACTATGTCTGGGTCGTGAAGGCCGACTACCGCGAACCGGCCGCCTGGGGTGTTCTGCTCGGCATCTTCCTGCTCGTGCGTATTCCCGTCGTCCGCAAGCGCATCGCCAGGTGGCGCTCCAAGCTGCGCCGCCCGGCCGCACCCAGAGCGAGACGCTCTCCGGCTTAGTGCCGCCGCGACATCAAATACCAATAGACCGCCCAAACGGCGGCTTTCAACAGGGGGTGTTCCCGTAAGTCCGCAAAGGACCGGAACATCCCCTTATTCTTTTGTTTCCGGGGCGCACAGGGGACAAAACTGAGGGTCTTCTAACTCGATCAGATGCTCGCTGCATACCGAGAATGTGACCTCAACACGTTCAGAGAGGAAGCGCTTTTTGACCTCGGCTTCGAGCACCAGTGAACGGCAGTTACTCGTCAGCAGAAAGGTCGGCACAGGACACCGATTGCACAGCTTGCGATGCCACGGACGCTCGTTTCGCGGGCTCTCTTCGAGCAAACGACAAGTCTCCCGCTCGCTGCCGCGATGATAGTCCCCATAAAAGTACCGACAGTTAACCGGTTGTGGCATCGAGTTCTACCGGGTTAGGCCGCCCTCCCCTCACACTCTGCAACGCCGGCAGAAGTCGCGAGAAAGAGTCGAAAAAACAGAACCGCCGACACTGATCGGCGGCCCTTTCATCTGACTTTCTATCTGGCGCACAATTGCGCCTAGTTGTTCCAAAACGGGACATCACCGTGGTCGTCCTGGTCCCAGTCTCCGCCCAGAAGATAATCAGGATCGATAAATAGCCGGTCCGCCAGTTCGTTCTTGCGCCTCTCCTGTTCCGGCATCAGAAATCCAAACTCGTGTTCCAGGCTGACCAGCATCTCAAGTTCCGCCTCCAGTAAGTGGAACTCCGTATGGTTGAGAGGCGTAATGTCCGGAGCGTACTCCTGGAGTTCGCTCAAGTATGCCTGATACGCTTCACACGAATCCTCTTCAGACTCCGACGCCCAGAGTTCCCCTCGCCCCCATTCCAATGAAGGCAGTTCCGGATGTCCACTCCCATGGAAGAACTGATCAAATCCTGTGCCGTCCCAGTTCTCAATCAAGAATCCATTTCGATTCTTGGGTGGCTTGTCTGCCTTGGGTGGCGTCTCGCGGCCATTCAGGGCCGTCTCTCCACCGCGGTCCTGACCATTGGTCGTATATCCGG
The DNA here is from genome assembly GCA_009840225.1 of Caldilineaceae bacterium SB0662_bin_25. Classification (GTDB taxonomy): domain Bacteria; phylum Chloroflexota; class Anaerolineae; order Caldilineales; family Caldilineaceae; genus Bin5. Next base: position 12,665 of record VXOE01000191.1, on the reverse strand, counting down.
CGTCTTCAGTCAGCCGCAAACTGCTATACTTGTGTAACACGAAGTGCATGTCGTCCGGCGGGATCTCGTCACTGTACACACTCTGACCGATCAGGGCGCCGGCCAACTCCCACACCGGCATCGCGGCACGCGTCTTTCTGTCCCTGCCCACAATCTGCTCCGCTGCACGCGATAGAACGGCGTTGCGTTTCCGAATCAGGTCTTCCTGCCGGGACTCTTTCGGCTGCAGACGCATCCCATATTCGCCGCTTACCGCATCCTTCACCTGAATCAGCAGATCGTCCTCGCTTGTCCCCCCAGCCTGATCAATCCACGCTACAAACGCTTGGCCTAGACGTAACGCCCAGGTGCCTCGCTCAATCTCCGCGTGCACCTGCACAGTCGGTCCCCCCATCAGTTCGACTGAAATCAACCGCGTATCGGGCCGGTGCGCCTGAAAAAACTGGGGGAAGAAGACAGCGTGTTCCAGTTCGTCCAGCAGCAGCGTTCCCTTTCGAATCTCCCCGCGAGTCAGGGGATGTCGAAAATGCTGACCCCGCAGCAAGCAGGAGAGCCACCCGAAGCGCCCGGACCCGACAGGGATCGCCTGATACAGCTTGCCGATCGCCTGATACACTGCGCTGTGGGCACCGCTCCCGACCGGTCGCTTTTTCGCTATGCGGGAAACCAGAGTATCGATGCTGAGGGGGGTTGGGGAGTTGCTCAGAACCTCGGCAACACAGATGAAATAGCTGGGATATTCCCTATCTTTCGCCATTCAATTTGCCTCCTGGGAGCAATTATCCCATACGAGACCCCTATTGTCCACCACAGACCCCGGCGCCTGCAAAAAGTCTCGGCGTCTGCGAAGGCGCCAAATACTATTGGATTCGCATTGGGCGTCGCCGAACTGCCCCGTCGCGACGCGCCTCAGTCGGCCGCCGCAAAAACAGGCCGGAATTTGTAACCGTAGATGATCTCTCCGCTGTCGCCCTCCTCCCGCAGCTTTCGCGTCACCATCTCCACCGGCATGCCAATCTCGACATCCTCATCAGAGATGTCGGTCAACTGCGCGGTCACCATCGGCCCTTCCTCAAGTTTGACCAGCGCTACCGTGTACGGTCGCTGCGCCAGAAAACCATCCGGCACATTAAACATCTTCGTATAGCTGTAAACCTCGCCCCGGCCGCTCATCGTGTGCAATGGGCCCGCTGCCTCACTGCAATGAGGGCAGACATCGCGCGGGGGAAAGATCGCCTGATGACAGTCAGGACAGACTTCGCCCTGAAGATTGTATCGCTGCTGCCTTGTTCGCCAGAGGCCGGCAATGCTCATAGCTTCCTCGCTGACTGAATCCGATCTATGTCGCTTCTGAACCACGATCTTACGTCTATCGACCTATCAAACTCTACCGACCGGAGGCCCGTGAACAGCGCTGATAGCTTCTGACAGCCGTTTGCCTACTGACTCTCCCGCCGCAGCCCGCTCGCTCACCCGCCCAGAATATGGGTTACGATCGTCGCGCCGCTGCCGCCGATATTCTGGGCCATACCAACCAATGCATTCCTTATCTGGCCCTCGCCAGCCTCACCCCGCAACTGCTGCACGGCCTCCACAATCTGGTACATTCCCGTTGCCCCAACCGGATGACCCCGGCTCTTCAGTCCGCCCAACGTGCTGATTGGAATCCTCCCTTCAGGACCAATCGCATCGTCAGCGGCCAGATGCCAACCCTCGCCCCGCCTCGAATAACCCGTTGCCTCCAGGCTGAGCGCGCTCATGATTGTGAACGCATCGTGAAGTTCAAAAAAACTGACGTCCGCTGGCGTCACCCCGCTCTGCATGTACGCCTTTTGGCTGCTGACATAGGCCGCCTCGAGAAAGAGCGGGTCTCTGCGATCATGGAGGGCGATCGTATCGTTGGCGCTGGCGCTCGCCAGAATCTGCACCGCCCCTGGATGGTGGCCGGTCACATATGTCCCTGCCTGCTCCGACGCCACCAGTACCGCCGCCGCCGCCCCATCGCAGACCGGACTGCTATCCATGATATTGATCGGTGTCGCAATCATCGGCGCATTCAGATACGCTTCCAGCGAAATCGGCTTCTGAAACATGGCGTTCGCGTTTTTTGCGCCATTCTGATGCGCATTGATGCTGAAACCTGCAAAGGCATCCATCGGTACGTCGAACTCGTACATATACCGCTGCATGATCAGCGCGTTCAGCCCCACAAACGAGACGCCGTGCGCCGCTTCATACTCGGCGTCCGCCGCCGTCGCCAGGCCGGCCGTCGTGCTCTCTCCGGTCGTGTCTGTCATCTTCTCCACGCCGCAAACGACGACGACATCGTGCATGCCGCTGGCCACCGCCATGTGACCGATGCGTAGCGCCGACGCGCCGCTCGCGCATGCCGATTCAATCTTCGCCGCCTCGACGTTGCGCAGGCCGCAGAAGTCTGCGACCAAAGTCGCCAGATGTTCCTGCTTCAACAAGCCGCCGCTCAGCATGTTGCCGACGAACAGTGCATCCACCTGTTCCGTGCCAGCCTCCTCAAGCGCTGCTGCAATCGCATGGTAGGCGATATGGCGGACCGACAGATCCCAGTGTTCGCCCACAGGTATCTGACCGATTCCAACTATCGACACATTGCGCATATTCGTAATCCCGGCAATGCCTTCAAAGATCCGCACACAGCGTAATGCGTGCGCTGCAAAGCGCTTCTCTTCCAGCAACCGCTGGATCGTCCGCGCACCTGCTATCATGACCCAAACGAGGTACCATTAGCTACCGGTCCGGCCTTCTGCCCTGTCAAAACCTATCGCGCCGACCATTCGCGCCCTCGCCCTGTTCCTATTATGGCGCGCAATCAGGCTTACCGCCCAAGGTACGGTAACCGACGGGCCGCGCGCCACGCCAAACAAACTGCGCACTTACGCGATCCATAAAACTTGAACTGTTAGATTGGAATGAGGGTATCGTAGTTCCGCCGTCTACAGACCACCGCGTGCGGCGACCTGTGAAGCGCGGCTGCAAAAAAGCCGGTCAACCAAATGCCGCCCCGCATCACCCCTGTTGCTCCACACCTACAATCCGCCACTCGTCCGTCGTCCTGTTGCTCAAATCCGACGGGACGTGTTCCAGTGTAAACGCAAAGAGTTTGCTCTCCAGCCCGCTGCCGGCTTGATAGATGAGAGAAGCCCAGACCTGCGTCGTAATCCTTTGAGAGGTGTCTGCCTGACCGGCAAAAGTAGGGATCGTTGCCATATATTGCAGCGCGTCCACCCAAACGAACCCTTCCAACGCCTGCGGCACAGTTTGACGTGCTTCCTCGATCAGGAGCTGCGCATTGCGGTCGGGCCGCAGCAGATAGGCTAACACGACCGCTTCTGGGTAAAACGGGGACTGGGGTATGCCATAACAGAAGATCAGTTTACGCGGACCCTCCTCATAGTAGATGGCCGCACGAAATGCACCTGGGCTCGTAAAGTTCGGGTCCAGACGCCGCTCAAAGCGGGACTCCTTGCAGAGCAGGCTGCGGTCATACTGGGGATAGCGGGCGCGTACAGTCCGCATTGGCGAACCGTTCGCCGCACCGTCCCACTCCTCAACCTGCAGACCGCCAGGCGCCGAAATCTGTGTGCTGCCGTATCCCTCGCTGATCGTGCTCCACCAGAAGATGCTGATATAGGTCGGGCCGCCAATGGGGCTGTTGCCGCCGTACACGATCAGCTCATCGTGATCGGGCAGTTCACTCGGTGCCTCGCCCACCGCCTTTCCACTGACAGATGCCGGCATCTGCTCCGCCAGCACCTCAAAGTACCTGTTCTCAGTCTCTCTCGGATCCTCACGCCTGACCACGATCCACTCAGGACGCCCCGTCTGCCGCGGCGGCGCCACAAAACCAAAACCGGCGCCTTGCCAATAATTCGGCAGCAGCGCATACGGCTGTAGCCAGGGAGCCGGCGGCCTTGAACTATCATCCGACTCCTCAGGCATGCCGATCGGCGTCTGCGAGTCGTAAATCACCGCGCCGACAGGCCCATCTATGCCTTCGCCATCGGCAGTCGTACTGGCGTCGTAACGGTAGAAGAGAAGATACTCCTCCTCAGCGTCAGCGTCGATGTTGATCGACTCCCACGTTGAAACGGCCTTCCACTCCTCCGGCAGTATCATCCCCAGGTCGATGTTCAACTCGGGGCTCGGCTCCGGTGGCTCGCACCCACTCAAAAGGAGCAGCATGCAGAGTAAGCAGAGGGCGCCCGCGCGCGCCTTCGTCTTCCAGTCGCTCTTGAGAATGTCGCCCTTCCCGCCAGACCCGCGAATAGACAAAGTGCGGGATTTAGTACCGCCGCCGGCTCCCGGGGACGGCTTGCCGTAAGGCAGTGTGTTCTTATGGTTCATTGGCTATATGGTGCCGTAAGCGGGCGGAAGTGGCGCCAGGGGAGGATCCGTATTGGCTTCGTGAATCCAGTCATCAGCCGGGAATAGTCCTGGATGCCGTTCATTCCACGTCTCCCGCACTTCTGCGGCGACGAATACGGAACCGGTGCCGACCATGTAGCCCCCCGAAGGAGTAATGTCTTGAGCAATTTCCATCGCCGCATTCATTGACGGCGCACCCATCACCGTCTGTCCTTCGTCAGCAGGCAATGATCCGATTGCCGCTCGCAACGACCGTACCGGCAACGCCTTCGGATGACGACTCTGCACCAGTACAATCCGCGGCGACGCGCTTGCAGCTAGCTTCAGCATCGGCGCGATATCCTTGTCGCTGTTGACCCCGAAAACGAACGTAAACGGGCGGCCTGCGTGGGTTGCCGCCAGCGTCGAAAGCAGTATCTCCAGGCTGTCTCTGTTGTGCGCACAGTCTACAACCATCGGCATGTCCCCTGCGGCCTGCTGCGGCAGCCACTCGATGCGGCAAGGCCACCTGGTCTGCACCAGTCCGCTGTCTACGAGCTGATCATCCCACCGGACTAGACCGGCTCGGCGCAGTTCCCGCACCATCTCGTAGGCGATTCCGGCATTGATCTGCTGGTGTTCCCCGACCAACGGCAGATTGGACCTCCTGTAGAACTGTACTTCCGAGAGAGGCGCCTCCATATCCTCGGCTACCCGCTGCAATACCTCCTTTGCCTTCTGTTTCTGCGGTGCACTGAACACTGGCGTCCTATGCTTGATGATACCGGCCTTCTCCGCAGCAATCTCCTCCAGGCTGTCGCCCAGAATATGCATGTGGTCCTTGCTGATATGCGTGATGCCGCACACCTCTGGCAGCACTACGTTGGTGCTGTCCAGGCGGCCGCCTATCCCCACCTCCACCACAGCCCAATCGACCCCCGCCTCGGCAAAGTAAAGAAAGGCAATGACAGTGATCCGACCGAAAACGGTCAGATCGGGGGTCGCCTCAAGATAAGGTAAAGCTCGCTGGATTAGTTCGGCACACTTTCCCTGGGAGATCAGCTGTCCGTCCACGCGCATGCGTTCTCGGAAAGTGTGCAGATGAGGACTGGTGAACAGACCGGTGCGGTAACCCAGATGACGAAGGATCGACTCAGTGTAGGCGCTGGTGCTGCCCTTGCCTTTTGTGCCCGTCACATGGACAGTTCGAAAGCGGTCCTGGGGATTATCTAGCGCCGCCAGCACCGCCCGCATGCGTTCCAATCGGCTTTCCGGGTCCTTGGACCGGGGAGCGCGACTGTCAAACCTGGCATCGTGAAATAGTATGCCGATCGCTTCTTCGTATGTTAGCCGCCTCGTAGAAATGAACCCTGGCGCCGACCTTATCGACACGGGCACTCCTTAACTCTCAAGATGCACAACCTGACATTGATTGTAAACTCTGTCCCCAAAACCACGCAAACAGTTCCCGGAAAGCTGCCCCTGTTCTCGACCCCTTCAGCCGCCTTACTCCCAACCATGCAATTCACAGTTCAGACATAGGAATTGTCAGCGATTCAGACCCAATATGGTAAAATTGCCACCAATAGCAATTGTCAAACCTTGCCGAGGAGACTCTCAAATGACCACGAAAATCGCCATTAATGGCTTCGGTCGTATAGGTCGTCAGGTAACCAAAGCTCTGTTCGAGCACCATCAGGACACTTTCGACCTCGTCGCTATAAACGATCTGGGTGATGTGGAAACCATGGCCCACCTCTTCAAATATGATACCAACTACGGCGTCTTTGAAGGCACCGTTGACATCGCCAATGGTGATCTGACCATCAACGGAGACCAGCTGAAAGTGCTCAGCGAGCGCGACCCCAGCCAGCTGCCTTGGGGCGAACTGGGCGTTGACATCGTCGTCGAAAGCACCGGCGTCTTCCGCGATCGGGAAACCGCAGCGCTCCACATCGCCGCTGGCGCAAAAAAAGTAATCATTAGCGCTCCCGCCAAAGGCGAAGACATCACCATCTGCATGGGCGTCAACAACGATCAATACAACCCCGACAGCCATCACGTCATCAGCAACGCCAGCTGCACAACCAACTGCCTTGCCCCCGCCGCCAAAGTCGTCAACGACACCATCGGCATCGAGCAGGGGCTCATGACCACCGTCCATGCCTACACCACCGACCAGCGCATCCTCGACTTCGTTCACGAAGACCTGCGCCGCGCCCGCGCCGCCGGCATGAACATCATTCCAACCACCACCGGCGCCGCCAAAGCCGTGTCGCTCGTCGTGCCCGAATTGGACGGCAAATTTGACGGCATGGCCATGCGCGTTCCCACTTCCACGGTCAGCGTAGTCGATTTTGTCGCCAAAACAAGCTCCCCAGGCAATACCGAGGACCTGCTGGACGCTTTCTCCGAGGCCGCGTCCGGACCCATGAAAGGCATCCTCGACGTCAGCCACGAACCCCTGGTCAGCTCGGATTTCCAGGGCAACCCGCACAGCAGCGTGATCGACGCCGAATTCACGGCCTGCTATGGCGACCTGGTCAAAGTCGTCACCTGGTACGACAACGAGTGGGCCTACAGCGTCCGCGTAACCGATCTCGCCGCCTTTGTTGCTGGCCAGGGCGTCTAGTTCGACCGCCACCCACCAAAGGCACGGAGTCGTGACCCGCAAAAGGACCATTCGGGAGGTCAGCTGGGAAGGCAAGCGCGCACTCGTCCGCGTCGACTTCAATGTGCCCATAAGTGACAGCGGCTGCGTCGGCGATGATACACGCATCCGCGCCTCCCTGCCCACCATAGAATTCCTGCGCACCCACGGCGCTTCACTGGTCCTGATGAGCCACCTCGGCCGGCCCAATGGCGAACCGGACCCCCGCTACAGCCTGCGGCCCGTCGCCCAACGGCTGAGCCAGCTGCTCGACGCCGAAGTCCGCTTCCCCGGCGCCGTCACCGGCCCCAACGTCGAAGCGGCCGCTGCCGGCCTCAACCCTGGAAACCTCCTGCTCCTCGAAAACACACGCTTCGACCCCGGCGAAACCAGCAACGATCATGCCCTGAGCGCAGCCCTCGCCCGTCTCGGCGACATCTTCGTCAACGACGCCTTCGGCAGCGCACACAGGGCGCATGCGAGCACCACTGGCGTGGCCGCCCACCTTCCCTCCGTCGCCGGGCTCCTGATGGAAAAGGAGTTGAACTACCTCGGCGAAGCGCTCGAAGACCCCGAGCGTCCCTTCATCGCCATCCTTGGCGGCGCCAAGGTCAGCGACAAAATCGCCGTCATCGAGCAGTTGCTTCAAAAGGTAGATGCCATCCTGATCGGCGGCGGTATGGCCAACACCTTTCTTGCCGCCGCCGGCTGCCGATTGGAAGCCAGCCTGGTCGAATCGGACGCGCTCGACACGGCCCGGACCCTTCAAGGCAATGGTGATGATCTGATTCAGCTCCCAGTCGATCTCACAGTCGCCGACAGCTTTTCAGCCACTGCAAACGCCCGCACCGTTAGTGTGACCGAAATTCCGGCCGGCTGGATGGCCCTCGACATCGGTGAGGCCACCGTCGCCCACTTCGCCAACCGCCTCGCCGGCGCACGCACCGTTCTCTGGAACGGTCCTATGGGTGTCTTCGAATTCCCACCCTTTGCTCGCGGCACCGTTGCCATCGCTGAAATGCTGGCTGGGTTGACCCAAGCCACCACGATAGTCGGCGGCGGCGACTCGGCCGCCGCTGTACAGCAGGCCGGACTGGCCGCGAAAATCTCCCACGTGAGTACCGGCGGCGGCGCCAGCCTCGAGTTCCTCGAAGGCAAGCTTCTGCCTGGCGTGGCCGCCCTGGACGACGCGGAGGTGTGACCTATGAGCTTTCTCAAAAGACTGGCATCGCTCTTTTCCGGCGGCGGCGGAGGCGACAATCGTGCCCTGCCCATCTATGTCTTCAGCAACCGCTGCCGCGAACCCATCATGGCCGAAATCGATCTGGTCAACAGCCTCAGCCGTGATGAGGAGAATGACGACCGCTACTACACCCGCAAAGTGCTGCAGGGGAGCGGCAAGAACCGCTGTTTTACCCAGGTCGAAGTCGAAATCTGGTTCGACCGCGGCAAAAAGGTCTCCCACTATGAAGTCAGCGGCGGTCGCTGGCTCACCCAGGAGGAGTACGAAGAGGAGCTGATTCGCTTCGAAGCGCCCCCTGAGGAGGAGAACGAAGCAGAAGACGAATCTCCGCCGGGCTAGACCTTCGCAGCACACGCTGGAGGTCGAATCCAATTGTCGTCTGCCAACGACTTTTTGCAGAGCGGCGGTAGCAGGACGCTCGTAGTCTGAATTAGGCTGCCCTTCCACCTTGAGAAGCAGTTTGCTGGTTTCCCCCGCGTTCACTTGACATATCCTGGTTTCGCCACCTGACACAGCCCCCTGCGGAGAACACGCAAAATGCGCAAACCGATGATGGCCGGCAACTGGAAAATGAACATGACCGTGGCCGAGGCCCTCGACCTCACGCGGCAGATAAACCGGTTAGTCGGTGACTCGACGGCGGCAGAAATGTTGCTGTGCCCACCTTCCGTCTGTCTGCACCCACTGAAGGCGTTAACTTCCGACATGCCCATCTCTCTGGGCGCCCAAAACTGCCACTGGCAGGATAGCGGCGCCTTCACCGGCGAAATTAGCCCGCCCATGCTGCGCGGCCTCGCCGACTATGTCATCCTCGGGCACAGTGAACGCCGCCAGCTCTTCGGCGAAACCGACGAAACCGTAAACAAAAAGACGCACGCCGCACTCGCCAACCAGTTGACCCCGATCGTCTGCGTAGGCGAAAGCCTCGAGCAAAACGAACGCGGCGAAACCTCTTCCACTATCACCTCACAGGTGCGAGCCGCGCTCCACGGTCTGAATGGCGAGCAGGTTCAATCCCTTGTAATTGCCTACGAACCCATCTGGGCCATCGGCACCGGCCGGGCCGCGACTGCACAGACGGCCGGCGACATCTGCGGCCTCGTACGCGCCATCCTGCGCGAAATGCACCGCGCCGCCGTCGCCGACACGACACGCGTCCTCTACGGCGGCAGCACCAAACCGGACAATATCGGCTCAATCATGCAACAGCCCGATATCGATGGCGCCCTCATCGGTGGCGCATCACTTGAAGCTCACAGTTACGCCGACATGGTGAAGATCACGGCCGAACTCTACGGCGCCTGACCCGCGCCCCTCCAATTCGCCTTGCAGCAATCTGGAATCAGGAGCGGGGAACCAGAAACAGCCGGGCTGAACACTGGCCTCTTTCTCCTCTCTCCTCTTCACTCTCTCCTCGCCCCTCCCCATGTCTCCATTCTCCCCCTATCTGTTTTTCGTCCTCTTCTTTGTCCTGCTCGCCGGTCTTTGGTGGCTGAGCTGGCGAATCGGTCTGCTGATCCAGGAGATCGTCTATCAGATCACCGGCTCCGCAGACATGGCTATGGTGATTCTGTTTCTGATCTACCTGCCTGGCATCCTCATACACGAGGCCTCCCACTGGCTGATGGCCAGGCTCCTGGGTCTCAAGACGAGCAAATTCCGCGTATGGCCAAAATACACCCGAAATTCCATCGGCTTGGGGAGCGTGACGGTTTCGTCCGGTGGGGCCGTATGGGATAGCCTGGTGGGGCTGGCCCCCCTTCTGGTAGGATCTGCGCTGATCGTACTCATCGGCGAGCAAGTATTCGATACGCAAACACTCGCCTTCGCCTGGCGTACCGGCCGGCTGCTGGACGGGCTGGCCTTCGTCGTCGACAGCCTCGCCCACAAACCCGATAGCCTGCTCTGGAGTTACCTCCTCTTCGCAATCGCCAACGCGATGATGCCCAGTGCCAGCGACCGCGCCCCGCTGAAATCACTGGGCATCTATATCGTCCTTATCGGCGCCCTGTTCGTCTTCATCGATCAGTCGGGTCGCAATATGCTGCTTCTTCTCGACTTCCTCTTCGGTCCGATTCAGCTGCTGACCGGTGCCTTCCTCCTGGTCGCGCTCTTAAACCTCGCCATCCTCCTGCTATTGCTCACCGTAAGAGAGGTGTCGAAACTGTTCGTCACACAATGAGCGCAGCCATCTCCGTTGCCCTCCCTGGCTCCCCCGTCTGCATACACCTATAGCGAAGGCACCTTCTCCAGACTCGCTCGGATCGCCTCCTCCGGGTACTCGAAGTCCTCCAGGCTATTGGACAGATGCTGTTCGTAGGCGGCCAGGTCAAAGTGGCCGTGCCCGCACATGTTGAAGACGATAACTTTACTTTCGCCGCCCTCCTTGCACGCCAGCGCCTCCTGCATCGCCCCCCAGATCGCATGCGCCGGTTCGGGCGCCGGCAGGATCCCCTCCGCACGCCCAAAGGAGACCGCGGCATCGAAAATCGCCCGCTGCTGAACGTTGACCGCCTCGATCAACCCCGCATCGTGCAGCGCACTCACCTGTGCACTCATGCCATGATAGCGCAGTCCCCCAGCGTGGATCGGCGCCGGCACAAAGTCGTGTCCTAGCGTGTGCATCTTGATCAACGGTGTCATCTGTGCCGTATCGCCGAAATCATAGGTATAGACCCCGCGCGTCAGGCTCGGCGCAGCCGCAGGTTCCACCGCAACCACGCGGGCGTGCCTGCCGCCGCTGATGTTCTCCTTTAAAAATGGGAATGCAAAGCCGCCAAAGTTGCTGCCGCCCCCCGTACAACCGACCAGCACGTCCGGCCAGTCCTCCCCGAATGCCTCCAGCCCGCTGATCACCTCCTGCCCCACGACCGTCTGGTGCAGAAGCACATGATTCAGCACCGAGCCAAGCGAATACTTCGTATCCTCACGCGTCGCCGCATCTTCCACCGCCTCCGAGATTGCAATCCCCAGGCTGCCCGTGCTGTCCGGATTCTCCGCCAGAATCTGCCTCCCGGCGTTCGTGTCCTGGCTCGGGCTCGCTACAACCTCCGCCCCCCACGTCTCCATCATGACCTTCCGGTACGGCTTCTGTTCATAGCTGACCCGTACCATATAGACCTTGCACTCCACCCCAAAGATCTGGCACGCGAAGCTGAGCGCACTGCCCCACTGTCCCGCACCTGTCTCCGTCGCCAGGCGCGAGACCCCCTCCTCCTTGTTATAGAAGGCCTGCGGCACCGCCGTGTTCGGCTTATGGCTGCCCGACGGGCTGACACCCTCGTACTTGTAGTAGATGCGCGCCGGAGTATCCAGAGCCTTCTCCCATTCATGCGCCCGGATCAGAGGCGTCGGCCTCCAAATACGGTACACATCCTGCACCGGCTCAGGAATCTCGATGTAGCGCTCGGCGCTGACCTCCTGCAGAATCAGCGACATGGGAAAGAGGGGCGCCAGGTCCTCCGGCCCAATCGGCTGACCCGTACCCGGATGCAGCGGCGGCGATAGTTCAACCCCCGCGGCCGGCAAATCGGCGTTGATGTTATACCAGTGAGTCGGCATCTCCGACTCATTCAAGATCACCTTCTTCTGTCTGCTCATTTCTGTGCTCCTATTGTGATGCTGACGAATACCTTCTTTCGCACTGACTAGTTTGCCGCTGTACTGCTGACGACTACATTCCGGAAGTAAGATCAAAAAGACCTGCCGCAATCGCGACAGGCCTTGACACAAATCCACTTAAATCTGCGATCAGTTCAGGTGCGCCTGAATCTTACCTAACAGTTGGCCTTTCTGCTGAAAACCAACGATCGTCTCCACCTGCTGGCCGTCTTTGAACAACATCAGCGTCGGAATGCTCATCACGCCAAATGCCATCGCTGTACTCTGATTCTCATCCACATCGAGCTTGCCGACCGTCAGCTTTCCGTCAAGCTCGGTAGCAATCTCATCCAGAACCGGTGCGATCATCTTGCAGGGACCGCACCACTCCGCCCAGAAATCCACCAGGACCGGGACTTCCGATTGGATGACTTCATCCTCAAAATTCGCGTCCGTCACAACAACAGTGTTCGCGCCCATTTTCTTGTCTCCTACTCCTGTATGCGAGCGTACAAACTGCAACTTACCGGTAGGTCCATCTTGAACTTGCCCAACACTACCTATCTTAACAAGCAACGTCCGGCATCGCTGTAGACAAACCTACAAAAATATACTAAGCCTAACGGAAGTCAAAAGTCAAAATAACGCCCCGGCCGATTCTTACAATTCTCGCAACGACTGAGCCACAGTCATTCAGCCATCAACACTGGCGCAGGGGAAGCGGCAGTTCTCTCCACTCTCTCCTCGCTCTTTTGGGCGGTCGGGCCTATTCGGCCCTCCCTTGTGCGGGGG
>VXOE01000142.1 GCA_009840225.1 Caldilineaceae bacterium SB0662_bin_25 | reverse complement strand
GGGGGGTATTCGGTCTTCCGATACCCGCGGCGGAAAAGCCGGCGGCTCCCGTTTCCCCTACCCACGGGGGGGGCCGGGCGGGGCTGGGGGGTTGGGGAGGGCGTGACGCTCATTGTCGGGGGAGGCTACCACGGCAAGTCGACGCTGTTGCGGGCGATTGAACGGGGCGTGTACAACCACCGCCCGGGTGACGGCCGCGAGCTTGTTGTCAGCGCGCCGGATCTGGTCAAGATACGGGCGGAGGACGGGCGGGCGGTCAGCGGGGCTGATATCTCGGCCTTCATCGGGGATCTGCCACTGGGGAAGTCGACGCGCCGTTTTTCGAGCGAGAATGCCAGCGGCTCGACAAGCCAAGCGGCAGCGATCGTTGAGGCGATGGAGTCGGGGGCAAGCGGGCTGCTCATTGACGAGGATACGGCCGCTACGAACTTCCTGATACGGGATGCCCGGATGCAGGCCCTGGTGCCGAAGGAAAGTGAGCCGATCACACCGTATATCGACCGAGTGACCCGGATGTACAGTGAGTTTGGCGTCAGCACAGTGCTCGTGGTTGGCGGCAGCGGCGATTACCTGGATGTAGCCGACACGGTTGTTGCAATGGAGACGTTTCGGCCCCACGATGTGACTGCGCGCGCAGCGGCGGTTGCCGCGGACTATCCTACCGGCCGGATTATTGAGGATAACAGCGGGTTCGATGTCAGCCTAGAGCGCAGGCCGCGGTCTGGGAGCGTCGACCCAAGGAAAGGGCGAAGAGAGTCAAATATCAGGACGAGAGGAATACAGACGATCCAGTTCGGGAGGGAAACGCTGGACCTGGCGGCAGTGGAGCAGATCGTGCATTGGGGACAGACGCGGGCGATCGGGGCGGCGCTCGACTACGCCCGGCGCCGGTATATCGATGGGCGTCGTTCTCTGTCTGAGATTCTGGACCTAATCATGGCCGATATCGAAGCAGAAGGATTGGATGTGCTGGAGCGCCGCCGGACAGGGGAGTTCGCCCAGTTTCGACGCCACGAGTTGGCGGCGGCATTTAACCGACTGCGCTCATTCAAAACGTAAGGAAAGAAAAACATGACGCAATTTCCAGCGGCTCCTGCCGGCGAGTTGGGAGCCGAATACGCTGAAAAACTGCGCAGAAGCTATCTCAATTATCGATGGCCTCTGTTTCTGCTGGAACCTGAGGAGTACACGCGACCCTGTCTTGAAAACGGGTGGACTCCACTGGCATCGGCGGCGCACATTGCATACTGGGACAGTTTCCAACTGCGACGAATGCAGTCGGCGATCGATCCTCACGGGGTGGAGCCTTTACCTTCGTCGGTGGAGTCAAATGACGAAATGGCTGCGAGCGAGAATCGAAGCTGGGACACGGTACTGACGGAGGCGGACGAGGCGCGGCAGGCGTTGATCAGTTTCGCGCTATCACTCACTGACGACCAGATTGAGGCGGAGTACGAGGACCGAGGCCAACGCAGCCAGATCGTGAAAATGCTGCTGGAGCGAATGCCTGAACACGTGGCTGAGCACGCGGTTGACGTACATCGCTATTGCTTTTCGACCGACCGCTGGGGCCGCGAGCGTCTGTTCCGCTTTTACCGGCGTCATTTCAACAACCTGTTGGACTCCATCACAGGCCTTACGGAGGAGAGTTGCACGACGGTACCAGTCGGCGGGGACTGGACCGTACGCGACCTTCTGGCCCACATCCTTGCATGGGACGAGTATGTACTGGAGCTGGTTAAGCGCTGGCCTGACATTTCGCTGACGGACGCGCTTTCGGAGGGCCCGGAGGTTAATGGCGGAGACGAGTTTTCCGAATGGGCGAGTGGGGAAGTGGATACGGTTAACGCACGGCTTCAGGATGCTCGCGCCGGCTTGACGATGATCGAGGTGTTGGACGGGCTGGCCACCTGCCACCGGCGCATCGTCAACCGTTGCCGAAGGATGAGCGACGAGGCCATGCGGACGGAGGTGGAGTATGACGAAGGTGAACGGGGTAACGTCGTAAATCTGCTCGTATCGACGTCGGCACATACGGCGGACCACGCGGCTGAGATTTATGCGGCGCGGGCGGACGGCCGGCTGGTACCACTCAGGCTGAGGATTCAACCGGAGTGAGCGAAGCGCTTGCTGGACTCCTGGTTGCTGAGGTGAGAGGTCTCGGAGAGCCTTATAACGTCCCAGCCGCTGTCATTTCGCTGCAGGGTGAAGATGCAGCACAGGGGCACGGAGATGCGGTCTGCGAGACCGGTCAGGCCGCGCACGATACCGACGACCGGGGCGCCGTGGGTAACCATGAGCATGTTTTTGTCGGGAAAGCTGTCGGTCAGCGTGCGCGCGGCGAGCGCGGCCCGTTCGTGGCCCTCTTCCGAAGTCTCCGGATAAGGAAGCTCATAGGTGGCAGCGTACTCCTCGTCGATGCGGGGAAAACGCCGGCGGCGTTCGTCTTCAGGCAACAGTTCCGGCGTGGAAGAGACGTTGGGCAGGATCTCGCCGATGCCCGGTTCGAGGCATACCGGCAGGTCAAGTGCGTCGGCGATGTGTGAGGCTGTCTGAATTGTGCGTAGGAAGGGGGATGCGAAGACACGGTGGACCTGTTCGCCCTGCAGGCTCAGGCCTACTTCCTTCGCCTGCGTCTCCCCGTCGGCGGACAGAGCGGGGTCAAAGGGCCGAGAAGCGGTTTTGGCCCAGCCGGGGTTCTGAAAGTCTTCGCGATTGCCATGGCGGACGATCCAGATCCTTTGGCTCACGGGTGGGCTCCTCTTATGTGTGTTTCCCTACGCCTTTCGGATAGGTCGATGTCCCGACGTGCCAGGTTTGCTCTGCCAAATCAGAGTTGGATGGGCCGCAGCGGCGCGTAGCAGGCAGTGTATCACAGTGACCTAGCTGGGAACGAAATGGGAGGGGACGGGTCAGCTGTGGGCGAAGGGCAGTTGCGGGGAGAAGGGACGTGTCCTGTCGGGCTGACAGGTCAGGAAGGGTTTGCTATACTGCCGGAGCCGTGAGGTGAACAGGATTAGCGGATGCGGCCCTACTGCGACCGGCCTGGCAGGCCTCTCACCTGAAAGCGCACTGAATCTGAGATGGCATATACTTTCACAGACCACTACCGCCCGGCGCGCCTCTTTTTGCGGGTCAATGCTATCCTGATCGGATTGGGGCTGGGGCTGCTGCTGCTAGTGTATCCGCGAGAGTTGTTCGTGGCAGCCGGGGTAACGCTTGGATCAGCGTGGACGGCTCGTATAGGAGGCGGGGCGTTGATTGGTTTGGGGATTGGACTGCTGGCGGCTTCGATGGAAAGGGACCTGCATCCGGCCTGGTTGCTGGCGGCGATTGTCGGCAATGGGGCCATTGCGATCAGCCTGTTGATCGCTTATTTTGAAGGTGAAATGGCGGCTTTGCATCCGATCGGTGCTGGCGTTCTACTGGTCATCTTCGTGGTTTGCTTGCTGACGGTGGCGTTGTCGGCGCCACATATCCGCAGCAGGGCTGGCCAGACGTAGCGCCCCCCGCGGCGGAGGCCCGCTTCAATCTCACTTCGACAGGCGCGGGCAAGAAGAGCTTCCCTAATCCTCTCCTATTGAGACCCCAAGTGGAAATCTGAGGCTTTGGTCCGGTACTGGGAATGTACCGAAAGCATGTCGACCTGGACAGCCGGAGGCTGAGGTACATCTTTGCCTTGCAGGCGTAGTCCGCTATCGCTACGTATCGGCTGCCGTCCAGGCTGTTAGGCACTCCCTAGTTCTGTAGCAGGCTCTTGATGATCACAACGGTTTACGTTGGGCCCAATTGGGAGTTGCCTTGCCTGCGTTGGCTCACATTGGGTTCAAGGCACGATAGCTTGGTGGATGGAAGTTCGGTCGCAGCGGGTCGTCAAGGTCGAATTATCCTTATATTCGCTGCGGCGGGAGGTTTGGGGGGGGGCGTGGGGGGGGGGGGGGGGGGGGCCCCCGGCCGCGGGCGGCCCGGGCGCCCCCCGCCCCCCCCGCGAGGGGGCGGGGGGGGGCGGGAGGGGGAAGTAAAAAACATAA
>VXOE01000156.1 GCA_009840225.1 Caldilineaceae bacterium SB0662_bin_25 | reverse complement strand
CAGATTCCGAGTATGTGCCAGCGCAGGCAAGACAAGCGAGGCCACTCCCATATATCCCCAACGTTCACCGCTATGACCATCAAGCGCCCGCCATAGAAATCCCGACGGCGCGTTCCGTCAATCCGGACCCAGGCAGATCGCAAACAGCACCAACACAGAACATGGGCTAGTAGCCCACTAAAAACTAAAAACTGACTACTCAAAACTGCTGTTCAAACTCTCCAATCTCCTCCGCCCCATCCAGCACCCCGATCTCCAAATGAAACTCCCGCACCTCGCCCGGCTGAATATGCGTAAGATAGCCTTCCCTGCGGTTCCACGCCCGCCCCAGCATACTCACATTCCCAGGCTCCACACCCGTAACATACGTCCCGCGATGGAAATGCTGCCACTGGTTCACCAGCGGGATCTCCGCAATCGGGAACTTCCAATACAGCCCCAGCCCCAACCCATCATTGACCAGCCCCACATGCACGTTCCCGTCCGCATCCGCCACCGGCCTGTGCACGAACACATCGTCGTGGGCCTCCTCCTGCGGCGGCTTCGCCACCTGGTAAACCTCCGGCCCGACCTCCTTATCCTCCAGCCATTCCGTCGTCTTCTCACTGTTGATCAGCAACCGCGTCCCGCTGTCCAGCACCGGAAATCCGGGATTGCAATGGTACACAAACATCAACGGCGACGGGTCCACGCTCAGATTCTCGATACGGTCGTAAATGCGAATCGACTTCTCCCCAAGCACCGTCGAAATCTCCCGCGTCAACTCCAGGTTCGTCCCGAAAAATACCGCCTCCCGCATCTTCCCGTGCACGCGCACCACGTACTGCTCCCCTTCCCAGCCCGCGTTCGCCACCACATTCTTCGCCGGCAGAAACGCCAGCCGCCCGTGCAGCCCCAGCTCCTCGTTCTCCTCCTCCGGGTCCACCTCCGGGTGCCCCGTAAACGTCATCCCGCAACTCACTGTGAGCCCGCCAAAAAACCCCCGCAGCCAGCCATTGCCCTCCGGCTCATAAAACGCCGGCCCCACGTCGCCCGTACTGCTGCGAAAACACAGCGACATCCCCTTATAATGCGCCGAAGCAATATCCAGCGACCGCCCCGGCAACACCGAAAAGCACAGCCCCGAAGCATTAAACACCTCAATCAAATCCGACCCCCGCTCAATCCCCTCCACCAACTCAGCCTTCCGCGCCCCCGCCAGCTGCGACATATCCCCAACCAAATCCACCAGCTCCCGCCGGCTATACTCGCGTCCAAAAAGGGCAGTCATAATCGATTCCTTTCAATGAATGGCTTTTGGCGTCAACGATAGCACAGCGCCTTATCCCAGGCAAAGTGGCTCCCAGTTTATGACATATGAGTTCGACGCGTGCCCTGAAATCTTCTGGGTTATGACGAGGAGATTTTCTTATCTATCGGCCACCCAAATGTCAAGTGTTGCGCCGAGCCTTCGGCGCATGGAGGAAAAGGCGCCCAGAGGCCCCCTCTCCCGTAAGAGTACGGGATTGCCACTACCCCTTCACCTATGCACTGCGCCTGTCCGCTGCTGGTGACTAGCTCCAATGTACTCCTTAGATTGTGGTTCAGTTTCGTGTCCACAGTACAGAGAATAGGAAACCTCTGGACAAAACCATCAGACGGCATCAGTTTACAAAACCAGTCTGAAGTGAAACCTCCGCCCGAAAACACTATTGGCGTTCGGCACGCGGCTTGATATAAATGACTAACCGGATGTTCTGTTAAGGATGCTTATGTAGATGAGCGGGAACCCCAAACGAAGGGAGCACGTTCGTACCGGCAAATGGTTAAAGTGTGTAGCAGTTTGAACAAAAGGAGGGCGAGATGGTCAAATCTCTATTGGTGAAAGTGGTGACATTCGTGATTGTGGCAATTGTTGGATATGTCTTTCAGGAACTTGCAAGCCCTAAGAGAAGCGGCAGTGACCTGGACCACCATACCAACCAGAAGAATCCGAACAATCCGGCAAATGCTGCAGCCCGCAACAACCGCGCAAATCAAATGAACCCCAACAATCCAGCCTACTCTAAGTCAAGAGCAAATAATCAAAGCTAGAGTCTTGGCCGAACTCTCGATTCCTGCACGCGTTCGACCTGGACCCCCCGTCTACAATGAAAATAACCTACGATCGCGAAGTAGATGCCCTATACATCCGCTTCACTGACACCACCGTAACCACGAAGCACCTCGAAGACGGCATCGCCCTCGACTACGACGCCGCCAACCACCTCGCCGGCATCGAAATCCTCGACGCCGCCCGGCGCGTGCACAACCCGGAAACGCTCAAGCAGGTTGTCTTCGAAAAAGCGCCCGCCCGCGAGATAGAAGACCAGGTCGCAGCCGGGTAGGGAGTGTAACTCGTGGCTACGGAGCAATCACCCAAACCCATGAAGCTCCACATCAACCAAGAAGCCGACGCCCTCTACCTCCGCCTCAACGACTCCACCATCGTCGAATCCGAAGAGGTCGCACCCGGCATCGTCCTCGACTACAACGACGCCAACCAGGTCGCCGGCGTCAAATGCTCCATCTGTCCAAACAATCCCCCAACCTGAACCTCACTACCCTGGAACTCGTCATCTCCTGACCGGCAGACCTCTCCAAAACCCTCCAATTCACAACCCAATCACCCTCCCCACCACATCCAATCTTCCGATTCCGGCAGCAGTAGTTCCCGAAACTGGTCCCCTTTTGGCGAGAAACCGCCGCGCAAATCTGCTAAGCTTTATGCCTGTCCGCAGCACGCATGGGATGACCGGAATCCAAGTTCCATCCAAACTATGGCAATACCGGATTCGCGTGAGTTACACAAAACCCACTCCTGATCCGGCCGAATCCCGTGTAGTAAGCTGTGGCACAGCCCGTCTTGTGCGGGGAAACGGTCAGTCCCGACGCTGATACGACCCCGCACAAGACTAGGGGGAGAAATGTCCAAAGCAAAGTTTGCCAGCCTGCTCGCAGCGCTTGTCATCGGATGCACGAGCATCAGCAGCGTTGCAAGTTACTACCTCAACTCCATCTATTTCACCACTCGGGAACCCTTCGTCTACCCCTGCCAGGATTCAGAGAACGCAGGCAACTGTTGGGAATACACGGACCAGCCCGTACCCGAAGGTGCACAGTGGTACTATGCCTGGCCGTCTATCGACCCCATATATATTCGCTACCAGCCGCAGAGAAGCTGCGTCCTCGACTTCCTCTACCATGACCCACTGCCCCCGGGAACGCTGAGGAGCGGACAGCAATGACAAGACTCAGCATCCTGCTGGCTGCAGTGCTCCTCAGCACGGCTCTCGGCGGATTCCTCGGTCGGAAATACTTCACCTACGTCCTCTTTGTCGGCATTGAACCGATTCTCTATCCCTGCCCCTATTCGGAATCGCGATTCGCCGATTACCCGTGTACCTTCCAGCCACACCAGCCGGACCAGAACATCGCGGTCTGGTGGCACGGCTGGCCTACTCAGGACGACAGGCGAACTGCCCCCCAGCCCAGTGGCAACTGCCTGCGCGACATACTCTTCTTCGATCACCTGCCGCCGCCCCCCACCGGCCAATGACCACCTCCCAAGCTTTCCAAACTGTCTGTCAGCCTGAACTCTGCTCTGTACAACCCGGATGCGCCCCAGACATTTCGACTTCGAAACCAGCCTCAATAACGAGATTGACATTCAGTGGCCGGGGACCTCCCAATCGCCTTCATCCACAATCCCCCGATTCGCCCGTTGCTGACTCCAACAGTTCGGAAACTCAGCAACGGGCGAACGCCTCTTCAGACGTCCGCCCGGCTCTCGTCAACCTGCGTAAACACTCGTGATCTCTCGTACAACGTTCATACGAGCCCTCACCGGATTCCCTGCGCGACTGTCATCCTGACAGGCTCCAAAGAGCCCTGCATCAAGCACCAGACAACCGTCCCACACACGTGAATGCTCGAAGACACTCACAGGCTCTTGTACCAAGCGCATACGAACTGCCCACGAGCGCCCAGTACTCCCAACTTCCTGCAAATCCGGCTCCGGACAACTTGGCCAGATCAAGCTTTTTTCGATATTGACACACCCCTCAACCTTGTGTATACTGTTCTCCAACCTCACAAAAGTGGGGCGAAGCGGCTAGGCAGAGCCCGCACTATGGTCTTGCCAGCGCTTCATATCAGGCTGAGAAGGAGCACAAGGAAATGCGTATCCAAACGTATGACCAACCCAGTCGGGCGGCCTCGCCCGGCAGACAATCCCATCTGTCCCACTCCGACAAGATTGTCATCTCCTCCTCCTCTAGCTGCTTGTGTACCACCTCCTCCTGTTGTTGCTCCTGTTGTTGTAGCTAATTCCCTGACAGGCTCATCCAACAGAAACGTGCGTCAACCCTGCGTGGACAGGGCTACCAAACTCTAGACGCACCTCACCGCGATGAGCGCCCGCTAACTTTTCTTCACAACTGAATCAATCCCATATCCGTAGCCCCATTGCCGTGGCGTGCCGACTCTATGCGCGAACCATTTACCGTTGCGCAGGCACCGCAAACAGACCGTAATTGTGGCTGTGGATAGGATGAAATATAGAGGAACAAGCTGTGATTGCTTTCGTGCAGGAAACACTCTCGTTTGATACTTGGCAGCCGGACGCTATCAGCCATTTCAACCGCCGCCTGGAAGATTATTCCGCAGAAGAAATCCTGGCGTGGGCGATAGGACAGTTCGGTGAGGGCTTTACTATCGGCTCAGCCTTCGGCGCCAGCGGCATGGCGCTGATCGACATGGCCATGCGCATCAACCCCGGTGTAGACATCTTCTACATCGACACCGACTACTTCTTCCCCGAAACTCTCGCCCTGATCGACCGCGCCCAGCGCCACTACAACCGCCCCTTCCGCCGCGTTTCGCCCGACTTGACCATCTCCGAGCAGGAGCGCACCCACGGCCCCGACCTCTACCGCAGCAATCCCGACCAATGCTGCAGCATCCGCAAAGTCGTGCCCATGGGAAAGGCCCTGCTGGGCAGCACCGCCTGGGTTTCGGCTCTGCGCCGCGACCAGTCGCCCACCCGCGCCGGCACGCCCGTCCTACGCTGGAATGACAAGTACGGTGTCGTAAAGATCTCTCCTCTGGTAAAATGGACCGAAGCCGACGTCTGGGCCTACATCCATACCCACGACGTCCCCTACAACGAGTTGCACGAGCAGAACTACCCCAGCATCGGCTGCTGGCCTTGCACCCAGGCCGTCCAACCCGGCGGCGACCTGCGCGCCGGCCGCTGGGTCGGGCTCAACAAGCTCGAGTGCGGCCTACATCTTACCTAGGGTTAGCTCCCGTTGGTCCGGTTCCGGAGGCCAACGCCGGCCGACCGCGAACTAATGA
Organism: Caldilineaceae bacterium SB0662_bin_25; assembly: GCA_009840225.1. Lineage (GTDB taxonomy): Bacteria > Chloroflexota > Anaerolineae > Caldilineales > Caldilineaceae > Bin5. The sequence goes on along the minus strand of VXOE01000156.1, from coordinate 28,013 downwards.
ACAGTATCGTCCTCATCGGCCACGGCAGCATTCACAGCGACAGCGGTGCCTCCATGATCCGGCTCGCCGCACGCCTGCGTGAACGTAATATCGCGCCCATCGCCGAGGCCGGATTCCTCAACTTCAGCCGCCCCACCATCGTCGAAGCCGTCGCCAAATGCGTCGGCGCCGGCGCAACCTCTGTCGTTATCCAACCCTACTTCCTCATCGACGGCGTCTATGTCCAGGAAGATCTACCCACCGACGTCGCCAAAGTCGCCGTACAGTTCCCACAGCTGACCATCCGCGTCGCGCCCTGTTTCGGCTTCCATGAAAAACTGGCCGCCATCGCCCTTGAGCGCGTCCAAACCGTCGACCCGGCGCCCGGCGCGGCCAACGGGACGCAGTCCGCACTCCTGGTAATGGCCCACGGCACGCCCCTGGAATACGCCAACCAACCCGTCAGACAGATGACCGCCTGGCTGCACGCAAAGACCGGCTACCCCCTCGCCGCAACCGCCTATCTCGACTGCAACGCCCCCACCATCGCCGACGCCATCGACGATCTCGCCGCACAAGGCGCCCGCAAAATCGTCGCCCTGCCCTACTTCCTCCACCGCGGTCGCCATCTCCGCCAGGACCTCCCGCAGCTCCTCGCCGACGCCCGCCGCCGCCACCCCAACCTCACCCTCCTCGAAGCGCCCCACCTCGACTACGACCTGCGCCTCGTCGACGTCATCACCGACCGCGTCAGCGAGTTGACCCTCTGACAGCAGCTTTTCCCCCTTGCGCTTACTAGCGAATCCGACGACAATGCTGCATACACGATCACGGCCTGCGCCCACTAATCACTGACCTACACCATGACTACCCAAATCGATTTCTCCCCCAAGCCCATATTCTCGCTCGAAGGCACAGGCCGGGACACCCCGCCCACCGGACTGATCGCGCCGGCTCGCTACGTGCAAGGACCCGGTCTGCTCGACCAACTCGGCGTCTTCCTGGAGCTGGTCCCCAGCACACGACCTGCTGTCTACATCAGCGCCGGTGGAATGCGCCGCCACGGCGAGCAACTGCTCAGCGGCCTGCGCGCCATGCACATCGAGGCCGCGGTCGAAATCTTCGAGGGCGAGTGCTCCTACACCGAGATCGAGCGCGCCGCCGCCAGCCTGGGAGCAAAGGAAACGCCCTTCGACAGCCTGATCGCGGTCGGCGGCGGCAAATGTCTCGACGCCGGCAAATGCGTTGCCGTCCGGCTCAATATCCCCGTCGTCATCGTCCCCACCATCGCCTCCACCGACGCGCCCTGCTCCGCCCTATCCGTCATCTACACCGACGAAGGTATCGCCCACGGTGGCGAGTCCTTCCCCGACAGCCCCGCGTTTGTGGTAGTCGATTCCCAGCTGATCGCGGCCGCGCCCGTGCGCTACCTGGTGGCCGGCATGGGCGACGCACTCGCCACCCGCTACGAAGCCCGCACCTGCTACCGCAACCCGGCCGGCCGCGCCGTCATCGGCGGACGCCCCACAATCGCCGCCCAGGCCATCGCCGAACTCTGCGCCCAGACCGTCTTCGATGATGGCACCACCGCCGCCGAGGCCAACTACCGCGGCGAGACCAATCCCGCCCTCGAGCGCGTGATCGAAGCCAATACGCTACTGAGCGGCATCGGCTTCGAAAGCGGCGGTGTCACCGCGGCCCACGCCGTTGCCATGGGCTTCACCCGCCTCCCCGTCGCACGCGAAAGCTACCTGCACGGTGAAATGGTCGCTATGGGACTGCTCACCCAACTGACTCTGGAGCAGTCCTTGGACGAATGCGAACAGGTCGCCCGCTTCTGCGCCGAAATCGGCCTGCCCACCCACCTGGCCCAACTCTCCATCGACGCCGCAGCCGTCGGCCCCGACCTGCAAGAAGCCATGGCCCACAGCGCTAACACGCCGCTCATGGACAACGAGCCCTTCGACGTCACCCCCGAAAATACCTGGACCGCCCTCCTGCAGGCCGACGAGATCGGCCGCAACGCCACCGCCGCCATCGGCGACCAGGCCTACCACCGCCTGCGTGCATAGCTCGTCTCATTTCCGCCACTGTTCCTCCATCGCGCTCCTCTTGACCAGGGACGTAGCCGCCAACCCTTGCACACAACGCTCGTAACGCTATAATGGATCCATCGCGACCCCTTGGCCGCGTGGTTCCATTCTGCCCTAACTCACGCGACCGCCTCTCCCGCAAAGGTGAATCTGACCGATGCCGCGCACCCGTTTTGTCACTCTCTCCGAAGCCGCAGCCCTCATCCCCGACGGCGCTATAGTCGCTGTCAACTCCTCCAGCGGACTGCTCTGCCCCGACGCGCTGCTGCAGGCCCTGGGCGAGCGCTTTGACCAGCACGGCCATCCGCAAAACCTGACCACCATCCATCCCATCGCCGCCGGCGACATGTATGGCATCGACGGCATCGACCACATCGCCCGCCCCGGCCTGCTGGCGCGCGTGATCGCCGGGTCTCTCCCCTCAGGCCCCTCCTCCATGGAATCACCCGCCATCTGGCGCATGATCTACGAGAACGAAGTCGAAGCCTACAACATTCCCAGCGGCCTCATCTTCCACCAGCTGCGCGAGGCCGCGGCCAAACGCCCCGGCGTCCTCACCCAACTGGGAATGGACACCTACCTCGATCCACGGCGCCAGGGCGGCCGCATGAACGAGCGCACCCGTGAAGATATCGTGCAATTGGTGGAGTTCGACGACCAGGAGTGGCTCTATTTGCGCGCCCTGCACCCGGACGTAGCTCTGATCAGGGCGACCACAGCCGACGAGTTGGGCAATCTCACCTTCGAGCGCGAGGGCGCTTTTCTCGGCGCCTACGATGTCGCCCTGGCCGCGCACAACAACGGCGGCGTCGTTATCGCCCAGGTCGAGCGTCGCGTCGCCGCCGGCACCCTCCTCGCCCAGAACGTACGCGTGCCCAGCGTTCTCGTCGACGCCGTCGTGGTCGTCCCCGACGCCATGCAGACCACCCAGACCGACTACGACCCCGCCATCAGCGGCGAGGTGCGCGTCCCATCTGATACCTTCGAGTTGGCAGAGTGGGGCCTGCAGAAGGTGATCGCCCGCCGCGCCGCGCTCGAGCTCCGCGACGGCGAAGCCGTTAATCTCGGCTTCGGCATCTCCGCGCTCGTGCCCCGCGTTCTCTTGGAAGAAGGCCTGGACGGTGCCGTCACCTGGGTGATCGAGCAGGGCGCCGTTGGCGGCATGCCGCTGGGGGGCTTCCAGTTCGGCTGCTCAGCCAACACCCAGGCCATCATCCCCTCACCGGACCAGTTCAGCTACTTCCAGGGCGGCGGCTTCGACCGCTGCTTCCTCTCCTTCATGCAGATCGACCGCGAGGGCAACATCAACGTCTCCAGGCTTGCCGCCCGTCCCCACGTGACCGCCGGTGTCGGCGGCTTCGTCGACATAACCGCCAGCGCCCGCAACATCGTCATCAGCGGCACGTACACCGCCGGCGCCCGCCTCGACGTCGTCGACGGCCACCTGCACATCGAGCGCGAGGGCAGAGTACGCAAGTTCGTCAACGAGGTCGAGCATGTCACCTTCAGCGGCCGCCGCGCCCGCCAGACCGGCCAGAACGTGCTCGTTATCACCGAACGCTGCGTGCTCCGCCTCGACGCCCACGGCTGGACCGTAATCGAAATCGCGCCCGGCGCCAACCTTGAGCAAGACGTCCTCGCCCAATGCGAGTTCCCCCTCGCCGTCGCCCCCGACCTGCGCGAAATGGAGCCCCGCCTCTTCCAGCCGGAGCGCATGGGTCTTAGATTAAAGGGGAGTGACTGAACTACTGCCTGCCAGTGGGGTTTTCAAGGCCTTGGAAACTCAAGGCGCAAGTCGAGGGAACAATCGTGTATGAGCGGCGCAACTAAAAACCAGAAACCAAAAACCGAAAACTCTCAATAAGCCCCTTCTCCGCCCAAGACCTTCGGGATAGTGCGCAGCAGAATGCTCAGATCCAGTGTCACACTCCAGTTCTCGGCGTAGTAAATGTCGAGCAGGACCATTTCATCGAAAGTCAGATCGCTGCGGCCGCTGACCTGCCATAACCCCGTCATCCCCGGGCTGACCGACAGCCGCTTACTGTGCCAGTCCTTGTACTGCGCCACCTCCTCCGGCACATTGGGACGGGGCCCCACAAGGCTCATCTCGCCGCGCAGCACATTGATCAGATTCGGCAGCTCGTCCAGGCTCAAGCGGCGCAGAATCCGCCCAACCGAGGTGCGGCGCGGGTCGTCGCGCATCTTGAAAAGCGGCCCCGTCGCCTCATTGAGATCGGCGATCTCGTCAAGCTGTGCATCGGCATCCGCGATCATCGAGCGAAATTTGTAAATCTTGAACTGCCGTCCGTTGCGCCCGACGCGCGTCTGGGAGTAAATAATCGATCCCGGCGAACTGAAACGGACAGCCAGCGCGATTAGCGCCGCCAGCGGCAACCCCAAAACTAACATGACAGTGGCCAGGGTCACATCCAGCGCCCGCTTCACGAACAAATTCCAGCCGGCAATCGATACCGCCCGCGTCGTGATCAGCGGAATCCCGTCTAGCCGCTCCACCTGCATCTGGTTCTTCGTCAACTGGAAAAAGTCCGGCACAATCTGTGCCCTGACACCGTTCTGTTCACATAGATGAAGCAACCGCGCCACGATGCGGTGGCTCCGCCAGGGCAGGCAGATAATGGCCGTGTCGATGTCACTGTTTTGCAGGATGTCGTAGAAGTTGGTCAGCGGGCCCAGTGCCTGAAAGCGGCCAATGTCCGTCTGATTGATGTCCGGATCGTCGTCTAGAAAGCCGACCAGTTCGTATCCGAGGCTCGGGCGCGCCGCAATCGTGCGCATCACCATCAGCCCAACGTCGCCGGCGCCCACCAACACCACACGCTCCAGGCCGATCCCCTGGTTGCGCAGATAGCCCCGTACCGTGTAGATCACCGCCCGGCTGATTCCCAGCAACAGCGTGACCAGCACCGCCGTGTACAGAAAGATCAGACGACTGAAAGACAACTGCCCGAAGGCCAGATTCAGAATGATGAGGACGACAACACCGATCGTGGTCGCGCTCGCGATGGCGTAGACCTCCTCAATCCAGAGGCGGTCTCGTCGGTAAACGTAGACCTTGGAGAACTGAAACGAACAAAAAAGGAGAAAAACCAGCGCCAGTCCGAACGGCAGATAGGTGACCAGCTCAGCCTGGTTGGCCGGATCGACGGTGAGGAACCATTGCAGCCGGTAGCGCACCCAGTAGGCCATCACAAACGCGGCAACGATCAGAATCAGATCGCTGATGCGCAGTAGCGCCGGCCACCACCGCGACGGAACCCGTATGAGCAGGGAAATCAACCAGCTTCTGTCAGGTGATCCTGTTGCCTCCCCGCTTGTCCGCCGCCCGTTGAGGGTCTGTTGGGATGTCGGGCGGCCATGGCGCTGTTTCATCTGTACGGTTGACATCGGCATCCATTCAGTGGCCAGTGGCCTGCGGTGTGGGAAATGCTGCTCCTGCTATGTACCGTCCTCTATCCTCCATTGACTGCACTTTCATATACATCCATCGTTTCTCTCGCAGTCCGTTCCCACGAGAAATTCCTCGCCTGCCGAAGTCCTAGCTTTCGCAACCCAGTGGTGGTTTGCTGATCTGTGAACAGACATTCGAACGCGTTTTGGAGTGCAGCTTGGTCACGCGCCGGTACGATCAGCGCCGCGTCGCCGGCCACCTCCTTCAGGCTCGGCGTGTTGCTGCAGATGACCGGTGTCCCCGATGCCATAGCCTCCAACACCGGCAAACCAAATCCCTCGAACAGACTGGGGTAAACGAATCCGCTGGCCGCGTTATACCACAAGCACAGGTCTCGCTCCGGCAGGAAACCGGGGAACTGCACAACCGGCCCTTCCTCCGACCGTCCGCCCGTCAAGCCCAACTCGTCCGCCAGAGAGAAAATCTCTTGGTAATGCCAGCCTTTGCCGCCCGCCACCACCAACCCTACGTCTCGCCCGATTGCACTCTCCGCCCGCCACTTCGCAAAAGTCCGTAGCAGATGGGGTAGGTTTTTGCGCGGCTCTAATGTGCCAACATAGAGCAGGAACCTCTCCGGCAACCCCATGAGATCGCGAAAATCGGTGACCTCGGCAGCCGGTAGAGGCCGAAACTGCTGGCCGACCCCATTATACACCACCTCCACGCGCCGACTTTCGACCCCGAACTCCGCCCGCACGTCCGCTGCCGTCTGCTTGCTGACAGCGATAACCCGCCGCGCCCGTCGGGCGCTGGCACGGCACAACTGCCCAAGGTAGAACCGCTTGAGACGGGGGAAACGCTCCGGCATCCGTACAAAACTGAGATCATGCACCGTCACCACTCCGGGCACCCTCGTCGCCAGCGGCAATGTATTCACCAAGCCGTGCACAAGGTTCCCCTGCGCCGTCATCGCCGCCAGCGGCAGCGCCGTCTGCTCCCAGATGATGCGCGGCACCGGATCGCCCGCCGGCCAGCGCGTATAGCGCAACTCCATCCCTGGATGCCTCTGCGAGAGGCGAAAATCGCGGTCATTGACGAAGGCCGTCACCTTGGTTCCGTCGGTCTCGTCCGCAAGCGCTGTCAGCAGGTTGCGGCAGTAGTTGCTGACCCCGGCCCCCCGGTAACCACCTCTTGTATGGAGGAGTTGGGCGTTGACGACGACTCTCATAGTCAGTAACTTCCAGTGAACTGCTAGCGGCCATGGACCACCGCCCTGTAGGCCGCCACCGTTTGGCGTGCAATCTCTTCCATCGTGTAACGGGCTAGCACCCGCTGCCTCCCCGCAGAGGCAAAGTGGCTGCGAGTTACCCCATCCTGCATCAACCGCTGCAATTGCGACCGCAGCGCCTCCACATCCCCTTCTGGGAATACCACTCCGGCATCTCCGATCACGTTGGGGATCTCTCCGCTACTGCTGCCAAGCACCGGCACCCCGCAGGCCATCGCCTCGATCAGGACCCGTCCAAACTGTTCCTTCCAGTTGGGCCGCGTCCGGCTCGGCAGCACCAGCACGTCCAGCGAGCGATAGAAGTCGGGCATCGCCCCACTGGGCAGTCTGACGCCCAACGTCACCCGGTCTGCGATGCCGCACTCGGAAGCCAGTTTCCGCAGCGCCTCGATCTCTTCCCCGCTGCCCACCAGCGTTAACCGCCAACTGCCCTCGAGATCGGCACACGCCCGCAGCAGCAGGTCCAGCCCCTTCTCTGGCAACAGACCCCCGGCGTAGCCAACGTGAAACGCCTCGTCCTCCTTCGCGCTCCCCACCCCATCCAACTCCGCCTGCGGCCGGAAGATCGCAGGATCGACGCCGAACTGCGGCAACACCACGACCTCGCCCTCGTAACCCTTGCGCTCAAGAACTTCGCGGGCCTCGGCATTCCCCGCAATCGCCAGCGCACAAGCGCGGTATACAAGGCGCTCGAACCAGTTGAATGGCGGCGGATAGCGTCGGAGCAGGTTCTGCCACGTAAAGAAGAGAGGCTTCGCGCCCACCGCCCGCGCCGCCCGCACACCGAGAAACGTAGCCAAATTGTATGGCTCCTCATCCACATGCACAACCTCCGGTTTCAGCTCCCGCAGCGCCTTTACCAGAGTAGGATAAAAGTGCATATGATAAGCGCCGTTGAATAGGATGGGAATCGTACGCAGTTCGTAGCCGACCGTATGCAACCGTTCCGCCCTCTGTAACCCGCGCCGGTCCCGCCAACTCGGCGGCGTCAGCACCGTCAACTCCACCCCCAGGCGCGCGATCTCCTCCGCCTTCCTCTGATACGCGCCCACAACGAGCGCCTTGCTAACGAGCACAACGCGCAACAGGTTCCCCCTCCGGCTGACGGCTAATGGACTCCCCCAACATACCCCCACCGATTATAGCGGAGCCGCGCGCGCTGCTCAAGAGCGGAGTGGAGGAAAGTGTTCCCGGATCTGGGGCAAATGCGGGGAAGATTTCGTCGTTCTAGAGATTTTAGATGCGGTGACAACGAGCGGAGCAGAAAGGAGTCACTTGCGCATGACCCCAAAATGAACACGAGACAGATCCTGACGACAACGGCTCATCAGAATCTTCGCTCTCTTTGTGGATTCAAACCTACTTAAATTGGCTTCAAAGATCAGAGGCGTTCCCGCGACTGGTTTAGGGCTAAAAAATGGCTTTCCAGATGGGTGGATCGCTTCGGTATGGAACCAATAACTGTCTTTGGTCGAAAAGTCGGAGACATTATCCGACGTTAAGACCCCTTTGGACCATAACCACCCAATCGTCTGCTGAACCAAGCCATACCAGGACAGCAGCTGAAGTTCACTGCCATCAGGAAATCGAATGAACTCTGGACGATCCGATGTCTTAAGCGCAACGAACCTCGACAGTGGCACCCAGTCAATCGAATCAGAAACGGGTGATACCGGGTCATCGATTGAAGGGGAAGCGGCTACTGGCACTCTTGCTGGTTCAACTAGGCCCGAAGCCAAGTTGGGTCGCCAGAGGAGCAACAGGTTGAGAGCGCTAAGATGAGATGATGACGATGAAATCTTTAGGTTCAACAACTGTCTTACGTCTGACGTGCCACTCTTGAGTACCTCGTACAATTCCCACCGGTCACCGTCTGTTATTCCGGCGAACTCGACACCAGCTATATTGGCGTTATATGTCATCTGTTTCAAAAACGGTTGCAGTAGGCCGCCAAGTCTCTTGGCCTCAACGATAGCGACTGGAAGGCTGTTCTGCCCCAGCAATGCATAGTCAATCTTGCGTCCGCTGACATCATATTCCGGTATTACCGTTGAAGGATCTGTTGTGTCCCACCCAAGAACTTGCAAGAGCGGGTCAATCAACGCCACGCGCGTGCGCGTCTCGCTAACACTCAGTGTAGGGCCGTGGTTGGCGATTCGCCGTCTCAACTCTTCAATGACTTCGATCAAATCGTCGAGAAGCATCTGGATACTCCTGGGACAAGGCGGGGGCAGGGCACTCTTCAAATCAACTGTCTTGGTCAGAACTGGCAAGCTATCTCTACAAACTCATATTGCCCTATGGGAAGGGTTCAAGCTAGCAAAGGTACCCAACAATCCGTTCTTTTGGGGTCTAAACGACTACGCCCAGCTATCTGCAAATGCTTTTCAAGGGCTCCCGCAAAGATTGCTGCACTTCAGTCCACACGGAACAACCTTCTGACTTAACTCAATCACATTTCGCGGCAAAATTTGTCCTCCCTCTCAGCACTGCAGGATCTGAAGTCAGAGTAAGGCAAGAAGTGAAGAGCTACGAGCGTCTGCATTTACTGCGCCAGAACCAAGATTCTTTATGAGGGAACACCGACGAGCCGGGGAATATCCCGAACGCTCGTCTCCTGGAAGTCTGCCAAGCCTGGATATTGCTTGTCGGCATTGCGAGTGAGGAACAGTTGCTCTTTTTTGCCTAGTGCTTCCATGGCCTCGTGGACTATGAGGCTGATGAACGGCAGATGGGCCTGCCGAAATTCGAGCAAGGCAAGCGCTACGACTTTGGCCTTGTCGTTGCTGTGTACGCCAAACACGTAGAAGTTAGAGTTTTCTTTCCTGAGAGCCCAGTCCACACTTGTGGGATAATCAGGAAGTGGAAATGTGGCGGCAGAAGGAGAGAAGTCCTTGAGGTCCGATGTAATATATTCTTCCAAGTCATCGTAGAAAGCACTACGCGTGATCTCTCTGCTCCAGTAGCGCATGTTGCACACCTTCTGCGCGCAGCCCGCGAACTGAAGGATGCTCTCGTAAAGTTTGTCCACAGGCGCGTCGAGATAGAGGCCGCCCTCTTCAAAATTGACTCCACTATTAATGAGAATGCTGTCGAAAATCTGCTGGCGGGTAGGGGTAGAAATCTCGTACGTGTAGGAAAGGCGCATAAGGGTAAGGCCGTAATCACAAATGCGGACGTACTCTTCCCCCATTGGGCTGTCCTCTAGGTAGATTTCAACCATGTCGCCGTCTTCGTGATGGATTGGGAGGATGAGTTGGTGGTTGCCGGGGCGCCGTTCATAAAGGTCAAATCCAGAGGTGAGGGGTTTGTTGAGGGATTTACGTACGCTATGGATGTTCATCGAAAAGCCTCGGCTGAAGCGCTTCGGGGAAATACTCAGCAAAGTTTGAGACGCTAATATCCTCAAAGAAAATTCTTAGAGCTTGCTCAAAAGTGCTGTATCGGTCCGTGATTTCTCGCCGGCTCTCTTGAGGGTTGGTATTCCCAGCCGCCAGTTCTTGTTCACTGATGCGGTGAATGTGCGGGAGAGCATAGTGGCCGTCTTGATGTCGGCTTGACTCTCCGTGTGCGCCGTTATAGCGGACAAGGGTAATTGTTCCCAGGGAACTGATGTTGGTTTGATAGCGCAATCCTATGGAAAAGTTTTCAATGAACTTGCTGTGCTGCCGAATAAAGACCGAAAGCTCTGTGTCGTCGTCGGAGGGTGTATAGAGTTCCAGGTCGCAGCGTTTCTGGTTTTTCTCTTCTCTGTAAGCTTCTCTTGCCGGAGATTTTTTGGTGATCGTCTTGGGAATGTTCAGCAAATCTTGGATTTGCTTGTCGGTCAGGCTCGGTTTCTCCGGGAGTGCGGCGATATTATATTTCAATTCTGTCTCCTGAATCAAGGAATGTTTCCGCAAGAGTGTATCGTTTCTTAATGAGTAACCTACAACCAGTCCAGCGTCCTAAAACATCCTATCAAGGTCAGGCTTCCCTCCGACCATGATCAGGTCCATTTGTCGGTGCTCCTCCGTCGCCATACAAGACTTTGAGAACATCATTTCCGCGTTTTACACCGAGTCACTACCCGGCGCACACTATCTTAGCACATATGTGTCGCATCCAATAAGAATTGCGTCCATAAGAGAGACAAGGTTTTTTCAATGCAGGGACTGCCAATGATATGGTTACAAATTCTGATACTCCAGAAAATGTTCCTTTCTTATGGTTTCCCCGAACTCTCGCTCTTCCTTCTGTGCGTGTACACCGTAACAGTCTATCCCCAGACTTTGAGTTCGCGGAAATGAAATCCCACCTACCCCCTCACCCCAAACTCCACCCACACGCATACGCCACAAGCCCCAACTTGCGCGCCACCGCCAGCGAAGCCCCGTTCTCCCACGACGTACTGTAAAGTGGAACGCGCCCAGACGCCCGCACCGCCAGCGCCCACGCCGCCGTCACCTGCGGGCCGAACCCCCGCCCCCGATACGCCTCCGCCGTCTCCAGACCAGCCTCTGCCGCCTTCTCCGAACGCCGCGCACAGAAGCAGACGCTCACCGCATGACCGTCCTCCACCACCGCCACTATCGGCGATCTCCCCGGAATCTCCGTAGCCGCCCACCCCGAAAAATGGCGCGCCAGCAACGGCAACGCATTCACGTGCACCGTTGTGTCAGGCTGTTCGACTGTCTTGGGAAAATGGAACGCCGGCCCCGCGTATACTACACCGCCGACCAGCGTCCTGTACCGTTCCGCATGCACTGGAGCGTCACGAAAATCCGCCACCGACGGTTCCACCCGTGCCAGACCGTCAAGCTCCTCCGCGATCCCCTGCGGCACGTCAGCCCGCACCGCCCAGGCGCATCCTGTCATACCGCGAATCAGCGCGAACCGCGGCCCTGGTTCCGGGTCCGGCTCACGTGTTCCGAGGATCCGGCCGGTGCTATCCAACAGAAACAGAGTGTGAAGGTGTAGGTCGGGCGTGCTCACTGGACCATCAAAGCGCCGTCACCGCCTCGCTCGAACCGACCTACCCGCTCAGATCCACCGACAGCAGCAGATCGCGCATCTGGATCGTCTCCGACAGTGTGTCGACCTCGTTGCAGCCCTCCCAGTCGACCCACACATACTCGACGCAGACATAGCCCTCGTAATCGGCATACCGCAGCGCCCGCACAACCCGCGGGTAGTCGATCACATTGTGCTGCATCAGCGACTGCAGGCGGTTCTTATGTCCCCCGCGCGCATGAAAATGGGAGGTATGTGGTATCAGCGTTTCACTCTCGTCATCGCTGATCTCCCGGTAGGCGAAATGCGAATAATCCAGCGTCAGTGTCAACCCCGGCGTCATCTCCAGCATACGATGCGTCTGCTCCGGCGTGCGCGTCAGCGACTCAACGTTCGGCTCCACCGCGCACACACACCCCGCCGCCTCCGCCAGCTCCACCCGCCAGGCCAGCTCCTCGCACGCCCGCTTCAACGAAGTCTCGTACGATTCACCCTCCCACGGCAACCCCGGCTCAATCGTGATATGGGACGCATTGCACCGCAGCGTAAACTCGACGACGCGCGGGAACAGGTCGCGCGCCTGTCTGCGCTCCTCCGCGTCGGGATGGTTGATCGCCAGCGCCGGCAACCCCGGCCCTGAAGCCTGAAAATAGACATCCGCGATCTCCAACCCCTTGTCATGGACCCGGCTCGATAGGTCCCGCGCCGACGCCGCCAGATTGTCCATAACGTGGCTGGGATAGATGTGGGAGCGGTCCTCGAACAGCCCGATATCCACCCCCTGAAACTCCATCATCGCGATCAGCGTCAGCACGTCGTCATGCGGCAGCAGCGGAAAGGTGAAATCCGGGCACGAAAGTCTAAGTTCCATCTCACAACTCCTTCTTCTGTTGGAAGATACGGCGCCAAACGCTGACCATTAGCCGCCGGCCTCAATGTGAACGACGATATCGTGGCTGAACGGCCCCAGATCGATTCCCGTTTCACCGCCGGCAAGGTCCTGCGCCTCTCCCGTGTACCTTCCCTCCTCCGGGGAATAGAGCCGCGCCGAGTAACTGCCCGCCGGTAGCGCGAACGCCAGGCGGCCTTGACAGGGCTGCCCCAGTGAAGGGTCATCCACCTCGCGCTGATCGGCCACATAGACGACATAGGCCCGCCCCGGCCGCGCCAGCGCGATCGCGATCGTGTTGGCCGGCGTCTCCTTGGCAAACTGCGGCTGCGGCGCCATCTGCACAAAATCGACCCCGTGAATGAACACCGACAGATTCTTCATCCAACTGCGGATCATCGCCTGCGAGGCCGGTGTGCCTGCCTCCTGCCCTCCGGCCTGGACCGAAAAGTCGATCATGTTGTAGTGGCCGCCGCTGCAGATCGTCGCCCACGCCCGTTTGCGATGCACGATCCACGACTCCTCGTCCAGCGAGCTCGTCGCCGCGTTGTCCTCATCGAAAACAAACGGTTTACCCGTCTCATGGACCGTCGTCCACACCTGCTGGATACGCGCCAGCCTCAGGTCGCGCTGCATAAACCGCGACAGCGGCGCCAGGATCAAACCCCTATAAGTCAGCTGCTGGTAATCATGCAGATTAATCGCGTCTACCGACGCCTCCCCCAGAATCTGCTCCAGCGCCGTGTCAGTGCGCCAGTTTTCCACCGGCACCTGAAAGATCAGATGCTTCTTGGGCAAACCCGCCTCCGCCGCCCGGATCTGATCCCGCACCGCCTCCTGCCAGCCGTCCACCTCCGCCTGCGTGGCAAACTCCGTCTCTGGCAGCATGCCCGCCCTGGTCGTGAACGGCTCGTTGCATACCTCAAAGTAGAAGCAGTCGTAACCGTTTACCTCCTCCACAACCTTGCTGACGTACGCCATCTGTCTCTCCGTCAGCGCCCTGTCCCGGCCCGAAATGTAGTCCTGCCATGGAATGTCACCCACCCTATTGATGTTATTCTGGATGTTTAGCGGGTTCAGCCCCCACACCGCGTCGGTGTATGTGCTGCTGAACAGCGTGAGTTCCACGATCACATCCCGCTCCTGCGCTGCCGCCAGAAAACCGTGCAGCCGCTCAAAATACTCCGGATTCCACCGGTCCAGATCAAACTTGGGATAACCGTCCGTGGCAAAGCCCGGCCCGCTGCGCAGCCACGGACTTACATATTCGCCCGGCAACGGCTTGCACGGCGAATGCGGATTGATCGGCTTCACCTGCGTAGCCGGATCAAACACCTGCAGCTCGCGGAAGAGCAGAAAACAGCGGCTCAATGTCTGCCTTTTCTGGGCGGCATCGTCCAGGTAAGCGACATAGTCGAAGTTGCGATTGATCACCGCGCCGTAATGCTCTGTCGCCGTGATCAAAACAAGCGGCCTGCCATTGTACAGAAAATACCGATGATTCTCAGGATGTAACCCGATCGGTGTCGACATGCTCTGCCTCCTCGGCTGGACCGTCAGCGTAAAGCGGTATCACCGGCCACTGACCAGGAACTATTCATTGCTAAGTTTCACCATGCGGCGCAGGCTCTCTTCCACCTCGTTCAGAGGATGCTGAAGCGCTTCCTCACGCAGCCTGTTGAATTCGGGGTAGCCCTGTCGTTCCTCTTCCGCCCATTCGCGGGCAAAATCGCCGCTCCGAATCGACCGCAGCGCCTGACCCAGCTTCTCTTTGAACGCCGCACCCGGCAGGATCCAGTCCGACCGGGACAGATTTCCGTACATGCTGGTCTGCGAATGGTACGTCATCTGCTTGAAAAATCCGATTTCGGCCATCTCGGCTGCCGTTTCGGTCAGCTCCCTAGAGGCGTACAGTTCCAGCGCGACCACCTCCGGCGCAAATCCGGCCTCCACCAGGAACTCGTAGGTGTGCAGCAGGACTTGCCCCATCGCCGGATCGAAAGTCTGCTCCAGCAGCAGATCGAGGTCGGTCTCCTCCTCGAATGACTGCTCGATCACCGCATTCCGCGTCGCCCCGATCCCCTTGGCAATCGCCAGCGCAGTCGGCATAGCCCGTCCTGACGCATCCTGGTGTACTCCCACATAGGCCGCGGCCCCGCTGCCTTCGACGTACAGATCGCGCACGACTTTGCCGATCATGCGCGGCGCAACCATGATAACGTCTACGTCGTCCGGCGGACGGATCAACTCGAAGCGGATGTTGTAACCGTGCGCGAAAACAAGCGTATCTCCGCCCCGCAGATGCCCTGCAATGTCGCTCTCGTATACGGCCGGCTGCGCCTCGTCCGGGATGAGCATGAACAGAATGTCGGCTCGCCGGGCCGCCTCGCCTATGTCGTAGACCGGGAACCCATCCGCTTCAGCCCGTTTCCAACTGTTATCGGAAATCCCCCCGATGATCACGTCCACACCGCTGTCGCGCAGGTTCAGCCCCTGGGCGCGTCCCTGGTTGCCATACCCGACGATAGCGACCGTCCGCCCCCGCAATACGCCGAGATCGGCGTCTTCTTCTCCGTAAACCTTGAGCATGAACTCGTTCCTCATTGATTCTTGGTCCGGCTTTCTCAGTATAGGTGCACCCGAAAGCCGCGCGCGATGACTTAAATCCAGGAACTGGCTACCGGAAATCCTGGCTCACGCCTCTTGAACCGCCACCAGCGAGTCGTCATGCTCCAGGAATTCCAGATCATACTGCTCCCAGTAATACTGCAATTCCTTCGACTCCCAACCTGCGTAGATCTCTTCCCAGGGCAGAACATTGCAGTGGGGTGTGATCGACTTCACTTCGATCGGCAGCGAGGGCGGCTGATAACGGAAGTCCACCGACAGCCGTATCTGGTTCTCGGTCCGGTTCGGGATCGACTTATGGACGGTCAGGCTGTGAAATACCAGCACGTCGCCGACCTGAAAGTCGGTCTCGAACCATTCCTGCGGTGCGTCCTCGTCAGCGAAGATAACATGGCGGCCCCCTGCCCCTTCTGCCTCCCGCACCGGCAAAATGCCCAGCTTGTGCGAGCCGCGCAGCACACTTAGCCCGCCCAACTCCCGCGGGCATTCCCCCAACGGAATCCAGCAGGTATAAACAGTCTTCGAGCCCTGAATGAAAATGTGATCCTGATGCGCCGGCGTCGGCGCGTTTCCCTTTGCCGGGATCATCAGGCGCGCAATCTTGAGCGCATGCACCAGCACAGTCTCATCGATAAGTTGCCCCAGCATTTCGATCAGCGTCGGATTGTGCGCGAAGCGGTGAAAGGATTCCAGTCGCTGGACGTCGCCATAGGCTTCCGGCGGCACACCGACTCCGCAGAATGGCTCCATCCCATCCGCCGAGGGATCGGCGATGCCGTCCATCAACTCTGTGCCCGGTGCAATCCAGCCGTAGTTGTCGCAGACCTCCAGGATCTGGCGCCGCAGAGCCGTGATCTCTTCTACGGGCAGCAGGCCGCGAAAGAACAAAAAGCCGTCCGCCGCCATCTGTCGGCGCATCGCCTGGCGATCATCGAGCAGAGCATTGTGTTCCTGAAATTCAACTGTCTTGTTCATCATTCCTCTCCATGACAAAAACCCAGTCCCAGAGGATCGGCGCTTTCGGCATCGTACAGTTCCCCTGCGCGTCCCCCCTGAGCGGTACTGATTCATGTTCCTGACCAGATTGTACATCATAATAGAAGCCGCGATACACAACACCGGTCTCCAAGCCGGTGATCGTTACCTCCCCGCGGTTGACGTAGCGGATCGACGGGCCGGGCAGATAGAAGATCCGCACTTTGCCGGGGATGCCCGCCGCATAAGGCATGAAACGGTTCTCGACCGTGTTGTGCGGCTCCACCCATTCCGGATGCGGCTCGAATTCCCACCAGGCATAGCGTTCCAGCAGGCGCTTGGAGTTGCCGACGTGGGTCGAGCCGGGCAGTTGCGCGGCTTCGTTCCACGGCCTGTTGCCATAGGAGGCTCCGTGCGGTGACGGACCATAGGGCTTTTCGGGCGTGTTCATCTGCCAAATACCCATCGCCCCGTACGTGTGGCCGCCCGCGCCGGAAAGAACCGCAGTCCAGAAGAAAAAACGCTGCGTATCCGGATGGCTCATCTCCATCTCACCCTCATAGTTGACCTCAGCCACCAGCACCGGGATTCGCGGCCCCTCCTCCACAGCGCTCACGACGAGATGCGCCATGTCGGTCATTGTCTGGTAGCCGAGATGCGCCGGATGCAGCATATTGATCTCCACCAGCGAAGGGTCATCCACCGTCAAATGCGCGAAGCCGTTGGGATGAATCGTCTGCGGATGCCCATAGGGATCGGTCGCTTTCACCATACGCATGATCTCCGCCCAGATGGCGCGCTTCTCAGCAGGCAGCCAGGTCATATCCGCTGTCGTCACCAGTTGGACCTCAGTGCGCCACTGCTGGAATTCGGTGGTATCCTCCGCAAGATAGTAGGGCATCAGTGCCTCGCCCGCCGTGCACCAGACGACCGGGTATGCGCCGTAGCGCGCGATCAGGTAGCGCCAGTGCTTCTTGACCACCTCCGGCCCCGCGAAATCTATGAAGAAACCCCATAAGCCGACGATACAGGGGAGCAGCCCCGCGCGGACCAGGTGGGCAATGCGCAAGTCAGCGTCGTCGAAATAGGCCGGGTTGATACGCGTGAACTCGCGGTCCCAGGGAAAACCGGCTTCGTTTGCGCCTCGTTCGTCGAACGGCTCCATGTCCGGATACAGCCCTGCGATGATCTGGATCACGCTGAATCCCTTGGCCGCGCGGTCAGCCGCCAGCTCCTGCACATCTTCCGGCCAGCGCAGGCGCTTGCACAGCCCCATCCACCACGTGTCGGCCAGCCAGAAAAACGGTGTGCCGTCCACGTGCTCAAACGTCCGGCCGCTGCCGGCAATCCGCAACGGCCCGTGCTTGAGCAAAGGGTTGCTGCCCTCGTAGGGCGTCACTTCCAGCGTCCCCGTCTGGCCGTGCAAACTGCTGTTGCCCGTGTCCGAGCAAACCGTGCGGTACAGGTGTGTGCCTGTCTGTGTGGAACTGTAGCGCACACGCCACGTCTGGTCGCCCCCCCAGAAGGCGGGCACGAGCTGCTCCGTGCCGTCCGGTCGCGTGATCAGCACATCCAGCTCGATATCGTTGAAAGGGTCGCTGTATGCCTTGCCCGAACTGTACGCCCATTCGGCGGCACAATTCTGGTTGGCGTAGAGCATGATTGGTTCTCCCTAGCGCGTAGAATAACGAATGCCGGTCAATGAAACGCGACTGTGCGTGCAGCCGAATTTTCGCGTTCCAGGACAAGAACCCAATCCTGGATAATCGGCGGTCTGGGCGGCTGCCACGTGCCCTCCTCGTCGGGGACTACGGCTCCGATATCAAACTCTCGTCCCTGTCTGGGATCGAAATAGTAGGCGCGATAGGCAACGTCCGCCTCGATCTCTTCGACGGTGACCAGGTAGCGCACCGGAATGAAAATGACCCGCACTTCTCCCGCGATTCCGGCCGCGAAAGGCCTGATGTAGTCCTGCAGCGGCTTGAAGTGGTGTTCCCCTCGCTGTGCGATCCAGTGTGAAGCAGGCTCAAACTGCCACCAGCGAAAGCGCTCCAGCAGACGGCGGCCGAGGCCCACCTGCCGCGAACCCGCGAAATGCATCGCCTCATCCCAAGGGTCTTCATCGAACGACTCGCCGTAAATGCGCGGGCTCGGCCCATAGGGCGCCTCGCGCGTATTCACCTGCCAGATGCCGCTCGCACCGTACGTGTGGCCGGACGCACCGCTTAACACGCTTCCCCAAAACATCAGCCGCTGCACGTTTTCCCAGTTCCAGCCGCCTTCGCCCTCGTAACAGGACTCTCCCACAAAACGCGGCATGCGCGGTCTTCTCGGTACCTGGCTGCTGACCTCTTCCAGAATCTGTGGGAAAGTCAGTATGTCATGCAGACCGCACTGGGTTATGTCTATATCGATAACCGCCGGATCGTCAACATGATCGTACGACCAGATGCCCCCTGTTCCGGGATGAATCGTGACCGGGTGACGGTACGGATCGATTTCACGCAGGTAACGCACCACGCGCGTCCACGCTGAGCGGACATTATCCTGCCGCCGCTGGACTCTGACCGGCAGATCGCCGCGCCGCAATCGTGTCTTGGCGACGCCGTCCTCGTCCATGGTCCGTTTTCTGAGAGCCGCCGCGTAGATGTCCTCCCAATGCGGATGGCTGTAGTGCGGCATCAAAGCCTCGCCCGCCGCGTCCCAGACGACCGGGTATGCGCCGTACCGGGCCACCAGGTAGCGCCAGTGCTGCTTGAGCTTCTCCTCGCCGGCGAAATCCATGTAATAGCCCCAGCATCCGACAATGCTGGGAAGCAGACCGTTCTGCACGAGCCACTCTATTCGCAGGTCGGCCATGTCAAAAAAGGCGGGATTGACGCGATTAAACTCTTCATCCCAGGGGAATCCGGCCTCGTTGGCGCCGCGCGGGTCAAAGGGAGGCATATCCGGGTACAGCCCGGCCACCAGTTGAATGACGCTGAACCCCTTCTTCACGCGGTCCTGGCCGAGCCGCTTGAACCCCTCCGGCCAGGGCAGCCGTTTGACCAGCCCCATCCACCACGTATCGCCCAGCCAGAAAAATGGCGTACCGTCTCTGTGCTCCAGATGACGGCCGCCTTCGGCGACGCGCAGTGGACCATGCCGCATCAGTGGGTTGTCGCCATCATACGGCGTAACGTCGATTCTGCCTTCCTGTCCGTGCAGATCGTCGTTGGCCGTGTCAGAACAGCGCGTGCTGTAGTGATGCGGGCCGATCTTGGAAGATGCGTAACGGACGCTCCAGCTGTGCTGGCCGCGCCAGAAGGCGGGCACGGTAAGCTCATACCCGTCGGGGTCGGTGACGATAACGTCGAGCGTCACCTCATTGAAGGGGTCGCCGTACAACTTGCTTGTGGAGTAGGTCCATTCGACGACATGGTTTTGCAGGGGCATCAAGCGGCCTTATCCCTTGATCGCGCCGGCTGTAAGTCCGCTCATGAACTGCCGCTGCAGGAGAAGGAAGACGATGACGATGGGAAGCGTCATCATTATGATCAGCGCGAATCGGTACTCGTGGAGGACGAATCCGATGCTGCCTTCAAGCTCAAACAAGATCAGCCCCAGCGGCATCGTGCGCAAACCGGGTTTGCTGGTCATCAACATGGGAAGCAGGAAGTCGTTCCACGTTCCCAGACCGGTAAAAATGGCGACCGTGGCCAGCGCCGGTCGCGTCAAGGGCAGCATGATGCGCCAGTAAATCGTGAATCGGCTCGCGCCGTCTATCAAAGCCGCGTCTTCGATCTCCTCCGGCAGCCCTTCAAAGAAACCTCGTAAAATCAGGATGGCAAAGGGAAGACCCAGCGCGATATAGGGACCGACCAGGGCATAGTAGGTGTCCAGCAGCCCAAACGCTACATTGACCTGATACAGCGGTACCATGATCGCCGCGGCCTGCAGCATCAGGCCCGCCAGGAAGAGAAGATAGAACGGCTCCTTGAGAAAGAAATTGAGCCGTGCGAAGCCGTAGGCAGCCAGCGAAGCCAGGAAGAGGATCATCACCACCGACGCCGCCGTCACCACGAAGCTGTTAAAGGCCAGCAAAGGCACGTTGGCAATCCGCCATGCCTCAGGGAAGTTGCCGAGTGCGATCTCCCACGGTATCAGACCTCTGTTCAAAGCAGACTCGCCCGGCGCCTTCAATCCTGTGGAGAGCGCGATCAGCCACGGAAAGATCATGATGAACGAGACAAAAATCAGCACCGCGTGCGTTAGAACTGATTTCCTGCTGAGCTTCAGCCTGAATCCCATCGTTTTTCCTCCAAGCCTGCGCCCGTTTACAACTGGACGCGGCGCCCCCGCATCAGGAGCAACTGGATAACGGTCACGATAGCCGAAATGAGCAGTAGCAAGATCGAAAGCGCCGACGCATAGCCGGTGTGATTGGTCCGGAATGCCAGATCGTAGATCTGATACGCAATCACTTCCGACGCGTGGTACGGCCCTCCGCGTGACAGCAGGAAGACCAGTGCAAACGCATTGATCGAGCGGATCAATCCCAATATCCACAATGCACGCGTCGTCCCCATCGTCAGCGGCACCGCCACGTGCCACATCTGCCGAAAACCTGTCGCCCCGTCTACAGCCGCACAATCATATAGATCCTGGGGAACTGCCTGCAATGCCGCCAGAAAAACCACGACCCAGAAGCCGAGCGACGCCCATAACGACACCAGAATGATGGCGAATATCGTAACGTCCGGATCGGCCAGCCAGACCCGTGTCAGTTCCTCGAGGCCAAAGCGGCGCAGCGAGTGGTTGAGCATCCCGACTTCCGGCTGATAAATGAACTCCCATGTATAGCCGATTACCACCAAAGATGCGGTGACGGGCAGAAAAAACGCCGCGCGATAGGCGTTCCGCATTCGAATGCGTTGGTTGAGCAGCCAGGCGAAGAGGAAGCCGCAGATCGACAGGACGACGACGGTGATGATCGCCCAGTAAACGTTATTGCGGATACTGAGGCGAAAGGCGCGGTCCTTTGTCAGCAGACGCACATAATGGTCCAGGCCGGTGAACTCCCTGTCCGGGCTGATCCCATCCCAAATAAAGAAGCCATTGTAAAACGTGGCGATGATCGGCCAGGCGATAAATCCCAGGTAAACGACCAGGCCCGGCAGGATAAAGAAAAACCCGCCATTGGCGCGCAGCGCGCGCAAAACACGCTGCATCGCGGTTCGATCTTCCCTGTGTTGCGTTGCCCCCGCCGCCGCAGTTGCCATTTGCTCGGTTGTCAGTCGTTCGTGTTTGGAAATACCGCTGACCACGTCAGTTCGTGGCCAGCGGTGTTGCGGAAATTAGGACTTAACCCACTGCTCGCATGACTGATCAAAGGCGTCCTGGACCTCCTGCGCCGCCTCCTCAGCCGTGATCAGGTCCGCAGTCACGCCCGGAAGCACGATCCCCAATTGCTGGTAGACGTCTGTGCACAGCACACGGCGGAAGACGTTGTCACCGGTGACCATCGCCTCCAGCAGCGGTTCGCCCAGATTCTTGTCAAAGTCCGTGTTCTGCGGTGGAACCTCGATCGCCTTGGCGCCCATCGGCTGCCCCGTACTTGCGATCTGCTCCGCGCCGGGGCCAAGAGTCCGCCACTTCATATACTCCCACGCGTTGTCCTTGCGCTCCGAAGCCGACACCATCGCCACCCCCGCATCGGTCGCCGCCAGCCCCTTGGAGCCGGGCAGCAGGAATGTCCCCACGTGGTTGTTCATGGCATCGCGAATGACTTCCGACTCATGATTGAGGAAGCCGAAGTAGGGCGTCCCGGTGAAAATATTGATCATCGGCCTCTCACCCGTGCCGTTCCAGAACGGTTCGCGTACCGCGTTGCCGTCCTGCGCACCGATCGCTCCTTCCTGCATGTAATCGTTGTACACCTTCGCAAACAGGTCGAACGCCTCAACGACGCCTGCATCGGTGAATTGGCCGTTCCCTACCTGGACCTCCGCCAGTTGCCCGGGGCCTGTCACCTCCACCAGGCTCTTGAACCAGTCCACAAGGTTCGCCGGATGATAGTACCCGCCCAGCGGCGCAATCCCATCGTTCAGGAACGATTCGCAGAGAGCCTCGAAATCTCCCCACGTATTCAATCCGGATACATCGATGCCGCGCTCCTCAAACGTAGGAATCCAATAGTAGACCCAGCCCAGCAGCTGCATATTGCCTGGCAGGTAGAGCGCATCGCCTGACATGTCCACGATGCCGGCAACAAGCTCCATTTCGCTCAACGCCGCGCCCGAGAACGTGTCTTCTTTCCAGCCCGCACCCCACTCGGCTTCACCCCGTGAGTTGAGCGGCTCGACGAAGCCCCAGAACGGTCCCATGATGTCAAAGTCCGTGTTCAGCAGGTCCGGGCCGGTGCCAGCAGGCAAGGCCGCCTTAAGTTTCGCCGCCATATCCGGGTGGTCGACCATGCCAAGCTCCAGGTCCAGACCCGTGTCCGCCTTGAGCGTTTCGGCAAAAATGTCGTTGCCTTCCGGATCGCGATAGCGCGCCATCGCCGTGCCCCAACTCCAAAGCGAAACAACCGTGTCCTCCATGGCCGGCTCCGCTGCCTCCGAGCCACCCTGATCTGCCGGCGCCGCCGGTGCGGCGCACGCGGCCAGGGCCGCGCCAGCCGTCGCAAACGCGGATAGGCGCATAAAATCACGCCTGGAAACAAAGTTTCGATACGTGTCAGTCATTGCCTTTCTCCTTCGTGTGTGAACAGCAAGATCGAGGGCGGATAGGGATTGTGTGTTGCCGTCTTCTGTGTTGACAACTGTAGAGGTTATCGCGAACAGCCAACTGCGGATGCCGTTAGTATAAGAAAACGCTACCCCCATGTCAAACAGTTTTCACGTTTCCAGAATACAACACATTGCTGCGATTACAGTAAGGCCAGGAACAGTGCCTGTTCGCTCTCGCGTCACTCCCATCCCCAACTTACTCCCCTCCAATATCGCCGAGTGACGACACAAAAAAGTGGCCCGCTGCGCATTGCGTAACGGGCCACTTTCCACTATCTGGTTCATGCTGACCACCGTCATCCAATCGCCTCATCACCTACCCTTGCAATCCACTCCCGCGTCCATTCTACCGTCTCCAGCTCCAGGTCACAGATACAACTCGCCAAAAAGATCATCCCCTCAATGCGCCCTTCGTGCAGCCAGCGCAAGGCCGTCTCGCACTGCATCTGCATCGACTCCACCGGCATCGGCAGGCGCTGTCCATAGTCGTACATGTACAAGCCCAGCAGTTTGCGGCTATCAGGCGCGATCTTCTCACACCGGGTCATGTTCTCTTCCAGGTCCTTCAGGTCAGGCTCTATCCAGGTCCAAAGTGAGACCCAGTCACAAAGTGCAAGATGGCGTTCCAAAGGCATGTCGAGTTGGTACGTATAAAGAGTGACCCCCAACCCAAGTTTGCGCCCGCCCACCTCAAACTGGCTGCGCAACGACTGCAGTTCCTCGACCGAAAGCACCCCCAGGTCGCCCCCGTCCTGCGGCCGCCTGAAGAAGTCGTCCATGAAGAAGCCAATGAAGTTCGGATTTCGCGCCGCCAACTCCAGCACATGCCTGCGCTCCGCATCCGAAGAACGCCCCGCGCCGCCCACAAACGACCAGAACACCTTCTGCAACCTCCGAAAAGGGATTGCGTACTGGTCGAAGGGCATCTCCGGCTTGTCGTGGTAGCGCACCATGATCATATTGGGCACGTCCATATAGAACGCAGCCTCCACCGGCGTAATGCGCGATGTACGTCCGATAGCCCACTCTGTGTCATGGCTGCCTGCCTCATGGGCCCAAAGCCACATCCGATCGCGTACTGTTTCCATGATATCGTCCTTGGTAGTGAGGTTGAGCGCAACGCTAAAGTTTGAGCCCGCCTGCGGTCAAACCTTCGACGAACAGGCGGCTGGTGAATGCGAACAGAAGCACCAGCGGCAACGACGCAATTATGTAGCCCGCCATCTGTGTCCCAATCTGCTGACCAAGCTGGTCATTGAAAATTAGCAGCGCTACTGGAATCGTAAACAACTCCTTTTTCGTCCCGATGGTCAGATATGGCCAGAAGATGTCGTTCCACGTGCCCAGCACCTGCAGAATCGCGACAACACCCGCAATGTGTTTGGAAAGAGGAAGCGCGATATTCCAGAAACATCTGAATTCACTGGCCCCGTCGATTCGAGCCGACTCGAAATACTCTGATGGTATCGAGACGAAAAACGTGCGCATCAGGAAAACAGCCATCACCTGGCCCGCAGCGATGTAGGGCAACAACAGCGCCCACATCGTCTGAAATAGCCCCAGCTTATGGACCACGACAAAGCGCGGTACCAATGTCAGAATTGCCGGAATCATCAGCAGGGACAGGATAATGACGAACACCGTGTCCTTGCCCAGAAAGTCAAAGCGCGCAAATACATATGCCGACAAGGAGCCGAAAAAGAGCACACCAATACAGGAAACCGTGCTTACGATCACACTGTTTAGGATTGACTGCGAAACGACGCGCCAAGCCGCAGGAAACGTCTGGTGATAATACAAGGGAAAAGTGAGTCCCCACGGGTTGAAGTCAAACTGCGCCCGCGACTTGGCCGCGATGAAAAGCGCAAGAAGCATCGGTACCATCATCAACACGATCAGCACTATAATGACCGGGATCGGCCAGTGACGCACCCAGTACCTTATGATACGGGGCCATTTTCTTCCTTCAACGAGTGCTGATCCGGCTGCTTGAGCTGTACTCACGAAAGCTCCTTCCGGTTGCAGATATCGCGGCGTTTACTATGGAGACCTCGTCCGTGATTTAGCGGATCAAATCACGAGTAGTCAGTCCCGGAAATTGTTCAGGCGCGTTCCTCCCGGAAGATCCGCATACTGGCTAGAGTCAGAAGCAATATCGTGACAAAGATGAACACACCGATTGCAGATGCATAACCCATGCGATGATAGTTGAAGGCGTTGTAGTATAGCCAAAGCCCAGGCACCATCGTTGACTTTATCGGCCCACCTTCTGTCATCACGAAGACTACCTCGAATATTTGGATGCTGGCGATGATCGCCCGCACTAGATTGAGCTTAATCTGTCCAAATACTAGTGGAATGTCCAGCCGCCAGATTCTCTGTAGCCTGCTGGCGCCGTCCAACTCCGACGATTCCAGTATCTCGCCGTTTATGTTCTGCAACCCGGCCAGGGTGATCAGAGTGTTTACTCCGTTCACCCACGGGAACCCGGAAAAAGTGAGCGCCCAAATCGCGATCCTCGGGTCGCCCAGCCAGACGCGCGTCCAGCTCTCTAGCCCGATGGCAGTAAGAAAAGCATTGAGCAGCCCGACAGAGCCATCATAGATAAAGCGCCAGAGCAGAAAGACAACGATGCCCGGAATGATGGCCGGCAAAATCATGCCGATGCGAAACCAGTACTTCCAGCGCATGCTTTTGACGGCAAATATCAGTTCCGCCACGACCAGCGGGATCACCGTGGCCTGAAACATAATCCAGACCGTGATAATGCCCACGTTTCTGAGCGATCGCAGAAACGTCCTGTCTTGCGTAAACATGCGCACAAAGTTGTCTATCCCAACCCATGTAGCAGGCAGCCCGATGTCCCATTCGAAGAAGGAGTGATAGACGGCCAAAAACGCGGGGTAGTAGTCAAAGACAAGGAGGCCGAGAAGCGTGGGCAGCAAGACAGCGTAGTAGGGCAATGCGTGACGAACACGCCATCTCAGGCCGTGCCTCGCCCTATCGCTCCTCTGACCGGCTAGAACTCCTGCTTGAGGTTGCCCTGCCGCGGACGGCCGCTCTTCGGTTTGACCTGCTTGCTGACCGGCTGCGACGCCTCCGAACCGGCCAACAAGCCAGGATTTCAATAGACCCATACGGTTTGACGACTATCTACTCAAAACCAAGCGCGGAGCAATCCACTTCGTTGTCGCTGATAAAATCGGACGCGTACATCGTCTTGATCTCATCAATCTGTGCGACTGCGTCGTCAAGTGTCAACTGGTCAAGAATATACGCGTTCTTGAGATCCCAAATCTCCAAACGCGACTCCAGGTTGGTCTTGTCGTAATAGGTCCACATCGCTGCTTCGCCTTCATGGTCCTGGAGATTTTCCAGAATCGAAATCAGGTCCGGGTCCGCGGGCGTCGCGCCTTTCTGCAATGGCAGTACGTTGCCCAGATCGTTGATCAGTCGCTCCGCGTTCTGTGGAGCGCTCAGGTACATCAGAAAATCAGCCGCAAGATCGACAAGCCCATCCTCAATGGCGCTCTTGGTGATTGCAAAACCGCCTGGCGCACCACCAATAGGAGGCGCAGGCGTCCCGGTGCAAACCGGCGAACTCTCCTGCGTACACTTAGGCGCATAAAACATCCCCCACTCGAATTCAATGTTTGGATTCAGTTTGTTCTGCTTCACACGCCAACTCCCATCCTCCACCACCACGATGTCGCCCTGCAACCATTTGGTGATGGCATTGGCGTTCTTATCGGTCCAATCCTGCGTACGGAATTTGGCGACCTCCTTCATCAGGCGCATCCATTCCCGGTACTCAGGGGTTTCGGCTCGAAATATGCCTCTGTCGATAGCGCAGGCTACCTCCTCAAAGTTGGCCGGACCACCGTCAGGATTTACCTGAGGGGTCAACTCCGCCATGATGCTGCCCCCTAACTGCCCAAGCGTCTCATACATAAACCAGGAACCGATCCCTCCATAGGGAGTGTAGCCGGCATCCTGCAACGCCTGAAAGACATCGAGCAACTCCGCTAACGTCGTCGGAACCTCGACCCCGACTTCCTCAAAAATGTCCTTGTTGTAGAACATCATCGAAGTCACAATCGAGTAGTTAAGCGTGTAATGTGAACCCAAAATACGGTTCGCCTGGAAAGGCACCTCGTAGAAGAGATCCAACCACCTCTCGCTGCCAGGCTGGCCCGCCTCAACGTAATGGTTCGGCTTCTCCAGATAGGAATCTAAGTTGACCCACCAGTTCTTCCCAATCTCTTCGACCTGGTCCCGGGTCAACGTGTAGACTACGTGGGGAATCGTGCCGGCAGTCATGTTTGTGACAATGTACTCCCGACTGCTGACATCGCCGGGAGGGGGCTGAACCAACTCGATCTCCACACCTGGATGCAACGCCTGATATTCGTCGATCAAGGTTAGTATCATATTGTGCGGATTGGGGTTGGTTTCACTCCACTCCATACTTTCGGAAGGGTAATAGGATCCAGGGTTCAACGTGAGCTTGCCTGTCAGGGCCCCCGAATCACCGCTATCCATCGCTTCGTCAGCCGTCATGTCCTGGCCTGTTTCTGCGGCCGGAGCGGCGACGCATGCCGACGCCAAGAGCGCAAGCGCCAGCAAAATGCCAATGACCCGAAATCGTTTCACCAACATCATGGCTCCTCTCCTCTTTCCAATGGATATCGCTGAACTATACTCTCCACCCCGCTCTGGCGCGCCGGGTCCGACATCAACAGATCATGCAATCGTTCTTTCTACGCCTTCACGAGGGCTTAATCCTGTACATTCGGCGGTCCAAGCGGTTGACGCGTCCACGGTCTGTACATGGACCACTGCCCAGCTTCGTAACCCTCCTTTCTCAGACCGGTAGAAAATGTGCGAGTGGCGGTTCCCGGCTAAAATCGTGTGTCAACGCTCAGTTATCGTAATGTAACCTGAATTCGGAGTAAATGAGCGCCTAACCAAGCTGGTAGAATAGAAGTTC
>VXOE01000217.1 GCA_009840225.1 Caldilineaceae bacterium SB0662_bin_25 | reverse complement strand
GCACAAGGGAGGGCCGAATAGGCCCGACCGCCCAAATGCAGAGGTCGGTGGACCGAGAAGGCGCTTCATGTGTGCGAATCCAACTCACATCGCATACAATGAAGGGAGCCAGTCTGAAAAAGAACACGCGGAGAAGCCTGATGACGCTGACAAAACAGGACGCACTTGACTATCATGCCAACGGCCGGCCCGGGAAACTGAAGATTACGCCGACCAAGCCGATGGAGACGCAGCTGGATCTTTCCCTGGCCTACTCTCCCGGCGTTGCTCATCCGGTGCTTGAGATCGCGAACAGGCCGGAGGATGCTTTTGACTATACGTCGAGGGGAAACCTTGTGGCCGTAATCAGCAATGGTACGGCCATCCTCGGGCTTGGCAACCGCGGCGCGCTGGCATCAAAGCCGGTCATGGAAGGAAAGGCGGTGCTTTTCAAGCGCTTCGCGGACGTGGATGTCTTCGATATCGAGGTGGATACAGAGGATGCGGCCGAAATGGTGCGCTTTTGCGAACTGATTGCGCCTACTTTTGGCGGCATCAATCTGGAGGACATTAAAGCGCCTGAGTGTTTCCTGATCGAGCAGACTTTGCAGGCGCGGCTGGACATTCCAGTATTCCACGATGACCAGCACGGGACGGCCATCATCTCCGGGGCTGGGCTGTTGAATGCCCTGGAGATCGCGGGAAAGCCGCTGGACGAAGCCCGAATCGTCATCAACGGCGCGGGGGCCTCGGCCATCGCATGCGCGGACATTTACGTGGCGTTGGGCGCGGAGAAGAGCAATATCGTCATGTGCGACAGCCGCGGGGTCATCTACCAGGGCCGCATGGACAACATGAACGAGTGGAAAGAGGAGTATGCCAGCGACACAGATGCCCGCACGTTAGGAGAAGCCATGGCCGGCGCCGACGTGTTGATCGGCCTCTCGGTAGCGGGAGCGGTCTCGTCGGATATGGTGCGGTCGATGGCAGAGAATCCGATTGTATTCGCGATGGCCAATCCGGACCCGGAGATTCCCTATCCCGATGCCATTGCCGCGCGCAGCGATACGGTCATCATGGGGACGGGACGCAGCGACTTTCCCAACCAGGTAAACAACGTACTCGGCTTCCCGTTTATTTTCCGCGGTGCGCTGGACGTGCGGGCGAAGGCAATCAATATGGAGATGAAGCTGGCCGCGGCGCGGGCGCTGGCGGACCTGGCCAAGGAGGACGTGCCGGACAGCGTAATGAAGGCATACGGGCTGGACGTACTTCAGTTCGGGCCGGAGTATATCATTCCCAAGCCGTTGGACAGCCGCGTGCTGATGTGGGTGGCGCCTGCGGTGGCGAAGGCGGCGATGGAGACCGGCGCGGCGCGCCGCGATATCGATTTGGACGCCTATCTGGACGAACTGGCGCTGCGCATAGGCAAAGGCGTGCAGGTCATGCGTACGCAGCAGAGCAAGGCCAGACAGAATCCGAAACGGGTCGTATTTGGGGAAGGTGAGCACCCGAAGATTGTGCGGGCGGCGTATGCGGTCGAGTCGGAGGGCATTGGTACACCGGTCCTGCTTGGCAATCCCGAAGTGATCCGAATTCGCTGCGAGGAGCTCGGGTTGGACTACCGGCCTACGGTGATCAACCCAAACCAGGACCCCAAGTATCGAGACTACGCGGCAGCCTTCTACCATGAACGCCAGCGCAAGGGCGTAACTTTGGCCAGGGCAAACGAGCTGATGCGCCAGTCCAACTTCTTTGGGCCGGCGATGGTGCTAAACGGCGACGCCGGCGCCTTCATCTCCGGGTTAACTTACAACTACCCTGATGTGCTAAGGCCTGCGCTGCAGATCGTGGGGACGGCGCCGGAGCGCGGCGTTCTCAGCGGTGTCTACCTGATGATCGTGCGCGATCGGATCTACTTTTTCAGCGACGCGACGGTGAATATCGACCCTGATGCCGAAACGCTGGCGGCGATCGCGATCAATGCGGCCGAGGTAGCGAGGCAGTTCGACGTCGAGCCGAGGGTGGCGATGCTGAGTTTCTCCAATTTCGGCAGCACGCGCCATGCGCAGGTCGATAAGGTGCAGCAGGCGACCGAACTGGTCAAGGCGCAGGAGCCCGGCCTGCAGATCGATGGAGAAATGCAGGCGGACGTGGCGGTGGTGCCGGACCTGATGCGCCGCCACTATCCGTTCAGTGCAATTGAGGATGCTAACGTGTTGGTCTTCCCGGAACTGGCTTCAGCCAATACGGCTTACAAACTGTTGCACCGATTGGGCGGTGCTGAGGCGATCGGACCGATTCTGGTGGGGATGGGGAAGCCTATCCATGTGCTAGAGACCGGCGCCGAGGTCGTGGACATCGTCAACGTCGCCATTCTGGCGGTCGTTGATGCCCAGTTCCAGGAAGAAGGGGATCGGGGCGGGAGTTAGAGAGAGGGTTGCCAACTCGAGCAGGTTCCCGCCCCTGGCTCTCAGAGATTCCAATCCTTATCGCAATTGGAAACTGTATACACAACTACCTCTGCCGCCGCTTCCACCTGAGGCCAAACTTCCTGGTGGATGTCGCGGGCTACCCATTCCTGCCGTAAAGCTTCGCTCTCCCAGAATGAGATGACTTCGTGGGAAAAGGGGGGTCGAATCGCCCCCAAGGCTTCGAGATCCTCCTGCGGGAAGGGCGTCATCAACGAGGCGCTGACAAAGCCCGGTTGCTGACGCATTGCCTCCATCCAGACTTTTACAATTATTCTCTCAAGTTCGGCATCGTTGCCGTCTTTGGCGTTGAAATATACGTCGAGTGCGATCATTCCTCAGAATCTCCTGGAGCTATCTGACTTGGTTTAGGATCTCCAATTCCAACCTAGCCCAGTGGCTTCGTTTCGTCAATTCCGAAGACCCACTGGTGCTGGCTGCCGGTTTGAGGGCGTCGATTGCAGGCACAATTGTGATCCGTCCTCTACGCTCTCTTCCTGCCAACCAGAAGGCGTGTCTCAGCTAGAAGGCGTGTTTACCTGCTACGAGGACTCGCACCCGGTAGAGGGAGGTACTGGCCGTTACGAAGAGGCTTTTCATGTCGCCATCGCCCCAACAGAAGTTTGCACAGCCTTGTGGCATGTAGATCACACCTAGACAGGCGGCGTCAGGGCCAAAAACGTGGATGCCGCCCGGCCCAGTAACATAGAGATTGCCCTCGCTGTCGACCTTCATTCCATCGGGTACGCCGTCGCGGTCGCCTGTGACCTCAGCCCAGACGCGGCCGTATTCAAGTGTACCTTCATTGTTCACATCAAAAACGCGTATGTGCGCGCGCATCGTGTCGTTGACGAAAAGCTGCGATTCGTCCAGTGAGAAACAGAGGCCGTTGGGCTGGTCGAAGTCGTCAACGAGGAGCGTCAGCCCGCGGCTGTCGGCATCGAGACGGTATACGCCCTGGAAGTTGAGCTGCTGTTCACGCGGTAAGCCGTAGTACTCCATGCGGCCGAAGCCCGGGTCCGTGAAGTAGATGGAGCTGTCGCTCCTGACGACTATATCGTTGGGGCTGTTGAGTTCCTTGTCACCGTAGTGCGTTGCCAGTACCGTCACTGAACCGTCACTCTCGGTCCGCGTGACGCGGCTGGTTGCGTGTTCGCAGGTAACGACCCGGCCTTGGCCGTCGTAGGCGTTGCCGTTGGCCATGTTACTGGGCCGCCGCCAGGTTTCGATGCTGCCGTCGGGCCGCCAGCACCGCATGATATTGCCGGGTATGTCGCTGAAGATGATGTGGTTTTCGAGGTGGTTCCAGATGGGGCCTTCGGTGAATTCGAAGCCGCTGCCGACTTCTTCGATGTCGACGTCATCGCCGACGACTGCGCGGAATCTCTCGTCGCGGATTTCTACGTTCACTGGGTCCTCCGAGTTTCTGGATTCACTTATATCCACTTTCCTGTATTCTTGAGCGCCAAAGGGATGCTGGCTGGCTTATTCCTAGCAGGAAGTGCTAGGCAGGTCGGCCATCCCTGACACATGGCTCGCATCTATTTCTCAATGGGGCCTTATGCTAGTTGTGAAAGGCCAATTTCTTGATTTTCAGATAGTCAGGT
>VXOE01000145.1 GCA_009840225.1 Caldilineaceae bacterium SB0662_bin_25 | reverse complement strand
AGGCCTGGGGACTACGGGAACGGAGAGCCTGCAGGCCTGTTGGGGATGTTTCATGCTTGTATGTCGTGATTGACAGGACTCTTTGATCCGCGAAGTCACGCGAAGGGGCGCGAAGAACGCCGAAGGTTACCGAGATCTTCCTTGCGTGAATGCGCGGCTCAGCCGCACTTTGCTCCCGCAGATCGCTGTTCAGCCATTCGTCGACGAGCCCAAGACATAACCTTGCCTCATGGTAACAATATTGTTACCATGTCGGCATGATCGAGCTCAGAGAATACCTGAACGACCGGGGGCGCAGTCCATTCGGTCGTTGGTTCGACGGTCTGGACGCCGGGGCAGCGGCCAGAGTGAGGACGTACCTTGCCCGCATGGAGGCTGGCAACCTGTCCAACGTCAGAGGTGTTGGCAGCGGTGTGTTGGAGTGCCGCATAAACGTTGGTCCAGGCTACAGAGTTTATTTCGGACGAGATGGGGACAGATTGATCATCCTGCTCGGCGGCGGCACAAAAGCCCGCCAGCAGAGGGATATTGAAGACGCCCGTGAACTCTGGCAGGAGTACAGGCGTCGCAAGCAGCAGGAGGTGTGAAAGATGCCGCTCACCCGTGACTTCAAAGAGACCGTGCAGGGCCGCGCCGCACGCGACCCGGCATTTCGAGAAGGGTTGCTGAAGGAAGGCGTCGAGTGCCTGCTTGCAGGAGAGGTGGATACGGGCAAGATCGTGCTGCGAGATTACATCAACGCCACCATCGGGTTCGAGGAACTGGGCTCTCTCACGAACAAGCCGCCCAAGAGTCTGATGCGCATGTTCGGACCGTCCGGCAATCCTCACGCCCGCAATCTGTTTGAGGTCATCAGTTGCATTCAGCGGCATGAGAGCGTGCGGCTGGAAGTGAAGGCTGTTCGTCAGGCGGAAGGGGCCGGCTGAAGCAGTTGAGCGATCCGCTCCGCACGGGCCGGCACGGGCGAGGCTGTTGCGGTGCGGGATGCACGAGATCGTGGCGCAGGGGCGCTGGAAGACGGCGCGGATGGTTGAGGTGTATACGCGGGCGGAGGAGGCGGGGCGGGCGGCGCGGTGGTTAGCGTAACTGCTCTTGGGGATGTTACGCGTTCTCATTTTCGAATTCGCGAATGCGCTCTACGACCGTTCTCAACCAGTTCGTCAGTGCAGCCAACTCGGGTTCGCCCCAACTCCGGTCGGTGCGACACACAAGATTGTTGCCGCTGCCGGCAGGCTCAAACAGGCCAGTTTCCAGCGCATCGCTTCTCAGTCTTTCCACCGCCTCCTGTGGGACGTCCGACTTCCTTAGCACCGAATCCAAGCCTGTGTAAATGTTCTGGTTATACGCTGACGGTGGGTAGCCGTAGCAAATCACGATCAGGTCCCCGCCGGATACCGCATTGAGTGAGAACCCCTTGCTGCCCCATTTGATTCTCATTCCGGTCCGTTTTCCAAGGGTCAGGACTTCTTCGTAGACAGTTCTCCCGTTTTCGTTAAGAGACTCGATAAATTCCAGTTCGTTGGTCTGGCTCTGACGCCTCTTGAACTCTGACGAGGCCTCCCTGTCATCGTTCTGGAGTTCGGCCGACCGGTCGGTGTCCCGCGGCGTTACATCTTGGCCCGGCATCACCCGCAACAGGACCTCGACCTGCTCGGGTTCCACCTGGAAGAACTCTCGAGAGGGGTTTACCCGGTATGGCTCGAAGGCCGCGTGCAGTGCGCGCTCAATCTCAGCGGCTTTCCTGTTCTCGATTTCGCGGGCGATGACGCAGTCAAAAGGAAGCGGCAGACC
This sequence comes from Caldilineaceae bacterium SB0662_bin_25, assembly GCA_009840225.1. Taxonomy (GTDB): domain Bacteria; phylum Chloroflexota; class Anaerolineae; order Caldilineales; family Caldilineaceae; genus Bin5. The sequence goes on along the minus strand of VXOE01000145.1, from coordinate 2,276 downwards.
TGTCGTGTAAAGGGCTCCCATCCTGCGCAGAACATCCGGCCCATCGGTCATGCCGATCTTCACGATTCCCGGCATCGCGGGATTGGTCAACACGTATACGATGTTGGGCATTGTCGCTTCTCCCCGTGGCGTGGCGCCGACCAGGACGCGACGGTTATCCGCCGCGTCACATCATTGCGTTGTCGGACTTTTTGCGGTCGTTCGCGATCGAGCGGCTTCGGTTCGATCGGCAGTTCCGAGATGCGCGTTCCCAAGGCTTTGGCAGTTCCGTCAGGTCTTGTGTCCGGGCTTCCATTCCCCCTTCTCCAGCCACTTTGTGTGCAATGGTTCATGGTGTATTGTAATGGAGGACGGTTACGTTTGACTACGCGAATCTGGTCGGGCAGACGCCTTGTCTGACCAGTGGAACTACAAACAAAAAACAGAGGGAAAACGGCATCCAGCTCGCCATAGGTCACAGTATAGCCGAAGCGCCGAGGCCGTGAGAGGCCCTACACGCGAAAGTACGCCAGAATTCAGGACGGTGGAAAGGCGCGCGGACAGTGTTTCATGCTATTCAAGGAGCTTGACAATCCGCTCTCTGGCGTCAGGGCGCAACTCAAAAGACCCGTCTGGGTGATAAAGGTAAAGGCCATAGATACCTGGGAAATCGCCAAGCTCCTTGTCATATGGGAAAATACCGATTAGTTTGCCCACGCAGATTACCCAAGTTCCACTCTGACCTGCTCTGTGTTGCACCCACTTCATTACCCCGCCCATTTCCTCTACCAATTCCCTCACTTCCTGATATGAACTGCGAGTCATCTTTCTTCCTTCCTTTGTCAATAGTCTCGATCAGTCTTGTGTAGAGTCGGCCCCGCTCGGCGCGATAAGACGCGCCCTGGCCGCACTCTCCAGCGTCGAGGTCAGGGTCGAAGGTTGTGCCCAAGGCCTTTAGTTTCTTCACCAGCGTTTGCGCAGCCGGCGGGTAGTGTCGGCCCGCTCCTGCTCCAATCCGTGGGCGAGTTCGCCGAGTTGTCTCAGATAGGCCTGATCGACGTCCCCTTTCTGAAGTCGTTCGCCGAGCTGTTTCAGGTCTGCCAGAGGTTTGCCTGATCTTGTCCTGAGCAGGCTATCCAACATCAGTGCCTCCGAGGACTGAGACGCCAGACCCTGGTCGCCGGCGTCGACGAAGAGCTGCGCCAGTTTTTTCTGGTCCGGGTCGGACGGATCGGCCTTTTCGCGGCCCAGGCGCTCAATCACCCTGTCGATCAGTACGCCGTATTTTTCGATGTTGGCGTAAACGCCGGTCAACAGACTCAGATCGCTCATGTTTCCCCCTCCTTTTGGAATCAGTTTTCCTCAGATTCGATGGCATCCCGGTCATATTTGGCGGCTTCGTCGAAGAGGCTGCGGTCACAAAGCTTGAGCGAAAGGGGCAGGCACGACGCGCCTGCCGGCCGGGTCCAGGTGAGACAGCGCGGATTTTTGACAGTTATCGAAATGAGCGGCTGGCCGGATGGGACCAACGCACTAACGTCTCCTTTTGCGCGAGCGGATGAATTGCAGGTATTCGACGAGGGCCTCCTCTTCTTCCTCGGTGACCGCGCCGATGCGGGCCGCAAAGGTATCGTGGGCGGCTTGCAGTTCGGCGGACGGCGCTTTGGGGATCGGATATCCGGCAAGGTCCATGAGCAGCTCGTAGGGCACTCGGTAGAGTCGGGCAAGCTTGTAAAGATTGCGCGGCGAGGGCGTCTTGATCCTGCCGTGCTCCAGTTGGCTGAGATAGGCGTTGGATATTCCGGTCTCTTTCTCGACGGCCCGGAGCGACATGTCCAACGTGCTGCGTGCGGATGCGAGAAAGGCTGCCAGCTTTGCTGTGTTCTGCGCCATGTTGCTAAGTATGCTTAGCAGTGCTAAATCTGTCAAGCGGGAGAATGTACCGTGTGCGTCCCGGGTTTGGGGTGAAGGCAGTCTGGCGGGGAGATCATGCCAGCGGTGGCGGAAATTGTTTGGCGGCTTTGGGAGAGACGGGGGGGCAGGCGCCAGGCCTGGCATTGCCGTGGGTTCCTTCGAAGGGGGGACCAGGGCAGGCACAAGGCCTGCCCCTACGGGAACGGTTGAGGGGAGACGGGGATGGCGACGCGGATGGGGGGTGCCCCTGCGGGGATTTGATGAGAGTGGCGGGACGTGGTTTTGCGAAACCCGGTCGAATCGGCACTTGTTGCCAATGTCGACACCAGGTCGATGAGGCATGTTGTTGGCCGGGGGCGTTGGGGGGGGGGGGGCCCCCCCCC
>VXOE01000060.1 GCA_009840225.1 Caldilineaceae bacterium SB0662_bin_25 | reverse complement strand
GATCGTCCCCACGTTCACATGGGGCTTGTTCCTCTCAAATACTGCCTTCGCCATTCTTTCTCTCTCCTGACTGTTTCACTTCTGTACTATGCAGATTCAAGCAGCCTCGCTACGAGGCTGGAAGTTTTTCCTATACACCCGCTCTCGAACCGGGATGCCGTGAACGGTTTTCGCGGCGATACAGACGTCGCCTCTGCAACCTGAACAGTATACGAAATGTCCTGGCAGTTGACAAGTCCGGACACAACCGGATCGGCCAACCTGAATGTGTCGGCCGCAACCAGCTCAGGCGAATTCCCGCCGCAGCGCGCCGACGTCCGACTTCTGCGTGTCAGGCTGGTAACTGTCGAACTGCATCGTAAAGGTGCCGCGTCCGCTGGTGATCGAACGGAGCGTCGTCGCGTATCCGAACATCTCCGCCAGCGGTACGACCGACCGCACAGCCGTAACCTTGTTGCTATGCGCGTCCAGTCCCTCGATCTGGCCGCGACGGCTGGAGAAATCACCCACGATATCGCCGACAAACTCCTCCGGCACGACCGCTTCAACCAACATGATCGGCTCCAACAGGACCGGACCCGCCTTCGCCATGCCCTCCTTGAACGCCATCGAACCGGCTATCTTGAAGGCAATTTCACTGGAATCAACCTCATGAAAACTGCCGTCCACCAGCGCGGCGCAAACATCCACTACCGGATATCCCGACAGCACGCCGCTTTCCATAGCTTCCTGAATACCCTTGCGGACCGCAGGGATGTACTCTCTGGGGACTGAGCCGCCGACGATCTTGTCCTCGAACTCGAAGCCTTTGCCCTCTTCATTCGGTTCCAACTCGATCCAGACATGGCCATACTGGCCGCGGCCGCCGGTCTGACGAACGAACCGGCCTTCTGCCCGGGTCGCCTTTGTGATCGTCTCCCGGTAGGCCACCTGTGGGCGGCCCTCGTTACATTGCACCCGGAACTCTCTCTTCAGACGGTCGACGATAATCTGCAGGTGCAGCTCACCCATTCCGCTGATGATCGTCTGCCCAGTCTGATCGTCGTAACGCACCTGAAAGGTCGGATCCTCTTCGGCCAGCTTCAAGAGGCCGTCGGCCATCCTGTCTTGGTCGGCTTTGGACTTCGGCTCAACCGCGATTCCAATCACCGGGGCCGGAAACTCGATAGTCTCCAGCAAGATCTCGTTGTTGCTATCGCTGAGCGTCTCACCGGTCAGGCTCTGCTTGAGGCCGACGATGGCGGCGATGTCGCCGGCGCGGCAGACTTCGATCTCCTCCCTTTTGTCGGCATGCATCTGTAAGAGCCGGCCAATCCGTTCCCGCCGGCCTTTGTTGGCGTTGTAGACCATACTGCCCGACGCCAATGTGCCCGAATAGACGCGTACATAGGCCAGCCGTCCGACAAACGGGTCGGTCACGATCTTGAAGACAAGGGCGGCAAAAGGTTCTTCCGGGTCGGCGAACCGGATCTTCTCTTCCTCCGTCTTGGGGTCAAGGCCGACGACCGGCGGGACATCCAGTGGGCTGGGCAGATAGCGAACAATCGCATCCAGAAGGGGTTGCACACCTTTGTTCTTGAGCGCCGAACCGCACAGTATCGGCACGATATCATTGCGAATGACGGCATTGCGCAGCGCTCTGATCAGCAGGTCGTTGCTGATCTCATCGCCTTCCAGATAGAGCGTTGTCAGCTCCTCATCGGTTTCGGCAATCCGTTCAACCATCGTCGCGCGCGCCGTCTCCGCCGCGTCGCGCATCTCCTCCGGGATCTCGGCTGTTTCGGGGGAGGCGCCCAGTGCGTCGCTGTATCGCAGGGCCTTCATCGTAAAGAGGTCGATTACCCCCTGGAAATCCTCCTCCACGCCCCAAGGCAGTTGAATCGGCAGCGGGTCCGCGCCGAGGCGGTCGACAATCATGCCCACCGTACGCTCAAAGTCGGCCCCCACCCGGTCCATCTTGTTCACGAAACAGATGCGCGGCACGTGATAAGTGTCCGCCTGCCGCCAGACCGTCTCCGATTGTGGTTCGACACCCGCAACCGCGTCGAAGACGACGATGCCGCCATCCAGCACGCGCAAGCTGCGCTGCACCTCCGCCGTAAAGTCGATATGGCCCGGTGTGTCGATGATATTGATCTGGGCCTCTTCACCGCTGCGCCTGTCGATCCAGTTCGCCGTAATCGCGGCCGCGGTAATTGTGATGCCGCGTTCCCGCTCCTGCGCCATCCAGTCTGTGACAGCGGTGCCCTCATGCACTTCACCCATGCGGTGAATGCGGCCGGAATAGAACAGAATTCGTTCAGTTGTCGTCGTCTTGCCCGCGTCAATATGGGCGATAATTCCGATATTGCGGATTTTATGTAATGGTACCTGACTCATCAAATTCACCTGATCTTAGCTTGGGGGGCAACGTCGCGCCCCGTATCATACAAGAGATGCAAGCCGCCTCACTGCAGCGTTGCAACTATATTCTTCCGCGGCAGCCCGTCCTCCGCGAACGGCCTGCCCTCCGACAAAAGAAGACGCAACCGTCCTGCAGGCGCCGGAATCCCACGCGCCCCACTAGAGCAGGGGCGCCTGCAATCTGCTGGTCCGGCGGCCTGCTCATCCGGCAGCGTCGTATCTCACTCAGCGGAGTGCTGACCGCGTTGCGACATCATCCTTTGGCTCGAATGCGTCGTATGTGGTTCGGTTCAGAAGACGATCCAGTCCCGGAGGGGGCCGGAATCCTCCGAAGCTGTGCCCAGCCAGGGCGCCGGACACATCAGGAAATACCGACTCGATTGTCTATGCTGCCACGAAGGCAAAATACCTAGCGCCTTCGAGCAAAATGAGCAAAGGCTTGATTGGCTTCTGCCATCCGATGCGTTTCTTCACGCCTGCGCACGGTCTGCCCTTCACCGCGCGCCGTATCCAGCAGTTCATTCGCCAATCGAGTGGCCATATTGCGGCCGCTCCGCCCCCTGGCATTCTGAATCAGCCAGCGCATGGCCAGGGCCTGCCGCCGGTCAGGGCGGATCTCCATCGGCACCTGATAGGTCGCGCCACCTACACGCTGCGGTTTGACCTCAACCAGAGGAGTGGCGTTCCTGAGCGCTTCTTCGAAGACTTCCAGTGGTGGACGGTTGGTGCGTTCGGCTATGGTATCCAGTGCGGTATACACTATCCTGGCGGCCAGACTTTTCTTGCCACGTTCCATCAGATTGTTGATGAACTTGGCCAGCACAACGCTGTTGTGCCGGGGATCGGGCGTTACTTGACGCTTTTCAGGCCGGTTTCGTCGCGGCATACTACTACTCCATCTCCATCATTTGCGCCCGCGCGCCTCTTGAGGAAGGACGCACACTGCTGTCCTGCCTCGCCAGAGTCAGCGCTTAACGGGGCTTCTTGGTACCGTATTTGCTGCGGCTTCGCTTGCGGTCATTGACCCCCGTGCTGTCCAGCGCGCCGCGCACAATATGATAGCGCACGCCGGGCAGATCTCTTACCCGACCACCGCGGACCAGAACCACACTGTGTTCCTGGAGGTTATGGCCTTCACCAGGAATATAGGCCGTCACTTCAACGCCATTGGTAAGGCGCACACGGGCTACCTTACGCAGGGCGGAATTAGGCTTCTTGGGTGTCGTCGTTCGCACCTGTGTACATACCCCTCGCTTCTGGGGGTTGCCCTGCTTGACCCGCTTCGTGCGGCCGGTCAATGTGTTCTGCGTAAAGCGCAAGGCCGGTGCGGTCTCTTTCTTCGGCTTGTTCTTGCGGCCCTTGCGGACCAACTGATTTATCGTCGGCAAATGTTTCCTCCCAAGTGGTCATCGTAGCCCACGTAAAGACAGTACTCTACTATATCACGACTGGACTGCTGAGAGCAAATCTGAGGACCAATACTTTTTTTGGGTGCATCCCAAAATGGGGGCGAACTTCCCCATGCCTCAGGTCGCTGCGGAGCCCCAACCATCTCGCGATCAACCCTGAGTCAGAGGAAACGGCAGTTCTCTCTCCTCACTTCTCTTCACTCTCTCCTCGCTTTTTTGGGCGGTCGGGCCTATTCGGCCCTCCCTTGTGCGGGGGCTCCGCCCCCGCAACGCCCCCCCTAAACCATGC
>VXOE01000176.1 GCA_009840225.1 Caldilineaceae bacterium SB0662_bin_25 | reverse complement strand
CCCCCGCACAAGGGAGGGCCGACTAGGCCCGACCGCCCAAAACTGCAGGAGCCAGGGGACAGGGGTTAGGGGTCAGAAACGGCGCTAATTCTGGCGGGAAATGGAATGGGAACTGACCGTGGATTGGGTGCTTCCAGAGGTATGCGGCTGAACACCGCCATTTTGGAATGCACGCGCGCTGAAGATTGTTCAGGCCAGGAGCTTTCGTTGACGCTTTTATGGTCTATAGGCAGAGTCCATGCACTACTGTTGCGGGCTTGAAATCTGACGGGCCTCGGGGCTCCGGTTGCGGATTTTCCAGAGCTCTACGACCAGATCTGGGGGGAATAGGGAGGGATCAAAGTCATCGGTTTCCCAGGCATCGCAGCCTACGCGGGCGAACAGTTCCTCGATGGTCCTGGATGAATGATGCTGCGCTTCTCCCACAATGTGGTGGAGATAGACCGCGGACGGCAGGATCACGGGATGGCCCATTTCGTAGAGGGCGTAGGCGCCGCCGCTGCCGAGTGCGGCCAACAGATCGTCCGACTTCTGGTTGATTTTTTCGCCGGCATGTATGGCGTGGACGTCGAAGTGAAAGGCGAAATGGCTGCGGAGGTATCCCTGTTCCTGGAGGAAAAACCCAACGCGTCGGATGGCGGATTTCACCTGAGCCAGATCTGCATCACTTTGGAGAGTTTGGGGCAGGTCGAGGGTCAGATGCTCGGAAAGTAAGGAAAAGAATCGGGCGCCTACATTTTCGGCGAACTGGCGTCGTGAATGGCTCAGTGCGTCGCCGGTGGACTGGGAAGCCAGTTTGCGGTAAGCCGACAGGAAGAAGGCGAAGGACAGGGCGTCGAACTCCACTGACTGAAGCGTGCCGAGCGATGTGGCCGAGGCGAAATCAGCGGCAAGGCCAGGTCGGGATTGCCTATGGTAAACAAGGGAAATGTATTCCTCGACTGTATTTTGAACGGAGTCAACACCGTCAGCTGGGGACGAGAGGGCATGCCACTGGCTCGTAATGGCGTCCGCCATCATGGCCAGGAAGGATTCGCCCAACGGCCACCAGTCCTGAAATTCGGGGTATGGGTGCTGAGAGACTACGTTTGAGAGAGTGGCCGACATGGGTTCGCATTCCCTGATCTGCTTTGACTTGTAATATCATATTAGCATGGTGGCATACAGTTCCAATACACGCATTTTACTCTAAACCAAAGGCGGAATGACAATGAAGCTACTTATGCCAGTTTTGGTCATAGCAATGCTACTCGCAGGCGCCTGCGTTGCACCGGTTGCGCAGCAGGGTGCTGACAGCAATGGGGGCGAGGGTGCAACTGAGGCTGTAGACGACCTGCTAGCGGAGATCATGTCACGCGGCACGATCAGAATATCCACCGACCCCAACTATGCGCCGCAGAGCTTTCTGGATGAGGACGGCAACTTTGTGGGTTTCGACGTGGACGTCGCCAAGGAGATCGCCAGCCGGCTGGGCGTTGAAGTGGAGTTCGTGACTCCGGATTGGGACCTGATCACGGCGGGGAACTGGGGCGACCAGTGGGATATGAGCGTGGGTTCGATGACCATTACCACGGCGAGGCAGGAGATCCTCAGTTTTGCAACGCCACCTTACTACTATACACCGGCCCAATTTGCGGCTGTGGACGGCTCTGGGGTCGAGACGCTGGAGGATCTGAACGGCGCGGCCGTCTGCGTAGGCGCTTCCACTACCTACGAGAGCTGGTTGATGGGTGACATGGAGGGACTTGGATTGCCGGCTGCGAGCTTCTATGTTGACGCCCCACCGGTCGATGTAAGCATCGTCCCGTTAACGGTGGACAATGACTGTGTACAGCAGATCCAGGCAGGTCGACAGGAGTTTCAGGCGTTTCTGACTTCAAACACTGTTGTCGAGGCAGCGCTCGCGGAAGGCATAGCCATTCACAAAGTTGGGAAACCGGTGTTCTCGGAGAATCTGGCGGTGGCGTTCGACAGAAGCGCTTCCAAAGACATTGCAAGGCTGGTGGAGAAGGTCAGCGAGATCGTCGCGGCGATGCATGCAGACGGCACGTTGAGCAACCTGTCGGTGGAGTGGTTTGGCGAAGACCTGACAAGTGATCCCACGAAGTAGGCGAAAGTCCGGCATGGGGAAGGCATACACTTGCCTGGCATTGCTTTCGCAGAGCGATGTGGCGAGAAGTGTCGCCGAGGACGATCAACGGTATGACCACTGCATCTTCAGACGAGCAGTTTGCACTGCAGGCTGAGCAGATCGTTGCTTCGCAGCGGCGGGACGCGCGCCGCTTTGCAATGGGGGTGCAGGTTTCGTATGCACTTCTGTTGCTGGCACTTGCCTACGCGTTCAGCGGGGCGAGTTTCGCAGTTGGGGGGCTCCAGTTCACGACTATATCGCTGGACTGGAGCTTCATTCGCAGCCACTGGCTGTTCATATTCAACGGCGTGTGGCTGACGATTCTACTGTCTGTCCTATCCATCGTGCTGGCGACGGTGCTCTCGCTTCTGGGGGCGTTGGGAAGGCTGTCGAAATCGCCGCCGGCCTACGCGCTGGCAACGTTCTACATCTCTCTGATCAGGGGAACGCCGCTGCTTCTCCAGGTTGTCTTTTTCTTCCTCGCCCTTCCGCAGCTGGGAATCCGCCTTTCGGGCATGTCAGCCGGCGTGCTGGCATTGGGGTTGAATTACGGCGCCTACATGACGGAGATAATGCGTGCAGGCATTCAGTCGGTGGACGCGGGGCAACGGGAGGCAGCCAAGGCGATGGGCATGACGCAGTTTCAGATCATGCGGTTTATCGTGCTGCCGCAGGCTCTGCGCCTGGTCATTCCACCGATTGGCAACCAGTTCATCGCGATGCTGAAGGACACGTCGCTGATCTCGGTTACGGGCTTTGTGTGGGAGCTGCTGTGGAGGGCGCAGAAGCAGGGACGGGCCAATTTTCGGAGTCTAGAAGCGCTGCTGATTGCGGCGGTCTTTTACTGGATCATTACGATCATCTTTTCGGCATTTCAGGCGCAGATCGAGTTGCGGCTTTCGCGGGGTTACAGGTCTGCGTTGTAGGCACTGAAGCGGGAAGGCTGGCCGAAAGGTTCCGGCGATGCAGGAAGCACCTCGGGTTGACTTTGTTCGGTCTCCTGGAGCAACTCAAGGTCAATAAACGCAGGTAACGCGCTTGGCAAGTAGAACGGAGAAAGGATTTCATGACACATCGGTTCAGCATATGTTCCTATAGTTTTCGCCGGTCGTTTGAGAACGGCAGCATGGATTATCAGGGCTACGTGGCATTCAACCAGCGCCAGGGGTTTTCGCAGCTTGATCCGTGGATGAAGCATTTGGAGCCGGCGCTGGAGGACAAGGCATGGCTGGCGGACGCCAAGAGAATGGCGGAAGACGCGGGCCTGCCCTATGGCTGCATTGCGGTGGACGGCGGTCACATGTACGAGGAGGACGCCGCACGACGAAGTGAATGCAGGGAGATGGCTCTGCGCTGGCTGGACGCGGCGGCGTCTCTTGGGGCTACGCAGATGCGCATTGATACGGGCGGGCCGGAGGCGTTGACGGATGAGGTTTTTGGGATCATCGTAGAGGGCTACAACGAGCTGATTCCGCGAGCCCAAGCGGCCAATGTGGAAATCCTGGTGGAGAACCATTGGGGGCCAACAAAGTACGCGGAGAATACGGTCAGGCTGCTGGAGGAGGTGGAGGGGCTGGGGCTGCTTTTCGATACGAATAACTGGGCGGAGGGCACGCATGAACGGGCCTGGCAGCTGTGCGCGCCGTATGCTCGCCTGACACATTTCAAGACGTTCTCTTTCGACAGCCGGGGCGATGATCCTTCGGTCGATTTGCAGAAGGCCTGCGACATTTTGCTGGAGGGTGGGTACAAAGGCGTTTGGGGGATTGAGTCAACGCCGGAGGACGGCGACGAGGAAGGTGCGGCGGTGAAGACGATGGCGCTGCTGCAGCGGGTGCTGGGGGTTTAGGTTTCGGCGACGGTTGTCCGGACTGGAATTTGCGGGCCCGCCAGGTTGTCGATCGACGAGGGTACCCACAAGGGGTGCCTGTACGGGGGGAGGCGGGGTCTGGTGATTGAGGCGCGTACGAGGGCACCCACAAGGGGTGCCCCTACGGGGG
>VXOE01000114.1 GCA_009840225.1 Caldilineaceae bacterium SB0662_bin_25 | reverse complement strand
GGGCCCCCCCCCCCCCCCACGCCCCCCCTTTGTCCGCGCCGTAGCGAGTGTGTGGCGAATTTGAAGTTGGCCTCTCGCGGCGGCCAGGCTTCACCCCCCCCCAACCCCGCGTCCCGGCACGTTCCGAGTATGTGCCGGCGCAGCCAAGACAGGCGAGGCAGATCCCGCATTTGCCCAACTGTCACCGCCATGACCATCCAGAGCCCGCTACAGAAAGATTGCATGTACATTCCCCCGGTCTGACCGGGCAGAGTACACACAGAACAAGGCTCAGTAGCTACATCCTGTCAAACTATCTACACTTGGCGCATTTTCATGTCCGCTAACTTCTGAGACAGCTGCTCCATCTGTTCATCAGTCAGCGAATGATATGGCGGCCGCCGCCAGCGCTCTGCCAGTCCGAACAGCTCGTACGTACCGTGCAGCGCCGCGTCGAAGCTTCCCTCCACGCCGAGCACATAGTCAAAGTAAGGCATGTCGTATTCGCGAATAATGCCCGCCGCCTCGCTCCACTCTTCTGCCTGCACAGCCCGCCAGTAGGCCCGCGTAATCTGCGGCGCAAACGTCAGCAGCGTCGACAAATAACCGTCGCACCCGTACTGGACCAGGTCAAAATGGTTCTGCTTCTGCCCGCCCGATATGATCGCCCAGTGGCCGTGAAGCAACAACGCCATCTTCCTCGCAAACACGCCTACCAGGTCGTCCTTGATCGCAACCACCCCCGGCACCTCGTCCCGCAGCCGCCGCAGCACCTCCAGCCCAAGCGCATGCGAACGGCTGAACACATTCGTCACCACCATCACCGGTATCTCCGCCGCCGCCGCTGCATAGTGGGCAACAAACGTGTCTGCCGTGCACGAAGCCGCCCAATCCGGCGGCAGGACCATCAGCAAGTCAGCTCCCACCTCCCGCGCATAGCGCGCGAAGGCAACCGTCTTACCCGTCCACCAGATGCGGTCGGCCGCAATGACCGCAGCCCGCCCCGCCGTATGTTCAGCCACCACCTTCGTAACCTCAGCCACCTCACTGTCCGTGAGCAGCGAGAAGAGACTGTCCCCGTACGTCAGCATCATCGTCGAGCTGCCGGCTTCGATACCCCTGTCCACCAGCCCCCGCAGACTCCCATAGTCAATCTCGCCGTCCCGAAAGAACGGCGTGTGCAGCGACGTCACCGGCCCGGTCAACAACGAACGCAACTCCTGTGAAGAACGCATGTAACTGACCCTACTCGTGGCGTATGCGCGGATCGGCCACCGCATACAGGATATCCGCGGTCAGATTGCTGAACAGGACAAGCACCGCCGCGATAAATGTCAGCCCCATCAGCACAGGATAGTCGCGCTGCGAAATCGCCTGGATCGCCATGCGCCCCATGCCCGGCCACTGGAACATCGTCTCAATGATAACCGTGCCGCCAAAAAGAATCGGCAGCCGCAATGTAATGATCGTGATGACCGGCAGCAGCGCGTTTCGCAGCGCATGCCCGACAACGACTCGCGTCTCCTTCAGACCCTTCGCCCGCGCCGTCGTTACATACTCCTGCCCCAACACCTCCAGCATACCCGACCGCATATACCGCGTCAGCCCTGCCGTCAAATCCAGCGACAAGATCACGCCCGGCAGCACTAGGTGATGCAGATTGTCCAGCAGCGCAGGCGGCGCGTCAAACGCCACCGAACGCATGCCAAATGTTGGAAACCACTCTAGTTTGAGCGCAAACACATACAGGGCCAGTAGAGCCAGAAAGAACGATGGGATCGAAATCGAGAGCAACGCAAAAAGGGTCAGCACATAATCCCAGATCGTATACTGCTTCAGTGCCGCCAGTACCCCCAGACTGATGCCCAGGACCGAGGACGCCACCAGGGCGAAACCCATCAGCTCCAGCGTGGCCGGCAGACGCACCGCGATGCGGCGTAGTACCGGCTCCCCCGTGTGATACGAATACCCAAAGTTGCCCTGCACCAGCTGCCCCAGCCAGATCGCGTATCGCACCGGGATTGGCCTGTTCAACCCCAGCTCCTCCTTGAGCCGCTCAAGGTTGGCCGCCGACATGTCCTCTTCCGGGTTGATCATCGCCATAACCGGGTCGCCCGGCGCCACGTTGATAAAGCTGAACGTGATCAGCGTGATGCCCAGAATCAGTGGAATGGCCAGCAACAGCCTGTTTGCAATATACGTTGCCATCAATAAGCCCAATGCGGCGGGTACTTGTCCAGCACGTACCCGCCCACGCTGCGCAATGGAATCGTTCGGTACAGTATCCCATCGCCGTCATCCCAATTCGCCAGCCGGTCCCTGTGCCCCAATCGGCGTATCATGCTCCACTCCTTGAACCTCTGATGACGCCCGTTCGTATCCCAGAAACACAGGCCGTCGGCCCCCGCCGCGTAGTACTGAAGAGCGCGCACGCGGAAATCCTCCGCTGGCATCGTTCGCGGCATGATCTCGGGATAGTACTGTACCGGCGAACCGGCCGTCAGTTGCCCGAAGTAGTCCACGTCGATCTCCTCATCCCGCCACGGATACGAAATCAGATTGTCGATCAATCCCCCCTCTACCCAGGCCTGAACGTCCAATCCATAGAATAAATTGGTTTCGGCGTCGTTCAGCACATGTGCCGAAATCTCAAGTGGTCGCCCTCGAGCACTGCCAATCTCGTCCATCGCCCGGCGCAGTTCAGCCATGAACTCCGTCATCACCCCCGCCCGGTACCGCAAGTACCGCTCGTCGTCCTCCGCCAGCTGCGTCGCCTCCAGCCCCGTCTCCTCCCGGAACCCGTCCACAAGCGGGCCCTCATACAGAACAAAAGGCGCCCCCCGATTGAAAATCGGGTTGATGCCGTCAATGTCGTACCGCGTCGCCAGTTCCTGAAAAACCCGTATCAGCAGCTCCCGTACCTCCGGGAACGCATAGCTCATCCTCGCGATCTCGCGCCCGTCAATGTCCACGCAGCGCCATTCAGGGTGATCACGGTAAAAATCACCTGTAAAATAGTCCTCAAACGGAGGACAGCACTGAAACGCCTCCATCCGCTGGCTGATGTGGACCTCCAGCCCTACACTGTGACCGTACTCCACCACAGTCTCGACCGTGTCGATCCCCGCCCCCGCCAGAATCTGCATCGACTCACCAATGTGGCGGTCAACAATCCTTGGATAATCCCTCGTCTTGCTCCCAGTCAAACTCCCGATCTCCGAAGGATATGTCAGAACATCCCCGCCTGCGCCTGGGCACCAGAACATCTTCTGAAAATCAGTGTCCCTGAATGGCTCAAGCCACTCCCAGATCTCCTCCCGGCTCGTTGGCCGGAAGCGGCCAAAGTCGCTGAAGCCGTCATTCATGCAGATCAGGCGCTTGTTGCTGCCTTCGCCCCGATCGGCAAGGAGCCTGGCAACCTGCTCGTCGTCCAGCGGCACAAGCTTAACGTAGGCAATGTACGCCGGTTGTGACATGCCGGCCGTCTGCTGGCCAAAAACTACGTCCTGCCCTGTGAGGTCGGCCGTCTTCCAATACCTTTCATCCAGGGAATAGTTGTCGGCAAAACTCCCCTGCTCTCTCTCGCGGTTCACTTTGACGAAAGACCGGTCCCCCGACAGTCTGACGCGAACCAGTTCCTCCGTCCAGTTGCTCCACAAGCCCAGGTATATCCGGTGCCAACCGGACACGCCGAGCGGCAGCGCCACCGGCGGCGCCTCTGTTTCCGGGCCCGCGATCAGCATGTTCCCGCTGAATTCTGCTGTCTCGTAGGGAACGACCTGCCAGTGATACTTCCGTCTGTCGGTCGAAAGCGCTAGCTGAGGCTGGCTCAATCCCAAGTCGGTCAAGTAGATCGGCTCATGCGCAGACATATGAGGTTCCTCCCGATGTTTCTGGCGATTCGGCTTTCGAGGATCCTGAGGAGGGACGGCGGGGACGCAAGCGCGAACGCCGTCCGCCCAGAATATAACCCATCTCTCAAAAAAAGTGCAACCCCCAATTTCGAGTCACGTTGCACCCCAAAATACTGGCAAGCTTTCCCATTCCTGGGCAGCAACCCAGTCGCGCCCGTCCCCCGATCAACTCTCAATCAGCGGTAGCCCCGTCACTAACCACTGACCACTGACTACTGCAGTTCCGGGCGGTCGGGCCTAGTCGGCCCTCCCTTGTGCG
>VXOE01000330.1 GCA_009840225.1 Caldilineaceae bacterium SB0662_bin_25 | reverse complement strand
CCCGCACAAGGGAGGGCCGAATAGGCCCGACCGCCCAAAAGCGAGGAGAGAGTAAGGAGGAGTGAGGAGAGAGAAACATCTTTCGCCATGCTGAATCTTGAGCGCCTTTGGGCAAGGACTTAGCAGTCACGACTTAGGTTGTAAGCGTGCTCTCGCATCTAGTTCCAGGAGTCCACCCCAAGTAACTTGCGTCCCAAAGTCGTCAGCTTGGCCGGTGTCTGATGCCGGTGTTCCCAGTCGCGGAGGTCTCCAGGCCAGTGTTCCATGGGGCGGCACTCTTGCCAGGAGCGAATACGCGCAGCCCGTTGTTCTTCGTCCCTGTCCGGGGCCGGCCCCATTGTGATGTACTGGGCCAACCGCGGCCGCGTCGAACGGTTGTGACCGTTACCGTGCGCCAGCAGCTTGTGCCAGATGACAAAATCGCCAGCCTTACCCTCTACAACTTTTATGTCGAGGCCGTCCATGTCGGGAAAGCGCGGATTGCGGTCAGCCGGCTGCGTTCTTACCCATTCGTAGAACGTCCTGTGAAAACCGGGTATACACTGAAAGCCGCCTTGGTCTGGGCCGGTATCTGTCAAATAGAGAACGCCCTGCACGCCAGTATGGGAAGTGGGATCCGGGCGCCAGGTTGCGGCGACGTCGTCACCCTCCAGCAGCGGCAATGCGCTGGTGTCAATGTCCCAATGAATCATACCCTTGTGGCCCCATTCCGGCCTGTCGGCGCGGTCGGGCGGCTTCATATTGGCGCGATCCAGGGATACCCACAGCTTCTCCGTGCCCAGAATCTCGCTGAAAGCCTCATGGAGGCGCGGGTACTGGCGGTTGTCCCACAGCGACTGATGCTGGTACATTTCCACCATCCCTGCTTGTGAGATCGGAGAACAGAGATCCTCACGCGTGTACGGTCTGTACCGATACCAAGTCTCCGGGTCGGACTCATCCATCTCCAGGAAAGTCCAGATCTGCTCTATGAGTGCGTCCAGATTCTCCTGCGGCACGGCATTTGGGATCACGACATAACCGTTTTCTTCCCAGAACGCCCAGTCTTTTTCATCCAATACAGGCATCTTTCTCCTCCTGTTTCTTCACCCCTCCGTCGAGCAGAGGCCATTCCATCGCTCTCACTCTAAAGTCGAACCTCACGTTCGATTTCTGCGCTTCTCAACAGGCCCTCCATCATCTCCTGTACGATCAAACCATGGCGCAGGGGCGCCTCGCAAGGGACGCCATCCAAAATGCAGGCGATGAAGTGATCGGCTATGGCGTTCCAAGCCTTGTTTCTTTCTTTGGTGAGGCCGTCAAACGAAATGTCCAGAGGTCGGCCCTCACCTTTCAGACTCCGGCCTGCCACAGGTTTGGCTTCGAATCTCTTGGCTGTATCCACGACGGCGGTGGGGACAGGGCCGTTCGTGTACAGCATTGGCGGCCGCACCTGGGCACCCGCCTCCTCTCCGAACAACTCGATCTGCAGGTCACCGGGCTGGTGAGAGGCCCAAAAGCTCTCAACCTGCAGCGCGCCGCCGTTCTCAAAACGGATGAAACCGCCAGCGTAATCGTCAGCAGCAAACTGGCTGTAGTAACTCTTAGGGGCTGCCGCGACTTCATCCGGCGCCTTGCGCCCGAAGAATCCCAGCCCGCGCGGCCCGAACCTCGCACCGGCGACACCGGTCACGCTCACCGGCCGCGGCATACCCAGCATCCACCACGCCGCGTCCAGCACGTGCACGCCCATATCGCGAAACGCGCCGCCGCCTCTGCGGATGAAGCCGGGATTCCATGCCGGAATGCCGTTGCGGCGGATGCTGCGGGCGCGGGCGTAGTAAAGATCGCCGAAAGTCCCCAATCGCGCCAGGGCGCCCATATACTGCACTTCAGCGGAAAAACGGGTGGAGAGTGACATCATGTTAACGACCTCGGCAGCCTCTGCCGCTTCCACCATCCGCTCCGCCGCCTCCACTGAATCGGCCAGCGGCTTCGTCATCAGGACGTGTTTTTCATGGGCCACCGCTTTCAGGCCCATCGGCACATGCAGCTGATTGGGCGTGCCGATAAAGATAGCATCGATCTCGCGGCTGCGGCACAGCTCGTCAAAGTCAGTGTACAGGCGAACCTCGTCCGGCTGCGGCAACAGCGCCGCGAAGTCGGCCATGCTCTCCTCGACCAGATCACACAGCGCCACTACCTCTGTGCGCGGGTTGCTTGCCAGAGCGAGCCCATTGGGCCTGCCAATACCCATGCCGACGACAGCAACGCGTACCTTTTTCATGTAGTTTCCTGTTGTCCACTGTCCAGAGTCAGGCTGAACGCAGCCTGTCCCTGCCTATGCATGTCCATCGCCGCCTTTCGGCGATTACCGTTCGACCGTCAAAGCGTAGTGCCCTTCAATGTAAGGGTAACGTTTGGCAACCCCTTCCGCCAACTCGATTCCCAGGCCGGGACTGTCCGGCAGCTGCAGATGGCCGCCGTTCATTGCCGGCGGGTCTGCGGCAATATCCCATTGCAGCGGCCCTTGAATCTGGCAGACCTCCAGAATCTCCAGGTTGGGCAGGGCTGCAACCGCGTGCGCGTGCACCATCGCCATCAATCCATTATGCCAGGAATGGGGATAAAGTTTGAGGCCGTGATGCGCGGCCAGCTCCGCGATGCGCACCAGTTCGGTCAGGCCGCAAACACCCGCGTCAGGCTGCACGATATCATAGGCCCGCTTTTCAATATACGGACGAAACTGCTCCAGAGTCGTGAAGCTCTCGCCGCCGGTTACAGGCATTTCCACTGCCGCGGCGAGTGCGGCATAGCCGTCGATATCGCTCCAAGGGATCGGCTCCTCCAGCCAGGCGAACTCCAGTCGGTCCAGCTCCCTGGCAATGGGCAGCGCCTCCTCCAGCGTAAGCCGGCAGTTACCGTCCAGCGCCAGCTTCATTCGTCCCGCCACCGCCTGATGCAGCTCTCGCACCAGGCCGAGAAAGCGATCAACAGTCACACCGTCCCACTCCCAGTCCGTGCCGATGCGGAACTTCATCACCGGGAAGCCCTGTTCTACATATCCCAGTGCCTCATCGATCAGCTGTTCGGGCCGGTCCCGCCAGTCATAGCGGCATCCGCTGGATGCATACATCGGTACTGACGAAGCCGGGCTGTCACCCAGCAGCTCGCTGACCCGCTTGCCCGCCGCTTTCCCTCGCAGGTCCCACAGCGCGCAGTCGATGCCGGCGATGGCGGCGTCATGGGCGCGGTCCCTGCCATTCGGATGCGGCGGCGTGGCACTGTCTGTCGGGTCCTTGCCGATGAGCGTCGGCGCCAGCCAGTCGACCCATTCTGCGATACGCGGCGGCACGCCGTAGGCGCTCGCTTCCCCGATTCCGACCAGCCCCTCATCGGTATGAACCCGGACGACCGCGCAATCAGCCTTTACCGTGCGATAGCTGGCAGTGATCCATTGCCGTTCTGGTTCGTGCATGCGCGAGAGACATACAGTGTCTAGAGCTGTAATCTTCATTTAATTCCCCTTCACCAGGGCTGCCTGTACGAAGGCTCGTTGACGTATCGAGCCGTCGTTATATCCAGTTCAATCCGCGTCGCCGGCGGGAGCTCGACCTGCAGGTAGACGTCGTTGACGTCCTCCTCTACGGTCGATTGTTCGACTTCAGGCGACTGGTAAGCTGGTGGTCGGCCCGGGTAACTGCTTGTCCTCTTCGTATAGCGGACTACCTCGAAACGATGTTCGCCGAAGCCGCCCGCCTGCAATATCACCGTACGCGTCTCATTTGGGTTCAGGTTGACCAGTTCCACCACCGTGCGCTCCGCCTCCAGCCTCGTTACGAGCGCGGCCGTGTCAGGAGGCAGGCCCGGCCGCTTGCGGACCGCGTCGTAGTACCGCAGCCGGCAGTGGAGTAGCCCGCCGTTATAGATGATCTGGGGCGCGCCCAGTGTTAGCTGAACCAGAGCCTCTGTGATCACGGGGTTGAGCTGTTGCCAGTGGTGGATGTGCACCAGCGTCAGGTCCTCCACGTCTTCTCGAATCAACGCCAGTCGACGGCAGACCTGCCCGTAGGTGGCGGCCAGCATCTGCTCGGGATAGTCAGGGTTGTCTCCTGCCAGGAACCGCAGCCACGGCTGTTCGTGGCCGTTGTCCTCCTTATTGCGGAAACCCTGAACGCGGCGCCAGTCGTACTTCCCCACCCGTCGCAGTGCCTCGATTCGCTCCCAGTCGGCGGGATCCATCGTCATGTTCCACACAGCCGTGGGGTAGACCGGCGACATCGGCTGATAGTCGAACCAGCCCTCGTCATTGTGCCGGTATGGGACGACAAAGATCCCTTCCTCTTCGCCGTCCAGCTGGTCCACCCAGTGGCTTCGCAGGCTCATCTCTTCGCCGCGGGGACTGCGCAACTCGCCCAAATCCCAGATGGCGTCATACTGGTCGTTGGCCAGCTGCAGGTATCCCTTTTCCCCGGTGAGCAAAAAGGCGTTGCCGCCGCTGACGGTCGCGGCCATGCCAATATTGTAGTAACCGTGCGGCCAGCTCCAGCCGTAGAGACCGCCGTACCAGCGTCCATCCATGTACTCGCCGACCTCTCCGGACAGCCCCACGTTGTCCGGCAGCAGGCCGTCCGGTTTTGGCCGGTCCAGCTGTCCGGACTGCTTTGACGCGGGAGAGCTGCTCGCGGCCCGCTCCCGCCAGGCATCAAAATACTCGACGATCCAGCGCCGGTACTTCTCGTCGCCGGTGAGCAGGAAGGCATTCGCAATCAGACTCGTGACCATCAAGTTCCCGGCAACGTCCCCCTTGCCCATACGCTCCTGCATCGCCTCTCCCATGCGACGCGCCAGGGCCGGATCTTTCAAATCGTCGTATTCGCCAACGTCTTCAATGTCGGTGTAAGGAAGGCCATAGGTGCGCATGGACGCGCTCCAACCGTAGCTCGGCTCCGGGCTGTCCGTGAAGCCCCAGCGCGGCCCGCCGCTGCCGTTGTGCGGCGCCCTGATCAGCATGCGTTCAGGATCGTAGTTGGGCGCATCGGGGTTCTCGTTCAGATACAGGCCCGCAAACCGCACTGCGCGCTCGCGATTGCGCTCATTTGTCGGGTCGGCCAGACAGAGAAAGTAGAAATAGATGTAGCTCTCGCTCTGGTGGAACTGATCATAGCCCCGTTCATACTCGTCCAGCACCGGCCCGAGCTCTTCCAGCTGTCTCGTGATGGCGTCCCACTGGCGCTGCCCCTGCGTGAGCAGGTGATCGCCGCCCCCGAGCAGATAGTAGAGGGGCCAGTTGTAGGAGCTCTCGTAAAAATCATCGGCGCCGTCGCGTGAGTCACTCCACCTGTCGGCCCAGATCAACGTCCCGTCGGGCCTTGTGTACTTCTTCAAAAAGGGTTCTACGGACCGGTCCATCAGATCGAAAAGCGCCCGCTCCATCACGGCCCAGGTGGGCGGTGCATCAAGAGGGACGCTGGCAGTGAGTGTAAGCACGAGGCTCACCTCTCTTGTGTGTGGAATTGTGTGTATTCGGTTGCCGCCGGCACGAACTGAACTGTCTACGGGTAAGCGTTCGCCGCTGCGCCAAGGCCCTGCGGGAGGCCGGCGCAGCGGCACAACGCTATCAGCGCATCTGCAATACCTTCAGCTGTGTTGCGCTTGCCTTTACCGTGGGTTCTTTGCCCGCCACTCCTGCAGCTGGCGGTTCACTTCATTGATGATGGTCTGGGCGCCGGCCTCATTCAGCTTCTCGATGGCCTCGGGCGCGCCATCCTCATATGCGACCCAACCGTACTGGATCGGTAACACAAACTCGTTGTAAACGGCCGATGTCTGGGCAATCTCCGTCTTGATCGGTTCGCGGTCCACGACAAAGCCCAGTGCTTCCGACGGGAAGGCCGTGTCGTTCATCTCCTTGGTTGCTTCCCAGGCCCCGACCTGCTTGGCGTCCCGATAGTAGGCGTTGAACTGATTGCCGAACATCCAGTCTGTGTTCGGATTATATGTGCTGGTGTTGCCGTCCACACCATCGGGGAAGCGCATCACCTGGTTGGCCTCATCTTCCCAGACCCAGTGCACGCCCTCAATGCCGCGCGAAAGCAGGTTATAGATATAGGCATTGGTGTTGAACTCCTCCAAAACCTCCATTGCCTTGCCCGGATTCTTGGAAGTGGAGCAAATGGCGTTCATCGTTGCCGTAGCACCGGAAGTGTCCAGAATCAGTGGGACTGTCAAGCTCTTGCTCAGGAACTCGAAGCCGTAGGCGTTCTGCGCCTCAACGTCGTTCCCCGGCTTTTCTACATGATAGCCCATAGCATACTGACCGGCACGGAAAGCGGATCGAGCCTCGTCATTGGGCAGCGGCTCAAGCGGCATATAGCCTTCATCCACCCAACGCTTGGTCGACTCGGCCGCCATCTGAAATTCAACTGTTTCCACCATATTGACGGCTGTCAGCGTCTCGTCATCAGCCTTCATGCCCAGAAAGCCAATACCGTCATCCAAGGGATCGAAGCCGTAGTACTGGGAGAGAAAGAGTCCCCTTCCCGGCGCCGCAACGAATACAGGCGTAATGCCCTCGCCGTCACGCACATCGGCCAACCAGGGCTCCATATCTTCCCACTTCGTTACGGAATCGAGATCGAGGCCGTACTTCTCGGCCAAATCCTTGCGAGGATGGACGCCCCAGGGCTTGGGAAAGATCTGCTGATTGATGACGCCATAGATGACGCCATTTACGCGTGCCGCATCCCAGGTCGTGGGCGGCATGCTGCCCCACAGGCCAGGCGCGTGATTGAGCAGAAGATCGTCCAGCGGCGCCAAGACGCCGTTGGCAACATTGTTGGCGTAACTGTTGATCCAGGGCGCCGTGAAAATGATATCGCACTCCTCACCCGCGGACAGGCGCAACTGCATCTTATCGTTGAACGCGCCGAAGTCGATTGGTTCCAGGGTAAGGTTTACGCCGATCTTCTCGTGGAGGATTTCATTCATCGCATCCTCCACCATCTGCAGGTCCGCCGGAATACCGCGGCTTCCGTAGGAGTATGTAATGTTAACCAGTCCTTCGGCTGGCGCAGGCGCGGCCTGTTGGCCTTCGTCTGCCGAAGTAGCCGCCGGCGCGGGCGCCGGGCAGGCCGTAAGGACCAGTGAGGCGACCAGCAAAACGCTGAGTATGGCCAGAATCCGCTTTCGAGTCATCTGTGTCTTCTCCTTTTGAGTGAACAGAACGTTGAAAATCCTATGCTGGAAAGTGATCAACGACGGAAGGCGAGAGTCTCTTTCCGTCATCGAAGGTCTCCAAAGTGAGTTCATCCGCAAACACAGTGGATAAGAGGGCGCCTCGATCTGCACTATCCTTTCAGCCCACCGATTGTAATCCCGCGGACGAAGTATTTCTGCAGCAGCAAGAACGTAAAGAGCGCCGGTCCGAAAGCCAAAACGGCCATCGCCATGCGCGCCGAGAGCGTCGGAATCGGCATTCCCGTCGTTTGCGGATTGGCCGCCATGATATTGATGTTGGCCATCAGCACGTAGAGCAGATACTGAAGCGGATACATCGAGCTGTCGTCGATAAACAGCAGTGCCAGAAACCAGTCGTTCCAGTAACGAAGCACGAAAAAGAGGCCGATCGTTGCCAGCACCGGCTTGGAGAGCGGCACCACGATCTGGAAGAATATCCGCCACTCGCCGGCGCCGTCTATCCTGGCCGCGTCCAGCAACTCCGTCGGCAGCTGGGCAAATGAGGTCCGTATGATCAGGACGTACCATGCCGTTACCATATACGGCAATATTAATACAAAGATATTGTCCTTCAAGCCCAGGTAGCGGGTAACCAATATGTAGAAGGGAACCATGCCGCCGTTGAAGAGCAAAGTGAAAAACACGTAGAACGACAGCGGCCCGCGCAGCCGGAAATCTTTTCTCGCCAGCGGCCATGCAAGCAGTGAGCAGACCAGCAGCCCGGCTACAGTCCCGAACGTCGTTACGAAGGCCGTCACCCCGTACGCCCGCAATATCTGTCGCGGTTCCTGCAGTATGTATTCGTACGCAAAGGTCGTAAAGCCGACCGGCAGTAGCTGGTAGCCCTCCTTTGCTAGCCGCAGTTCGTCAGAAAGCGATATGCTAACGACAAGTATGAGCGGAATCAGACAGGTCAAGCCGACCAGGGTCAGCACTGTGTGGACTGCGAACCGGCCCAAATACGCTTGTACTCTGTAGCGGTTGAGCGATGTTGTCTGGCGAGTGGTCGTTACGGACATGAAGGCGGCCTAATACAGTGCGTAGTCTTCGTTGACTCGTCGTACCACCCAGTTGGCCCCCACGACCAGCAGGAATCCGACAAACGACTGGTAAAAGCCGGCTGCCGCGGCCATGCTGATCTCACCCAGCTCGACCAGTGAACGGTATACAAATGTGTCGATGACGTCGGTCGTGGAATAGAGCAGCGGATTATCTCGGGGCAAAAAGAAGAACAGACCGAAGTCGGCATGAAAAATGCGGCCAATTGCCAGCAGCGTGAGAATGATGATCATCGGGTACAGCATCGGCAAGGTGATGAAACGGATCTGTTGCATCTTGCCCGCACCGTCGATTTTGGCCGCTTCAAACAACTCCGGGGAAATGCCGAGAATCCCAGCCAGGTAGATGATACTGCTGAAACCGATTCCGTTCCACAGATTGGCGAGCACCAGGATGACCGGCCAGTATTCAGGCGACCGGTACCAGGCAATTCGATCCAGTTTCAGTGCATCTACCCACTGGTTGATCAGCCCGGTCTGGCCATTGAGGAATGCAAAGACGAAATAGCTGACGATTACCCATGATATGAAGTAAGGGAAGAACAGCATCGTCTGATAATACTTGCTCATGCGGCTGCGATAAGCTTCATTCATCAGAATCGCAATCGTCAACGCACAAACTGTAGTTGTGCTGATGAAGAGAAGATTCATCAGCAGTGTATTGCGCGTGATTCGAAAGGCTGCATCCGTGCCGAATAGAAATTCGAAATTCCGGAATCCGACCCATTCGCTGCCCAGGATACCCAGATTGAAACGGTAGTCCTTGAAGGCGATGATGATGCCTAGCATAGGCAGGTAGGCGAAGATGAATAGCAGTACGATTCCGGGAAGCGACATCGAGAGCAACGAAAGATTCGTTTTGAACTCCCGCTGGTTGCCAAAGAGCCGGTGCAAGAAGGGCTCACTCAGTGACGCCGGTTGTTCAGAACCGTGCGGGTCTGGCGGCGACGAGGCCTGCCTGTCCAACTGCTTCTCGTTGATCACTTGAGGATTTCCTGGTGACGCAGGGGAATACAGTCTGTCCGGCCATCTTGAATGGCCGCAGCAAAAGCATATTCTGACTTGCTGCCTGAGCTGGTCAATGGGCCCGCGTCCCCATTGCCTCAACACGCTTGGGACGCCTGAACGGAGGAACCGGTGATAGGCTACACGACGCCCAATTCTTTGTCAAATTTTTCACCACTCTCAGAAATAGGGCATCTAACATTGATACATTATAATGGTCCCGCGGTACCCCCTTGACGCAGTACATGACAAGTGCAGGTGAGGATCTTCGATGTCAGTTCAGACTGGCGAGTGCACCGCTGTGCCAGAATCAAAAGCAAACCTTAAGCCTCCGGTGGCGACGGTGCAGACCGTCACCCATCGCAATCACGGCGACGAACGAGTCGACCAATACTACTGGTTACGGGAGCGCGACAACCCGGCGGTTCTGGCCTATCTCGAAGCCGAAAACAGATATACGGAAGCGATGCTGGCCCATACCGAGGCTCTGCAGGAAACCCTCTACGACGAAATGAAGAGTCGTATCAAGGAGACCGATGAATCGGTGCCCGTTGCCCACGGCGGCTACTTCTACTACCACCGCGAAGAAGAGGGCAAGCAGTATCGCATCTACTGTCGCAAAAAGGGCAGTCTGGACGCCGATGAACAGGTGTTGATAGACCTGAACCTCGAGGCAGAAGGACGCGACTACCTGCGCATGGGAAATTTCTCGGTTAGTCCCGACCATTCACTCCTGGCATTTGCCCTCGATACCGACGGGTCGGAAACCTACACGCTGCAGGTCAAAGACCTGACAACCGGCGGCCTGCTGCCTGACCGGATCGAAAACACGTACTACGGGCTCGAATGGGGCAACGACAATCGTACCCTTTACTACACCACGCTCGATCCCGCCCTTAGGCCTCACAAGCTGCACCGCCACCGCCTGGGCGACCCCGTTTCCAATGACGAGGTCGTCTATCATGAGGAGGACGAGCGCTTCTTTCTGCGGCTCTATAAGGCCAAGAGCGAGCGCTACATCTTTTGCGCTCTTGGGAGCGCCGTAACCTCAGAAGTATATGCCATCGACGCGGTCAACAGGGACGGGCAGCCTATTCTGGTACAGCCGCGCGTGCAGGACATGGAGTACTTTGTCACCCACCATCGCAGTCGGACAGGGGAAGAACGTTTCCTTATTCTTACAAATTGGGAGGCGGAGAATTTTCGCGTGATGGCGGCGCCGGTCAAGGCGCCCGCCAAAGAAAACTGGCAGGAGCTGATACCTCATTCCGTCGAGGTCATGCTGGACCATATCGAACCGTTTCAGGATTTCCTGGTTGTCTGGGAGCGGGAGAAAGGCCTTACCCATATCCGGATTCAGGACCTGCAAACCGGGGCCTTTTTCAGGGGCGAAGAATCTTCATCCCACCGTGTCGAACAGTTGGAGCCTGTCTATACAGTCTCCCGCGGCCAGAATCCTGATTTCAAGAGTCAGGTCTTGCGCTATCGCTACACCTCTCTTGTCTCCCCGCCGACAGTCTTCGACTATGAAATGGGAAATCGTAACCGTACGCTGCGCAAACAGGACGAAGTGAACGGCTATGATCCCGCGGCCTACACGACCGAGCGCATCTGGGCGTCCGCGTCCGACGGCGTCCAAGTGCCGGTTTCGCTTGTCTACCCCGCTGAACTGAACAAGGACGGCCAGAACCCCTGCTTGCTGATCGGCTATGGCTCCTATGGCATGAGTTACGATCCCTTCTTCAGCAGCAACCTTGTGAGTCTGCTGCAACGGGGCTTCGTAGTCGCCTACGCTCATATTCGCGGCGGCGGTGAGATGGGAAGACAGTGGAAAGAAGACGGCAAATATCTCAAAAAGAAGAACACCTTCACCGATTTCATTGCCTGTGCGGAGGCAATCATCGATAGCGGCTACACATCACCACGACGCCTGGTGATCAGCGGTCGCAGTGCCGGCGGCCTGCTGATGGGCGCGGTAACCAACAAGCGGCCGGATCTGTTCGCAGGCGTCGTCGCCGGTGTTCCCTTTGTCGACGTCGTTAACACCATGCTCGACGCCAGCATCCCCTTAACGGTCATCGAATGGGAGGAATGGGGCAACCCCGCCGATCCGGAGTACTACCACTACATGAAGAGCTATTCGCCCTATGACAACGTCGAGGCCAAGGACTACCCGGCCATTTTAGCCACCGCGGGCCTCAACGATCCGAGAGTGCAATATTGGGAGCCAGCCAAGTGGGTGGCCAAACTGCGGGCGTGCAAGACCGACGATAACCCGCTACTACTCAAAACCGAGATGGGCGCCGGTCATTTCAGCAAGTCCGGTCGCTACGACTACCTGGAGGAGGTTGCCTTGGAGTATGCGTTCATTCTGGACACCACTGATTCTGTCCCCTTCGATGACGGGAGCGGTGGACGATGATTAGGTTGATCGATAGAGAGTTCGTGCGAATACGATCCTATGCGTTCCCTTCGACTTCCCTGCCGCAACTGTCGAAGTCGCTGCCGCAGAATCTGCGCCGAGAAATGAAGAGTTTGGAAGTGGACGGGGATGATCTGGTGACCCTTCGCTACCATCTGCGAAGCCGGGTCGCCTGTATCCAAACACGCGACGGAGTTGTTTCCTGGCAAGTCAGCGAGCCCTGCAAACTGCAGATCAGTTACCGCAAGGGTTCTCCTCAGTCTCACGAGGACGCTGAGCCCGTCGAACAGGCAGCCAGGATATCAACGTGGGACTCCCTTTCCCCTGCAAGAACAGACGCAATAGAGTCGACGGGCTCCCTGACCGGAGAAGGACAGGAGGAGCACAGTCTGAGCCAAAGTATCGTCGCCCAACCTGTACTCGAAGAGGAACTCAATTCGTCTCTTAGCGTTCACAACGGCGAACTTGCCCACCTGCACCTTCAAAATGGCAGAAATGGCTCCATTGCCGACCTCTACCCCCATGGGAATGACGGGAACGGAGCAGGTGGTCAGATGCACCACGGATATGTCCGTCTCGAACTACTGGAAGGTGAGTCCAAGACGGCGCATACCGTCTTGAGCGCCGATTCCTACAGTCTCGCCAGCCTCGGACGTTTCTGTCTGCTGGCGGAAACACTGGCAGGATGGATGAAGGCGACAACGGGCGTGGTCAGCAGCTAGACAGAGCAGCGAAATACATACCACTAACCCATATCCACTGCAGCTTGAGGACCGAAATGACTCGGATTGCCATGTGGTGTGCGCCGCGCACCATCTCAACGGCACTCATGCGCGCCTGGGAAAATCGCCCGGACACGACCGTGATCGACGAGCCGTTTTATGCTCATTACCTGCACGTCACCGGCATCGACCATCCGGCGAGTGAAGAAATCATCGCCAGCTATGAGACCGACTGGCGCATTGTTGCTCGCACGCTGACCGAAGACCATCTGCCCGAAGGCGCGGCGATCTGGTATCAGAAGCATATGGCCCATCACATGTTGGACCATATCGAGCTGGACTGGCTGGACAAGCTGACCAACTGCTTTCTGATCCGGTCGCCGGTTGAGGTCATCACCTCTTATATCAAGGTGCGGGCCCAGCCCACGCTCCTGGATCTCGGTTTCCCGCAACTGCTGCGGCTGTTTGAGGCCGTCCGCCGCAACTCAGGCTCGATTCCTCCGATCATAGACAGTCAGGACGTGTTGGAGAACCCCAGCGGAACTCTCAAACTGCTTTGTGAAGCGGTGTCAGTGCCCTTCTCCGAGCGGATGCTCTCCTGGCCGCCGGGCCGCCGCGACAGCGACGGCGTCTGGGCTCCCCATTGGTACGCGGCCGTAGAACAATCAACCGGCTTCGCTCCCTACCGTCCCAAGAACGAAGCGGTGCCCCCGCAACTGCAGAACCTTCTCGCCCAGGCGCAGGAAGCTTACCAGGAACTTTACCGGTTCCGACTGACGACAAGGAATCGCGGTCAGTGAACAGTGGCGGGGTTGGACGCGCAGTCCGTTGACCTTTGGAGTACTGAAAAATGCTGCAGAGATTCTACGAAGCCAATCGCCATCTTCTGGTCAACATCAACGGGCAACTCGTTCACAGGGACGAGGCCGGAGTCAGCCCTTTCGACTCCTCCGTGCAAAACGGCGATGCTGTCTGGGAAGGTCTGCGACTCTACGACGGGCGTATCTTCAAACTGGAGGAGCATCTGGACCGGCTCCAGGATGGTGCAAAGGCCCTTGCCTATGAAGGCGTTCCGTCGAATGAGGAGATCGTGGATCAGGTGCGGCGAACGCTTAAGGCCAACGAAATGCAGGACAATGTCCACGTTCGCCTCACCCTCACCCGCGGCGTCAAGTACACAAGCGGTATGGATCCCCGCATCAATACAAGCGGCACAACGCTGATCGTCCTGGCCGAACACAAACCGCCGGTCTACGACCGCGGCGGCATCCGCCTGATCACCTCCGGCATCCGTCGCATTCCCCCGGACTGTCTGGACCAGAACATCCACTCCTGTAATATGCTCAACTCAATACTGGCCAAGATCCAGGCCAACACCGCCGGCGTCGACGATGCGGTGATGCTGGATACGAACGGTTTCGTCGCCGAAACCAATGCCACCCATCTCTTCCTGGTCAAACGCGGTATCGTTGCGACCTCCCACACCCACTCCTGCCCCGAAGGAATCACCCGCGCCACTGTGCTGGACCTGTGCCGGACACATCGAATTCTCGCAGAAGTGCGCGATATTTCCCTGCCTGAGCTATACCGGGCCGATGAGCTGTTCTGTACCGGCACGATGGGCGAATTAACGCCCGTGACCGAGTTGGACGGACGCACAATTGGTACAGGAGAAGGCGGGCCAGTCACCCAACGACTGAGTCAACTGTACGCCGAACTGACCCGTAGCTCAGGCTTTCCCATTCTGGTCGCCTGAAATACAAGCAGTGTCACGCCAGGCTGGCCCGACTCGTTCAGATTCCGAGCGGCCGGGGTCTGGTAGTGCACGAAGTCTGAAGCCGCGCCCAACGCGACTTCGGTGACGGTATCAGAGACTCCGCGCGAGAACTGTGCTCGTCTCCTGGGAGCAACCCTGCTGTCAGTCCGCCGGAGGAAGCCAGTGTTGCGTCAGGTCAGGCCTCCAACTCCGCGAAGGCAATAGGGCATGTTTTACTTGCCCCTTTGACTGCTCTCACAGTAGAAATGTATACTCTGAGAGGCGGTGAAACGGCGAATACGCGTCTTGGCTGCTAAGCCATCTGACAGACTGTCCTCTCTGAGTCAAACAAAAACCACATGCAGACGACCTTAGACTCAAAGGCGCCAGGAGCCATCGGCATTGGAGGCTGGCTTCAGACTCTGGCGGTTATTTCATTCATTGCTTTACTAACGGCGCTCTTGATTAGCCCCCTCTGGCATCCGCAAGGAATCCCAGGGGGCAACTCCGACCTGAGAATCCACATTCTGCGCGCGGCTGCTGTAGAGCAATCCTTTGAACAAGGCGTGATATGGCCGCGTTGGGTTCCTGATGTTTACCGGGGTCTGGGCGCCCCCGTCTTTCACCACTACAGTCCAGGTCTGTATTGGCTTGTCGCAGCAGTCCACTGGGCAGGTATCCGTCTGGACACTGCCTTTCGGATAGTAATCACGTGCGCGTTTCTACTTTCAGGAATGGGGACTTACGGCTGGCTCAGAAAGATATTCAGCCAGCCTGCAGCCCTGGCAGGCGCCGCCCTGTTCCTCGCTCAACCCCATTTTATCTTTGCAGAGTACTACTACCTGGGTGATTACCCACAGATGTTGGCCCTCTTGCTGCTGCCGGTCTGTCTGTGGGCAGTAACGGCCCTCCACTTCCGGCCAACGCCAGGGTACTGGTTGTCTGCCGTGGTCGCACTTTCGGCCTTGGTGCTCAGCCACAACTTGACTGCGATCATGGGAGCAGTCATCCTGTTGTTGAACTGGCTTTTTCTTGCGCTGGTTTACCGGCGCGTTGACGGGCTGCTACGTTGCGCTCTGGCCGCGCTCGTCGCGGCTTCCGTTACGGCTGCCTTCTGGCTGCCTGCCCTCGTCGACCTGCCTTTTGTGCAGTTTGAGAACGCGCTCAAAGTCAGGATCAATTATAAGTCAGGCTTCTACAGTCTGCTTGAGCTTACATCCTTTCAGCCGGCCTTCTTGGACAGCAGCGCGGGAAACCCTTTGATGCCCCCGGCTTTTACTTTCGGCGTCGTTCAGTGGCTAGCCCTGGTACTCTGTTTGATCAGTTCAGTCTTTGCGAGGTCCCGCGAACGAAGGCTTTGGGGTCTTGCCGGATGCCTCCTGGCACTTTTTTTTCTGGCTCTTACGATGCCCTTTTCTGAGCCAGTCTGGAATTCCCTGCCATGGCTGAACTTTCTCCAGTTTCGTTTTCGTCTGCTGCCGTTCGCAACTCTAGGCTCTCTTTCTGCGGCCGCGTTCGCCGTGGATGTCTGGCCAGGTAGGCATCGATGGATTCCAGCATTCGTCCTGCTCTTTGGCGCCATCTTGCCCGCGTTTCCTTATCTTTTCCCGAATTTGGCCTCGTTCACTTCCTTTTGGTCGGTTGAAGGCATTCCTGGCAAAAGCGAAATTTCAGGTCAGGAGCAAACTTTCGACTGGGACTACATTGTTGGCACCGGTGAATTCCTGGTTCGTGATGCCGACATGGACTTGGCCAAAGGAGTGAAGGGGGAACCTGAGGCAACGCCATTGTACTGGCATTCCCCTCACCAAGCTGTAGCAGACTTGCCCTTCCAATCAGGCCCATCTCTGATTCGTCTACATTTCCATCCTGGTTGGGCTGCAGGCCAGGGGGCAGTGCTCGAAAAAGGAACGTCGGGCTGGACCCAGGTTTCAAGAAGGCCTGAAAGCGGAGAGCAACTGGAAATCCGTTGGGCTGGCACCACATCGCAGCGCTGGGGACAGCGCATCAGCCTTTTCGGGATCTTCGTAACCGCTGCGGGTTTTGCAATGCTGGCCCGTAAGCGTCAACCCTTCGTTGCAGTTCAAGGGGGAGAGGCACCAAATGTCGAGAGGCGGGGTTTTCCGACAGTAGCGGTCCCTATGGCAGTCACCGTTCTTCTGGTGCTCCTGGCTCGCAATGCAGTAGACCAGTATTCAGAAGGGCCGTACATCTGGAACTCCCCTCCCGGCCACGTGCCCTTTTCCATCCAGGGGGAGCCAACAAACATTGGAGACTCTTCGACGGGTCAAATGACCCTGCTTGGCTGGAAGCTACTAAGCAGTCCCACCCCCAAACCTGGCGAAACGATCATCATTCGTCTGTTCTGGCGGGCGAATCAGAAAATCAACGAAGATCTGCACACTCTGCTCCACCTGTATTCGCCTTCTCTGAAGCACTCTTGGGCCGCCGACGCCCAAGGTACCATTCGTATTCCAACTAAGATCTGGGACCCTGATAAGTACTACATCGAAACGATGTATCTTCCGATACCTCTGGATGTCCCACCTCTGACACTGTCGCTGGCAGCGGGATTGTCCTCGTCTACGCATGGAAGACTGGACGTAACGGGGTCCGATAGCGGCCTCATGCACCTGCGTCACATTGAAGTCGCTCCTGTCCGGCCAGGAATGTTTCAGCAGGTGCGGGCCGCGATTGAAACGCCGGCCGAAACTGCAGACGGCATGCGCTTGCAAGGATACGACCTGGCTTCTCAAAGCGAAGATCTCACGCTCCGCCTCTTCTGGGAGACTGGAGACGGTGTCTCAAACGACTGGATAACCTTTATACACATGCTGGACGGCCATGGTGACCTGGTCGCTCAATTCGATGGCCCTCCTTTGGGCGGACTGCTGCCCACCAGCCAGTGGCACAGCGATGCACTCTATATCGATCGCCGTGAAATCACGTTGCCTGGCGATCTTGCACAAGGTGACTACCATCTTCGCGTTGGACTCTACGACTTTGTCACAGGAGAACGATTGCCCCTCCGACCGCATGATGCTGGGGACAATCAGTTCGAAGACGGGCAGCTATTGGTAAGGCTGAAACTTCAACTATCGGAGGAGCTGCAGGACTCCTGCTATATCTGTTCAGGCGACCAGTAGATGAACTGCGGGCCGGCTGCGTCCATTTCGGGCACGGTTTCGGATGGGGACGGATGAATCGGCGATGGTCAGATGCCGGGGTGGAACAGCAGATGTGCTGCGCCCAATCGTCTACTCGCGCTGACTCGCATCCGGAACAGAAAGCGGCGGGCAAGTCCGTCAACGCCTTAAGCAACTGCGCGCCGACCTCACCCGTAGAACAGGCTTCCCAATTCTGGTTGACTGCTTCGACTATCAGGTTAGACAAGGTGGGTTAAACGGGCTGCAAGAGGCGGTTGACGAGTGGTTAAGAACCGGTTACTCGTCTCGCGTGGCCGGCGAACAGTGTATTCGCTAAACGCAGGAGAACTTCCGCTGCCCCTTGATCACTCTTCGCTTCCGGTAAGAAGCTCTACAGTGTGATAAATGGGCAATTGTTTCCCAAGCCGCCGCAGGTGGTTGTCGATCTGGGTCATGCAGCCGATGTTGCCTGTGATCACAGCCTGCGCTCCGGTGCTGAGAATGGCTCTGGCCTTGCGGTGGCCCAACTCGGCGGCAATCTCCGGCTGATCGATGTTATAGCTCCCCGCAGACCCACAGCAAATCTCCCCCTCCGGGATCGGTACGAGTGTGAGGTTCTGAACCGCCGCCAGCAGTCGGCGCGGCGCGTCCGTGACCCCTTGGGCGTGTGCGAGATGGCAGGCGTCGTGATAGGCGACGGTCAATGGTTCAGGAAGCCCTGGCGGCGACACGATGCCGAGTGCATCCAGGAATACAGTCACATCCTGCACCTTGTCGGCGAACTCTCGCGCCGCCTGCTCTTCTGGCTCGCCTGCAAACAGCAAAGGGTACTCGTGCATGCCGGATCCACAACCGGCCGCGTTGGTCACCACTGCATCGACTTCGTCCAGGTTGAACGCGTCGAAGTTGCGTCGGGCCAGCGCCCGCGCCTGGTCTGCTGCGCCGGTATGCATTGAAAGTGCGCCGCAACAAACCTGGCGCGGCGGGATGACCACTTCTACGCCATTGCTGGTCAAAACCTCGACGGTGGCGCTGTTTATCCCGGGGGCTAGCACTTGTTGGGCGCAGCCGCTCAGCAGCGCAACTCGCGCCCGCCGCTCCCCCCGAGCCGGCGCCAGTCGCGGCAGAGCGACGCGCGGCGGCAACCGTTCGGGCAGCAGATCAAGCATCGTTTGCAGCGCCGCGGGCAGGAACGGTTTGAGGAATTTCGTATAGCGCCCCAATATTGCTGCGGCGCGGAATCGTCCGGGGTAGGGGAGCGTCTGATTGGTCAGCGTGCGCGACAACTCCTCCATGGCGGAACGGTTGCGCCCTTTTTCCGTCATCTCCCGAAAAGGTGTGAGCAGTTCCCCGTACTCGACCCCAGAAGGGCACGCCGTGACGCAGGCCAGGCAGCCCAGGCATCGGTCCACATGCGGCAGCACCTCCTCCTGGGACAGCTCACCTTCCAGCGCGCCTTTCATCAGGATTATGCGCCCGCGCGGCGAGTCCATCTCCTCCCCTAGCGCCAGGTATGTCGGGCAGGCCGGCAGACAGAAGCCGCAATGGACGCAGTTGGCGACGGCTTCCGCCATTGACGGGGCTTGGGGACCGAGAGAGTCTACCGGAATTGAGTGGCGCATGGGATTGCAGTCTCTGGCGTTAAGTCGTTAACAGAACCTTGCCCTTGGTCTGGCGCGCTTCCAGGTATGTATGTGCGCCCTCCGCATCGTCGAGCGGGAATGTGCGGTCGATGCGGATCTCCAGCTTGCCCTCCGCGATCCAGCTGAAAATGTCATTGGCGCGGCCCTCCAACTCCGATCGCGTGAGCATATGGGAGGCCAGCGTTGGCCGCGTCAGGAAGAGGGAGCCCTTCTGGTTGAGGATCTGCGGGTCGATTGAAGGAACAACGCCGCTCGCTTGGCCGAACAGTACCATATAGCCGCGCGGCTTCAGGCAGTCCAGGCTCTTATCGAAAGTAGCGATGCCGACCGAATCGTACACGACCTCGACACCTTCGCCGCCGGTCAGATCGCGCACCGCTTCCGCAAAGTCTACTTCTGTGTAGCGGATCGTGGCGTCTGCACCGGCCGCCTTGGCGATGCGCGCCTTCTCCTCGGTGGAAACCGTTCCGAGCACGCGCGCGCCGCGCAGTTTGGCGATCTGTACCAGCAGAGCCCCTGTGCCGCCGGCCGCGGCATGCACCAGGCAGGTATCGCCCGGCTTGAGCGGATAGGTGCTGCACGCGAGGTAGTGGGCGGTCAGCCCCTGGATCATCGCCGCCGCCCCGTGTTGGGCATCTACGCCATCCGGACGGTGGACCAGATTTTTCGAGGGAACGATGGCGTACTCGGCATAGGATCCGGTCGACATCCCGTAAGCCACGGCATCGCCGACCGCTACTTCGGTTACGCCCTCGCCCACGGCATCGACAACCCCCGCGCCTTCGACTCCGGGGGTGAAGGGCAGCGGCAACGGATACCAACCACGTCGGTGATAGGTGTCGATAAAGTTGACGCCTGCCACCTCGATCTTTACGCGCGCTTCCCGCGCACCCGGCTCAGGTGTCGGCACGTCAACGCTCTGCAACACATTGGGGTCGCCGACCTCTTGCACTCGAATCGCTTTCATCAGCTTGCTCCTCGATCAGAATTGTTGGTTTTTGCTGTCGTTACCACGGTTCGAACTTTCCCTCCGGATCCAGGGCGGCCGCAATCCGTCGCAGGAACGCGTTTTGCAGCGGTCTACCCAGCAATGGGCCTTCATGGTCTCTAGCGTCGCCTTCGTCGCGGTTTGCCCCTTCACGTCGCGCGCGGCCGATCAGTTGTATACCTTGCAGGCCCAGTTCCTGCAAGAGGCCGTGGAGGTCTCGGGAAGAATCCTGCTCAACACCTGCTTGTGCCGTTACGTCCGGCCAGCCCAACCAGAGCAGATTTCCGCCGACGCTATAACGCCGCGTCGCGGTCTGGGAGCCGCTAAGCGCTTCCTCCACCGCCGGGATCCGTTGCGGCGTCAACGGGATCCGAACCAGCCCCGTTCCTTCCGTAAGCCATCTCATGGAACGCACCGTTTGCCAGAGGCCCTCTTCTTCTTCCTGGTCCTGGTACAAGGAGAGACTGCGCATTTGCCCCGTGCCTGCGGACACAACCGTCCGCAACGCCTGCGCCCGCTCCTGCAGAACGGTCAGCAGTCCGCCAATGCGCACCCAGAGGGTCCAACCCTGCTCCTCCGGCGCAAAGTCTACCGCGTGCAGGTCGATGGCGCTGCGCGTCACCGCATCGAGAGCGCCTAGCAGATCGGAAAGCCCGTCAAATTCCGCTGCCACGGTCGCGTACGCCGAGGGCTGGGGGAAGACTTTGAAGGTCAGTTCGGTCAATATGCCCAATCGTCCCAGACTGCCGACAAACAGTTTGGGGAAGTCGAACCCAGCCGCGTTTTTCACCACCGCGCCCCCGCCCCGCACCTCCTGTCCCTTCCCGTCGACAAAGCGAATGCCGATCAGAAAGTCACGAATGCCGCCGTAGCGGTAGCGTCCCGGCCCGCTCAGGCCGGCGGCGACCGTTCCCCCCAGCGTTGCTCCGCGTTCGGCCAGTGGCGGATCGAAGGGCAGATACTGGCCCTTCTCCGCCAGCAGCGCCGTCATCTCTGCTACGGGTGTACCGGCGCGGGCGGTAAAGGTATACTCTTCGGGCTGATAGTCGATGACCCCTTTCAGCGCGGACAGGTCAAGACATTGCGCGTCCACTTGGCAGTCTCGCTGCGACAGAGCTGGTTTGGAGCCGCCCCCTCGGACGCGCACGCTCTTCGCCCCCTGTACTGCCTCCTGGATTTCAGAAACGCTGTTCATGGTTCAAGCACTTTGCCGGTCAAACTCTCGTTCCGTCTGCAGGGAACTAAAACATGTTTCTTGACAGGAGGAATCCAGTGTATCTGTGCGCCACGGCGCCACAGTGAACTGAGGCCGCAGGCCGTTTACTCTTGCTACCTATTCCCCGGTAATCAGGTACAGAGCGCCATCCTGATAGCCGGTTACGTACAAATTGCCCTCTTCGTCCTCGCCCACGCCGCTGACAGGGACTTTGGCGTTTACGGGCAGTGTACTCAGCCAACCATCATAGATGCTTCCATTTGAATCGGCTTTCGACCGTTTCAACCCCCAGACCCTGCCGCTGCAGAAGTCGCCGTAGAAGAATACGCCGTCCAATGCAGAATAGTCGTTGCCGCGATAGACAGCGCCCCCCACGATCGCACAGGAGTACACGTGATCGTACTCGACAACAGGCGAAATCAAGCCCTGCGCGCTGCACGACACCGACTCGAAACACCTGCTCCCTTCTTTTATGTTCCAGCCGTAGTTTTCACCACCGCGGCTTGCTGCAGGCTGAAAGTTCACCTCTTCGTGCTTTATGTGGCCCGCATCCGGAATGTACAGATCGCCGGTCAACTTGTCAAAGGCAAAGCCCCATGGATTGCGCAGCCCCAGTGCCCAAATCTCGCCGCGGTGACCGTCGACCTCTACAAATGGGTTATCCGCCGGGATGCCGTACGGCCTGACGTCCGATTCTACGTCAATGCGCAAAATCTTGCCCAGCAGCGTGCCCGGATCCTGCGCACGATTCTCAACATCCTTAAGCGTAGGGTGGCCGCCGTCTCCGCTGCCGATGTAAAGGAACCCGTCAGGACCGAAGACAATGCGGCCGCCATTGTGGACCTGGTCCGGCTGTGCGATCAGGAGCACAACCTCCTCGCTCTCTGGGTCGGCACGGTCAGGATTGGCAGTCGCCTTGAAGCGGCTGATGACCGTGTCCCCGGCCCTGTCCGTATAACTTGCATAAAAGTAATTCTTGTCGACATAACCCGGCGGAAATGCTACGTTGAGCAAGCCCCGTTCTCCGCAGCATCGAACCCGGCCTGAAATGTCGAGGAAAGGTGTCTCTTCGACTATGCCGTCCTTGACGACTCGAATCTGACCCTCCTGCTCGACGACGAACAGGCGACCAGACCCATCGCCGGCGTGCGTGACCTGCACAGGCAGCGCAAGACCTTCGGCAGTCTTGATCAAATCGAACTTCGGCAGCCCCGTATCTCCGACCGGGTCATCAGACCGTGAACCAAAAACCTTGACCTCTCGCCACGCCACCCAACTCGGACTGTCAAGTGTCAGAACCTGCACCTCGCTGATGCTGCGCGGCGGAACGATGGGGACCTCCAACGTCTGTCCGTCTTCCGTGTGCTGGTTGTCAAACCGCCAATACATCGTCCGCGTGCTGGAACCGTTCCCCAGCCAGATCTCGTGCGTCGTCGGGCCAGCTGGCGACTGTGCAATCTCCAGTTCCAGCCTGTCGACAACGTATAGTTCGTCGAAGGAGACCGAATACCACTGCGGCGCAGGAAGACCGGCAGTCCAGAAGGTATCCGGCTCACCGTCAATCGCCTGGCCGGCCAACTCCTCTTCTGCCGAAGCGAACGCAGATCCAACAGTTGCTATATTCTCCTCCACCGGCGTCGACGGTTCAGCTGCAGTTCGCTCGGTCCCGCCGGCCTCGATCTCTCCACCTGCCTCTTGCACAGGTTCGACAGCCGGCGACCCAAAAACCCTTATCTCTCGCCACCCGACCCAACTGGGACTATCGAGAGTGACAATCAACACTTCGTTTAACCTGCGAGGAGGCTCAACGGCAATCTCAACTGTCTGGCCATCCTCCGTATATATGTCAAACAGCCTCTCCTGGAGGACGCGTGTGTCAGAACCGCTCCCCAGCCAGACTTCATGCGTGGTTGGGCCGGCGGGCAGTTGCGTCACCACCAGCTCGATTCTGTCAACCAGGTAGAAGCTATCGAATGCTATCGAAAACCACTGCGGCGCCAACTGCTGCGAATTCCAGATCGATTCCAGATCCCCGTCGATCGCCAACTGCGCAAATTGGCTTCTTTCAAAGGCGTCCGCAGTTCCCAGCATGGCAACGTTTTCGCTGGCCGGAGTCGGCGCAGCAATCGGCTCGGGTTGCGGTTCAACAGTAGATTCGACGCCTGGTTGAAGAAGCTCTTCACTCGGATTGCAAGCGCCGATAAGGGAAAGGACGAGCAGGGCAGTGGCAAAGAGTACAGTTCTTCTCACCTCTCACCTACCCCGAAAGTCTGTGTTTCTGTCAAAGCGTATTTCTCGCGGACCTGGTCTTCCCTTACTCCCTGAAGATGACGCCCGCCTTCTCCAGCGGATGGGGCCCAACGTGCGTCAACGACTCGGCCTCGCCCGCCGGCAGCATCTTGCCGCGATTGGCCAGCGACTTGCTGTCGACGCTGCGGCGCACATCCTCCATCGCCTGCATCTCCAACGGACCATACATTTTGGGAAGGAAGGCGCGCTTTTCCATGCCGACTCCGTGTTCGCCCGTGATGGAGCCGCCTAGCTCGACGCACAGTTCGAGGACTTCTCCGGCTAGTTCCTCCGCCCGTTCCAGTGCGCCCTCTTCGCGGCCGTCGAAGAGGATCAGCGGGTGCAGGTTGCCGTCACCGGCGTGGAAAACGTTGGCCACGTCGATGCCGTAGCTGGCGCTGAGCCGGTCGATCTCCGCCAGCGCATCCCCCAGCCGGCTGCGGGGCACGACCCCATCCTGAACGATATAGTCCGGGGCCAGACGACCAACTGCCGAGAAAGCTGCCTTGCGCCCCTTCCAAATACGGGCGCGTTCGTCCGCGGTCTGCGCCATGCGCACCTCGACCGGCGCGGTCTCCTCTATCAGCTGCATCAGTTGGGAGAATTCAGCTTCCACTGCGCTCTCTTCTCCCTCCAACTCAACGATCAGCAGCGCCGGCGCCGTCGGATAGCCGGCCTTAGCGCCCACCTCCGCCGCCTTGATCGCCAGCGCATCCATGATCTCGATCGCGCCCGGTAGCAGTCCAGAGGCCACCACTGCCGTCACAGCATCTCCTGCCGCATGTAACGAGTCGTATGCCGCCAGCACGGTGCGATAGGTCTGCGGGATCGGTAACAGTCGCAGTGTGATCTCCAACGCGACGCCGAACAGCCCTTCACTCCCCACAAAGAAACCCGGCAAATCGGGCCCTATGCCTTCCAGACTTTCGCCGCCCAGCTCGACCACCTCTCCGTCAGGCAGTGCAACCGTCATACCCAAAACGTGGTTGCTGGTCATCCCGTATTTCAGGCAGTGCGCACCCCCGGAGTTGAAGGCTACGTTGCCCCCAATTGTGCAAATCGACTGGCTGGAAGGATCGGGCGCATAGTAGAGACCGTAAGGCTTCGCCGCCTCGGAGACCTTGAGATTGATCACACCGGGCTCAACCACGGCGATGCGCTCCGCCGCGTCCAGCCGCAGGATTCGGTCGAGGCGATTCAAAGCGATGACGATGCCATCAGCGATCGGCAGCGAGCCGCCCGACAAACTGGTGCCGCTCCCCCGCGCTACGAACGGTACGTTGTACCCGTGGCAGAGACGGATCGTTTCGATTACCTCCTCGCGATTCTGTGGGATCACCACCGCCGCCGCTCTCTGCTGAAATGCCGTCAGCGCGTCCGATTCATAGGCCATCAACTGGGCCGGACGGGTCAGGAGGCGGTCGGCATCATATAAACGCGACAGCGTCTCGATCAGTGGATGAACGTTCATCGGCCCGTCTCCTTAACCCGATTCCGCACCTGCACGATCTCTGCCATGATCGCCAGCGCGATTTCTCCAGGGCTGCGGCCTCCAAGGTCAAGTCCTATCGGCGCGTGAATGCGGGAAATCTGCTCGTCGCTGACGCCGGCCTCGCGCAAGACCGCGACTCGTTTGGCATGCGTGCGTTTTGAGCCGAGCGCGCCAATGTAGCTAACGGGATGGCCCAGTGCGTAAACCAGGGCGGGCGTGTCCAGCTTCTCGTCATGCGTTAGCGTGACAACATACGTCGATTCGTTCAGCTTCATCTCTCGCAGAGCGTCCTCAGGCCAGCTCCGAATCAACTCATCCGCATGGTCGAAGCGGTCCTGGGTAGCGAAAATGGGGCGAGCGTCTACAACGACAGTTTTCAGACCTAGCTCGCGGGCAAAGGCGACGAGAGGAATCGCGATGTGGACCGCCCCCACAATGACCAGCCTCTCCTGTGGAACATGCACGTCGATCAGAAGTTCCCATTCCCCTTCTTCCACCGGCAGCGAAATGCGTGTCGTCCTACGCGCCTCCATCGCTTCCCTCGCGTGAGCAAGGGCGGCTTGCTCCAGGGCCGTGTCTCCCAATGACCCGGTGGCCGCAAAGGAAGGACCGCCCGCGTCCCTCTTGCGCTCACGGCGCACCAGCAACTTACCCCCGATTTTGTCTCCGCTCAGTACAGTAACAACCGCGCACAACTCATCTTGTCGGATTGCCTGCGCGACCGCATCGAAGAGTTCAGCCACGACCGCCTTCTCCAAGCTACCAGTTCAAGGGCTCTATAAAAACTTCGATCGTGCCGCCACAGGCAAGTCCCACTTCCCAAGCCGTTTCGTCGGCGATGCCGAAGGAGACAAGACGCGGCCTGCCCGTCTCCAATACCTCCAGCGCCTCCTGAACGGTGGCGCTTTCAACACAACCACCGCTGACGGAACCCACCATGGCGCCGTCCTCGGACACCGCAAGCTTCGCGCCCAACGGACGCGGCGCCGAACCGTACACCTGCACTACTGTTGCCAGGGCGACCTGTCTACCTGTCTGCTGCCAACTGTCAATATCGGCCAGGATCTCTTTCATGATATGAGCTACATCCCTCTGTGTTTACAAAAGTTGCCCGGCGCGACATGCCTTTATGAGTATAATGCAGACTCCATCACGCCTGTGCGTCCGCCATCACCTGCGCCAGCTGCTCCAGGCTGATCAGATTATGTACCGGCAGGAACTCGTCGGTATGCGGCAACGCCGCCTGGATCCCCCGCGTCAGTGGTTCGTAGCTCGGCGACCCCAGCAGAGGGTTCAGCCAGATCAGCCGGTGACAGCTGCGTTGCAGCCGGGCCATCTCCTGTCCCAGCATCTCCGGATCGCCCCGGTCCCAGCCGTCGCTGATTACCAGAACGATTGCGCCCTGCCCGCAGACGCGCCGCGCCCAGTCAAAATTGAACGCTCGGATCGCTTCACCAATGCGCGTGCCTCCGGCCCAGTCATGCACCGCGTGTGCGGTCTGGTCCAGAGCAAGATCGATGTCTCGCCGCTTCAGATGGCGCGTGATCCGTGTCAATCGTGTGCTTAAAACAAACGCCTCTACCCTGTCCAGCGCGTGCGTGATCGAGTAAAGTAACTGCAACAGCACGCGGCTGTAGCGATCCATCGAGCCGCTGATGTCGGCCAGTGCCACAATCGGGCGGCGCCGGGTTTTGCGCTCGCGTCGGGCGATGACGAGCGGCTCTCCACCGTAGCGCACATTCTGGCGCAGCGACCGCCGCAGATCAACCTGGTCGCCGTGCGTTGCGGGGACCCGGCGCCGGGTGCGTCTTTCTGCCGGTGCCCACTGCAACTCCTGCATTAACTGCTTCACCTGCTGCAACTCAAACTCGGTCATCGTCGCGAAATCCCGGCTGCGCAGGGCCTCGACGCTGCTGTACGTGTAGATTTTTTCGACAAGGGGCTCTTGGTCGACCCGTTGGTGTTCGTCTTTCTTCTCGCGGTCGGCCCGGATCAGGCGGTATTGAATTTCTCCCTGCGGCGTCTGTTGCAGCAGTTCTCCGAGGTTGATGCGAGCAAGTTCCTGTCTCTCTCTCGCCCGCCAGAACAGGTCAAACGCCTCGTCGAACAGCTCCAGATGCTCCTGCCGGCTGACCAGAATTGCTCTGGCCGCGTCCCGTGCTTGCTCCTTGACTCGCAGATTGATCTGCGTCAGAGCTTCCACCAAATCTAGAATCTGTGTCGGCGTGACCGGGATGCTCAGCCCGCGCAATAGACGGGCAAAGAGAAGCATGTTCTGTAGAAAATTGCCTTGTGAGGGAGGAGGCTCCTCATCAGGCCCGCAGGGGGTAGGTATGAAGTGCGGGAGATGAAGTCCTGTCTCGCCGCTTCCATTGCTCTCTACACTCGTGAATGTCTCTTCGGCCACCGCGCCGCTATCGGTTTCACTCATCGCGCGATGCCAGTGCAGAATCCTGGCTCCGTAACACCTGTACGATTTCGCGCACGGTCTGTCCCTGCACCTTTTCGATGTCATCCCGGTACTTGAGAAGCACGCCCAGCGTTTCGTCCACCACGTTCTCGGTGAGTTCCTCCTGATCGAGCGCGGTGAGAGCATTCATCCAGTCCAGCGTCTCAGCAACACCCGGGAATTTGTACAGTTCCCCTCGCCTCAGCTCCTGCACAAAGCCCACGACCTCCCGCGACAGCTTCTCAGAAGCGTGCGGAGCCTTTGCGTGCAGGATCGCATACTCCTTTTCGAAGCTGGGGTAGTCGATCCAGTGGTAGAGGCAGCGGCGTTTCAACGCGTCGTGAATCTCGCGCGTGCGATTGGATGTAATGACCACCACCGGCGGCGTCGGCGCCTGGATCGTGCCAATTTCAGGTATGGTAATCTGAAAGTCGCTCAAGACCTCCAGCAAAAAGGCTTCGAACTCCTCGTCGGCTCGGTCCAGTTCATCGATCAGCAGAATCGGCGCCTTCCCGTTGTGTTGACCGCGGCTGTCTATCGCCTGTAGAAGCGGGCGCCGCAGCAGAAACGTGTCGCTGAACA
Organism: Caldilineaceae bacterium SB0662_bin_25; assembly: GCA_009840225.1. Classification (GTDB taxonomy): domain Bacteria; phylum Chloroflexota; class Anaerolineae; order Caldilineales; family Caldilineaceae; genus Bin5. The sequence continues at coordinate 5,926 of VXOE01000330.1, read as the reverse complement.
GGTCCTGGATCACCGCCTCTCGCAACTCCCTGCCGGCCGCTTCATCGGCATGCTCCGGTGCATTGGAGCCCTGTTCAGTCGCTTCCAACAGCCGGATCTGAAGCATCTGGCGCGCGTAGTTCCATTCATACACCGCCGTGCTCACATCCAGCCCCTCGTAACACTGGAGCCGGATAAGCCGCGTGTCGAGCATCTGCGACAAAATCTTCGCCACTTCCGTCTTGCCGACGCCGGCCTCCCCCTCAAGGAACAGGGGGCGCTTCAATTTGAGTGCAAGGAAGATAGCCGTCGCCAGGCTGTGGTCCGCAATATACGCTTTCGTTCGCAGGGCTTCGGCTACGGATTGAACGGAGGGCAACTGATTCGGAGTGGTCATTGGGGCGCCGCTGTATTGGGTTGAAGTAATGACTGCAGCCAGCGTGAGGCTTCCTGCGGCCTGTTGAACCGGTGCACGTTCATGTGTTTGAACTCTTCGCCGTCCAGAAGTGTAAGATATTTCTTGCGATGGCGGCGATGGCTTGTAAACGCGTACCATACGATACTGTTTCGGCCAAAAATATTGCGGAGAGATTCGCGATTGCCGTTCCACAACTCCTGTTGTGAAAAAAACCGCCGAGCCGTCCGCCAGATTACCCGGCACATCACCGGGATCAAGCCGTAGTCCAACCAGACAAGATCCGTGGCACGGCTCCAGACGATGTCCCGGCTCTGGCTATAGTTCCCGTCAACGACCCAGGCCTCTTCCGCCGTCGCAGCTTGCACCCGCCCGCGGAAAACCGGCCTTGAGGCCGGCTGCCACTTCTCTTCCCAGTAAAGCGCGTCAAGCTCTACGTGAGACAGGGATAGATTCTGCGCTAACTGCCGCGCCAGCGTCGTCTTTCCGGAGCCGCTGACACCGATTACGACCAGACGAAGAGGTTGCGAAGAAGAGTGAGGGGAGCGAGAATTACCTTCAGTTCCCGCTCCAAGGCTTTCAGTCCTCACTCCCCGTTTCTCACTACTCGTCCTTAAGCTCTGTCTCTGGCCGTGAGCAATGCTTGAATGCCAATTGACTTGGCCAACTCCTGGCGGTAACCGGCCGAGGCGAACATATCACCTGTAGCATCGGGAATCGACAGACCGCTGACAGCGCTCACAATTGCATCGTCACTGAGATCCGAACCGACCAGGCCTGACGCGACCCCGCTCGCCGAAACTGCAGTGGACGAAACGCCGTTGAAGCAGAGGCTGGCCCCTGTACAACTGCCCCCGTCCCCTCGCGAAACCAGGGCCGCCGCGCCGCACAGCGCATAGCCGGACGCTGGATGCTCGAACTTCACATATGCCGAACCGGTTCCTGCTGCCGTAGCAGGAATCTCGACCTCGGTGAGGATCTCATCCGGTTGCAATGCGGTCATCATCAGATCGACAAAGAAATCGGACGCACTGACCGAACGGCTGCCGCCGGTTCCCGTCACATGCAGAGTCGCGCCCAGCGCCAGCGCCGCCGCCGGAAGATCCGAAGCCGGGTCGGCATGAGAGAGGTTGCCGCCAATCGTCCCGCGGTACCGTACCTGGCGGTCGCCGATCTGCCCCGCCGCTTCCGCCAGCAACGGCGCCGCCGCTTGCACATCGGCCGAATTGGCAATCTCATTGTAGGTGACACATGCGCCGATACGCAGACTGCCGTTGGACCGGCTGATGCCCTGCAACGCATCGATGCGCCCGATATCGACCAGCGCAGCCGGCGCCGCCAGCCTGAGCTTCATCACAGGAATCAAACTGTGACCGCCCGCCAGGACTTTGGCGTCCGGATTGTCGGAAAGGATCTGAACCGCCTCCTGAACGGATGACGGGCGATGGTAATCGAATTTGGATGGGTACATTCGTTTTACTCCCGTTGTGCGCTTCAAGTTTTTCGTTCTCAGCCAATCGCTGTGTTACGCAGTAACCGACGACGAAGAAACAGAAGCTAGTTCATTGCGTTCCAGACCTTCTCCGATGTCACCGGCATGTCGATGTGGTTCACGCCGAAGGGCGACAGCGCATCGACCACCGCGTTCACTACCGCTGCCGGCGACGCGATTGTGCCCGCCTCTCCAACACCCTTGACGCCAAGCGGGTTATGCGGGCAAGGGGTCACCGTACGGTCGGTTTCGAAAGAGGGCAGGAAGTGGGCCTTGGGTACCGCATAGTCGAGCATCGTACCGCTCAGCAGGTTGGCGCCTTCGTCGTATACGGCCGTCTCATAGAGTGACTGCCCCACACCCTGCGCAATGCCTCCGTGTACCTGTCCATCCACAATCATTGGATTGATGACGTTGCCCACGTCGTCAACCGCCAGATAGCGCTGCAGATCAACCTGACCCGTGTTGGCGCAAACCTCGACGACCGCGATGTGCGTGCCGAACGGGAAAACGAAGTTCTCAGGATCGTAGAAGCTGGTCGCCTCCAGCGCCGGCTCGATACCCTTCGGCAGGTTGTGTGCGAGGTACGCCTGCAACGCTACGTCGGGTAACGACTGCGCCTGGTCCGGGGAGCCCTTGACGAAGAAGTTCCCATCTTCAAACTCCAGGTCCTCCTCGGCGGCCTCCAGCAGGTGGGCCGCAATCGTCCGCGCCTTGTCAACGACCTTCTCGGCCGCAGAAGCTATGGCGCTGCCGCCAGTCGCCGCGCTGCGGCTGCCGTACGTGCCCCAACCGTGAGGCATGACGCCGGAGTCGCCCTCGATGACGTCGATATCTTCGTAGGGTACCCCCAATGCGCTGGCAACAATCTGCGCATAGGTGGTCTCATGACCCTGACCGTGGCCCGAGCAGCCGCTGTACACAGTGACCTTGCCGGTGGCGTGCACGCGCACGACCGCGCTCTCCCACTGGCCTGCCTGGGCGCCCAGCGATCCGACAACAGCCGACGGCGCAAGGCCGCAAGCCTCGATGTAGGTTGAAAGGCCGATGCCCACGTATCTGCCCTGTTCTCTCAGAGCAGCCTGCTCCTTGCGGAAGTCGTCGTATCCAATCGCCTCCAGCGCCTTGTCCAGCGCGCCTTCATAGTTGCCGCTGTCATACGCAAGCGCAACCTGCGTCTGGAATGGGAAGTTGTCCGGGGCAACGAAATTGCGTCGGCGAATCTCGGCCGGATCAAGGCCGGTGACACGCGCCGCTTCGTCCACCAATCGCTCTACAACGAAAGTGGCCTCAGGCCGGCCCGCGCCGCGGTATGCGTCGACGGGGACAGTATGCGTGAACACACCGTAAACGTGGCAGTGAATTGCCGGCAGATCATATTCGCCCGACATCAGAGTACCGTACAGATAAGTCGGTACAGCCGGCGCAAAAGTGGACAGATACGCGCCCATCGCCGCGTAGGTGTCGACCCGCAGGCCGGTGAACTTTCCGTTCGCGTCAATTGCCATCTCGGCGTGCGTCACGTGGTCGCGGCCGTGCGCATCGGTCAGGTAGGTCTCGGTGCGCGTTGCCGTCCATTTGACCGGCCGCCCCAACTGCATCGACGCCCATGCCGCAATCGCCTCATCTGCGTAGTGATGAATCTTGCTGCCGAAACCACCCCCAACCTCCGGCGCAATTACCCGGATTTTGTGCTCCGGCAAGCCCAGCGAGGCCAGACTCATCAGCAAGCGGTGGATATGAGGATTCTGGGTCGTCATGTAGAGAGTCAACTCGCCCGTGATGTTGTTGTAGTCTGCCAGCGCGGCACGCGGCTCCATCGCATTCGGAATCAGGCGGTTGTTGACGATGTCCAGGCTGGCGACGTGCGCAGCATTGGCAAATGCGGTGTCGGCACTCTCCTTGTCGCCAATCTCCCAGTCAAAGGCAATATTGTTCTGCGCCTCATCATGTACGAGCGGCGCCCCTTCTTCCGTCGCCTTCTTTGGGTCGGCTACCCCATCGCGCGGATCGTAGTCCACGTAAATCAGATCGAGCGCGTCATGCGCCGTGTACTGGTCCTCGGCGACCACGATTGCCACGCCGTCACCGACATAGCGCGTTGTGTCCTTTGCCAGCATAAAATGTTCGGGGATTACCATGTCCGGAAGCAGCCAGCCGACAGGGATGCCGCCCGGGACACCGCTTTCTGCAATATCCGAGGCCGTGTAGACGGCAATTACGCCGTCCAATGCCTCGGCTTCGCTGGCGTCGATGCTGTTAATCTTTGCGTGGGCATAGTCGCTGCGCAAAATCGTGCAATGGGCCGTGTTAGGCAGCTGCAGATCGTCCGTGTACTTTGCCCGTCCGGTAATCAGCTCAGGGTCCTCTCGTCGGCGGATGGATGAACCGAATACACCCGCACCGTTGCTTTCACCTGCCATATTCCAGTTCCTCCTTTAGCCGTTCATCGTCTCGGCGGCATCCTGCACCGCACGCACGATATTGTGATAACCGGTACAGCGGCACAGATTCCCCTCCAGCCCGTGGCGAATCTCGTCTTCGCTCGGCTGTGGGTTCGTGCTCAGCAGGTCGACGCAGGAAATAATCATGCCCGGTGTGCAGAAACCGCACTGCAGCCCGTGGTTGTCCCAGAAGGCCTGCTGCACTGGATGATATTCCCCGTTGGCCAAACCCTCGATCGTGGTGATCTCGCTGCCGTCTGCCTGGACCGCCAGTACGGTGCATGATTTGACCGCCTGCCCGTCGAGCAGGATCGTGCAAGAGCCGCACTGGCTCGTGTCACAGCCGATCTTCGTGCCCGTCAGGCCCAGTTCCTCGCGCAGGAGATGCGCAAGAAGCAGCCTTGGCTCAACCTCCTTACTGACGCTTGCGCCATTGACCTCCAGTTCGATGGATATACCCATAGAGCTTCCTCCTCTTTTAGAGCTCTGAAGAAATCCGATCTATTTGGCTTTACCGAATAGTTGCCGCCACATCCATACTAAGGCGGCGAAACCGGCCAGAATGTAGAGAACCTTGCGCGCGTTGCCATTGTGCTGAATCTCCTTGGCAAGGTCTGCAGCTACGTCTCTGGCCACATTGATACCCACTTCCATTGTCGAGGGCGTTGCCACTTCTGGTTGTGCAGCTGCACCGGCGGAACTTGCCGGGGGTGCCGGGCCGGGCGCGCCGGCGGTGGCACTCGACTCCGAGGCCGCCTCCGTGCCGTTCGAAGGAGCTGTCGCTTCGGGCTCCGCTGGCTGAAGTCGTGCTGCGATGATACTCTCGAGCGACTGCAGTCCCTGGCGGGTCAGCGAACGCGCCGTGCTGTCGACCAGTCGCTGACCTACACTGGCTATGCGCCCGCTCAACTGTGCGTCGCCGTCATAGTGAAGCGTTGTCGGACCGTCGCCTTCGAGACGCAATGTGCCTACGCCTTTGACATAACCAGGCCGTCCCTGGCCCGCAATCTCCATCCGGTACCCATTGGGAGGATCGATCTCATCCAACGTGACCTTGCCGTTGAAACTGCCTTGCACCGGCCCCACGCGAATGCTGATTTCGCCGCTGAATTCATTGTCCGCGGTCTTGTCCAACCGTTTGCAGCCAGGCAGGATCCGCGAAAGAACATCTGGATCAAGCAACGCTTCCCACACTTCGCTCTTGGGAGCGTCAAAATTGTGTGTGCCCGCCAATTTGACCATGTTAGTCAGTGCTCTTTCTTGCTATCGATTTCACGTAAGTGAACAATTGCATTGTTAGAGGGTCTGAAATGCGAGTGGAATGAGAAACCCGTCCGTCAAACTGTGGCAAAAGTCGGCGCTGAACCGATGCCGATGGGTCCGCAAGTCGCGTCCCCGCACGGCATTGAGGACTAGGAAATTCCGTACAGGAAATGATGCGCGAGATTATAGCCTACCGTCTGCATAAGGGCAAACAATGCCAATCCAACGGGTGCACCCCAAAGGGGGGCGAACTTTCACATTTCTTGGTTGAGGTCTAATACTACAACCGCATTTAAGTTGGATGCAGTGGGGTTGGAATGACATAGAGTAACG
>VXOE01000342.1 GCA_009840225.1 Caldilineaceae bacterium SB0662_bin_25 | reverse complement strand
TGCGGGGGCGGAGCCCCCGCACAAGGGAGGGCCGAATAGGCCCGACCGCCCAGAAATGCAGTGGTCAGCAGTTAGTGGCATGACAACTGGTTGGGATGGGAGTGAGGACTGCTTCCGTCAGGCGACCGGATTCAATTTCCCTTCATAGAGAAGAGCGTCTCGTTTTGTCGCCCGGAACCTGGGCGTTTCGCCGTTCAATACGGCGATGGCATCCTTGCAGGCATCGGTGAGACAGCGGCGATGGCAGAACTCAGTACCGCCGGCGATATGGGGCGTCGCCAGCACGTTCGGATGGCGCCGGAACCAGGCATCTTCGGGCGGGGGTTCAGGGGCAAACACGTCGACAGCGGCCGCTATCTCGCCGGCTTCGATCCGTTCCCATAAGGCCTGCTGTTCGACCACCGCCATGCGCGTCACCAGGACAAACAGGGCGCCCTTGGGCAGGGCAAAGATCACATCGCGGTTGATGACTTCCAGCGTTGTCGGTATCGGCGGCAGACCGACGACGAAGATTTCGGATTGCTGCGCGAGTTCAACGAGAGAGTTCGCCCGCTTGACGCCGTACTGGGAAAACACGTCGTCAGAGACAAAGGGGTCATAGACCCGAACGTCACATCTGAAGGGCGCGATCAGTTCGGCGTAGCGGCGATTGATACTGCCGAGTCCCGCCAGACCCACCCGCCGGCCGGTCAGATCACCGTAGACAAAGCCCGGTCTAACCCAGGAGTCGAATGGGTGTGTCTGCCAACCCCCTTCGCGCACCAGATACATCGATGCCGGGATATCGCGGACCAGATTCAGCGTCATCGCCAGCGCGAACTCTGCGACCGACGGCGTCATGCTGCGTGATGTATCGATAAGCGTGATGCCGCGCGCATCCAAGAGGTCGAAATCGACCCAGCCGGCGAAGCGGTTGTCAAAGGTGCCGGCGAATACCTTGAGGTTTTCGGCCTGACGCCAGTGCTCGGGTTGCAGCGCCGGTCGATGCCAGCAACCGATCACGGCGGCATCCACCTCTTTAAGAAGTGCAAGAAACTGTTCGAAAGCGGCCTGCTCCTCCCCTCTTCGTATCGTAACGATCTCTACTTGACCGTGTTCACGAAGCAGGGCGCATCCCTCACTGTGAAAATTACTGGCAATGTGGAGCTCTTCATGGAGTAACACAGCATAACGCATCGGGCATGTCCTCCTGACAACAGTGCGATGGCTTGCAGGCAAAAGCGAGTCCCGGCAGTGCGTAAGGGTCGAGGCCGCAGTGTTCAAAGTGAAATGAGATCACAGCGGGCGTACTGTACAGGTGCGCACCGCCCATGTCAATCTGCTCTGGGCTATTCGGTGGGTCTGTCCCATGTAGCGACGTCCCTTACTCGTCAGGCCGGGTCGATTTTTGCCGTTTGACAGCCCCTATCGGCAGGGCTAAACTGTCGCGCGACGCGGTCATTCTTCTGTGTGCGTTTTCAGCCCGCCTACGTTCGTGGCGACCAGAAGGCTGATACCATGCCTCCATCCGGCAAGTAGTCCCCCTACATGTAAAACCGTTTGCCGCCCATATTTCACATTTTATTTCGTCGTAGGAAGTCACGAATCTCGCTCCAAGTGTCTGCGGCAAGACCCTGACCTCTGACCGATCGCCCTCACTGCTCTATGTCATCCCGCTGTTCATTATGTGGCGCATTCTGGGCTGCTGGACACGCGCGCCGGTCTGATCATCATGTACATTGCTTTCAATTCGCCGTTCGCCATCTTCCTGCAGCGGGACGAGCTCATGCCGGTGACGACAAGCTACTACAACTTCACACAGCGATTCGGCCGCGATTGGTCGCTCACCAGCGCCGGCGCAGTGATGATGATCGCGCCAGTGCTTGTGCTGTTCCTGGCTTTGCAGCGTCAGTTTGTGACGGGCTTGACACAGGGCGGCATCAAGCTGTAGTCCGCATTCAGGGTGCTGATCACAGTGCTGAAAGTATAAGCATGAAGGGCCTGGAACTATCCAAGGCATATTTCTCTGAAGCCATACGGCCGATTCTGGCCGAACGAGTAGCTGAGATCGGCCAGTCTTACGCTGCTGCGTTGCTGGGTTGGGGTTCGGATGTACTCGGAAACGATGACGAGCTTTCCAGAGACCACGAGTGGGGCCCAAGGTGCCTGTTGTTCCTGCCCGACCCTCTCATTCGTCATAAGGCGAAAATCCTCAACGAACTGAATCGTCACCTGCCGGTCGAATTCAGGGGGCACCCGACCCGGTTCGTGACTGACCAGGAGAACCCAACGGTGCGTGTTCCGGCCAGCGATTCAGTTGGACAGGTCCACGTTGAAGTGACCACCTGTAGCGACTACCTTACTCAGAGCATCGGTACCGTAGTTCCAGAGAGTGAAGTCGAATGGTTGACGATACCCGAGAGCAGTCTTCTCGGTCTGACAAGAGGAGAGGTCTTCTGGGACGGCTTTGGCGATCTCACCCGCTACCGCAGGTATTACCAATACTTTCCCCTCAATGTCTGGAAGTACAGATTGGCCTACGCATGGCAGGCATTGGGGTGGGACATCGACTTGATAGGTCTTTGCGCCGTGAGAGGAGATGTCCTGTCAGCCAGACATAGCGTATCCGTATCGGCGTACCGGATCATGGCACTGGTCTTTCTCCTGAACAGGCGCTACTGCCCCTTGTACGTGAAGTGGCTTCATCGCGAATTCTACAAACTCGATCACCTGTCCTCGGAGATCGGACCCATCCTGGAGGGAGCCTTCCGCACAGACGATCTTGCTCTCGTACCGGAAAGGCTAAGAGCGGCGTGTGACCTACTCGTCGAGCATCAGGCTCGCATGGGTCTGCTTCCAGACTCTGCTCATATACGACACAAGTCCTACCGAGGGTTCGTGTATGCCGATTGTCAGGCTATCGCCGATCAGATCAAGGATTCAATCGAGGGCGAACTTAAAGCGCTCACTGTAGATGGGGCGCTGGACCAGTGGGTTGGGAACTACGACCTCCTGGTACGCGGCGTGGGTAAGCTGAAATCGCTGTCGCCGGTTTACGACAGTCCTCACAAATACAGTTCTGCCGGTTGACCACCCAAGTTGGAGCCAGAATCGCAGAGGGTAACGCAAACATGCGATTGACAATGATCGATGCGATCAGAGTTCCCGATGATGCCAGTCCACGCCTTCAGACCGCAGCCGCCGAGCTGGCATGCTCTAATTGGGAAGGAAATTCAAAATGAAAAATTCAGATTGTGTTAACGGCACTTCCACGTCCAATGCAACCGTAAACTGGCCTACTGAAGATTGGAAAACCTCAACTCCAGAAAATCTAGGAATGGATTCCGAAAGCCTGGTGGAATTACTAAGTTTTTACCGGGAAAGCAAATTGAACATTCATAGCATGTTGATCATTCGAAACGGCAATATCGTACTAGATTCTTACTTTTATCCATTCACCCCGGGTGGGACTGTCCATGATGTGGCTTCTGTTACCAAGAGTATTACATCGGTTCTAATCGGTATTGCTATTGATCAGGGTTTTATTGAAAGTGTCGAACAGCCCCTGTTATCTTTTTTCCCAGAACGTACCATTGCCAATCTTGATGCCAATAAAGAAAAGATAACCATAGAAAACCTGCTCACCATGACTTCCGGTTTCAGTTGTGGATATCAACCAGGAGAAAAAGAACATAGTGAGATGTTCACAAGTGAAGATTGGGTGCAGTATGTGTTAGATTTGCCCATGGCCAGGGGACCGGGCCAAGAGCATGCCTATTGCAGTGGAAATTCACATTTACTCTCGGCGATCCTGACAAAGGCAACAGGAATGAGCATGCTCGATTTTGCGCAGAAACACCTTTTTACTCCGCTTGGCATTGATGAGGTTATCTGGCCTTCAGACCCTCAGGGAATAACCAGAGGTTGGGGGGATATTCATCTGCATCCTCGTGATCTGGCTAAGATAGGGTTCCTTTACCTGAACCATGGACTCTGGGAGGGGAAACAGATATTGAATGCAGCATGGGTAGAAAAATCCACACAACCCCAAGTTGACGGTGCGGTAAAGACAAATACCTTCGTCCGTCCAGGTCGCGATTATGGATATGCCTGGCACCTCGTTTCAGAAAGGCCTTTTTCTGGAATGTACTATGCGGCTGGTCGTGGTGGGCAATCGCTTACTGTTTTACCAGACGCAAATATCGTAACGGTTATCACTGGTGGAGAGAATGCGTTGTTGGAATATGATGGAGGAAGAATTGGTGAGTTTATGTTGTCGATATCAGATCAGGCATTACCGAAAAATCCAGAAGGTAGTGAGAATCTTCAGCAGAAGACAGAAGAGGTCACAGCCGCGCCGTCTCCCGAACAGATATATTTGCCAGAAATAGCGCAAATCATATCAGGGGAGACATTTATTCTTGATGAAAATTTTCTTAACTTCAAGGCAATTTCTTTGCGTTTCAATGGGCAAGAAGAAGCAGAAGTCAGGTTTTCCATGATTGATCCCACATCCGGAAAGTTCAAGCAACTTGTGGCACCAATATTCACACAACCTGCGGCACCAATGAGGTTGGATGGTATATACACCCTCGTTCCGGGACGATTTGGGCTGTCTACGGGAATAAAAGGAAACTGGGATACAAATGGTGATTTTCTTTTAACCATAGATGAGGTGGCCGATATCAACGTATTCGAACTCAGAATGTCATTTGAAGCGGATAAAGTAACGATTGTGCTGAATGAGAAGACAGGACTCATCGTTAACGAAACATTTGAGGGCGTACGTCAGAATTAAACTGTGATTGCCCATATTGCAGGCTGTCTGAAAACGCGGTTCTTGGACCAATTTCTTTCGGCGACGGTATACGAGGGATGGATTTATCGTGCTTGACTCCCTGTCTTTACTATGTTAAGGTATATGCTATATTAGAAATGCACCGTAAGGATGACTAGCCGAGACGGCGGCACCTGATCAGGAATCAGCCAGCAGTGGTGGCGCGAATGCTGGACGGCCGGATGATGATGATCATGAGTGCGATCCGGATGTTCATCGAGCGGTTTGGCTGTTTCTGCCCGCAGTGGGATTCCTCGCAGGGTTCAACGTAAGCGGGAGGCCGGTTCGGCCTTAAGGTTCCGCCCTTACGTTAATCATATCGTACCGCTTTCGGTCCTCATTGACCCTCTCACGTTCAGTTACTCCGAACAATCCCAAGACATTTGCCGAAAGGAAGGAGACGAGATGAACAACAAGCAGTGGCAACTCACGCTTATCGTCATGTTGGTGACGCTCGGCATGGTCGTGGCCGCCTGCGGCGCGCCGCCCGAGCCTGCTGCGGACACCGCATCCGGAGAAGAGGCTGCGCTCACCACAGCGGATGAGGATGGTGAACGCGTAATCCGCGTGGGCTTCCGTTCCAATTGGGCCCAAGGGTTCAACATTTTCCCCTATCCTACCTATAAGGCCCAGGGCGACATAGAGCCCTACTTCTATATGCCGTTGCTCCTCCACAACAGAGATTTCGAGGCGGTGCCGTGGCTGGCGAGGGAGTGGGAACTCACGGAGAACTGCGACTCCGCCACCTTCTACCTGTATGAAGATGCCATGTGGTCCGACGGCACCCCGCTAACCTCAGCGGACGTCAAATATACGTTCGAAATGTTGTCCCATCCCGACGTCATGAACCGGAACTATGGGTGGGTCGGCGAGCAGGAATACGTGAGCGGCGAAGCCGACGAGATTGTGGGCATCGTGATGGTGGATGACCACACGGTCCGCTTTGACATGCAAGAGGGCAGAAACAACTGTACGCCCCACCACGAGGAGTACGGCCCCAGGGTAGGCATTGTTCCCAAGCACATCTTTGAGCAGTTTCCCCTGGAAACCCTCATCACCGGCGAGAATCCCGAGTCGATGAATCCCACCGTGGTGAGCGGCCCCTTCCGTCTGGGCGACATGGAGAGGGATGTGTTCTTCGAAGCCGTTGCGGTCGATGACTGGTGGGGTGCGAAGTACTTCGGCGAACCCAAAGTGGACAAGATCATTGCCATCACCATGGAACACGAAGCGCAGCTCCCGGCTTTGGTCGCTGGCGACCTGGATGTCACCCAGTACCTGCAGGTGAGCGACATCGAAGGCCTGGAGGGCAATCCCGACCTGAAGATTCTCGTGGACGAATCCCTGGGGATGCTTGGGATTCAGTTCAATCGCCGGCCCGGGTCCCTGCCGGACAAGATCCGCTACGCGATGGAATACGCCACCGACCGCGACGCCATCGTAGCCGCCCACACGCTGGGCCATGGCAGCAAGACCTACAGTTGGATGGCCAACGAAGGAGCCTATCGAGCCGAGGACATGGTGTGGCGCGAGTACGACCCCGAAATGGCAAAGCAGTTGATCCAGGAAGCCATCGACGCGGGCGAATGGGATCCCGACCGCACCATCATCTTCCTCGATGACGCTGAAAAGCCCATCTGGAACCTGTGGATTGACATGATGCGCGAGGTGGGATTGGACGTCGAGATGCAGATCGTCGGCCTGGCCTTCCCTGACAAACTGCTCGCTGGCGAGTACGACGTTAGCGAAGGGGGCGGCGGAACCGTTCGGGGATATAGCCTCCGAGCCTGCTACTACTTCCATCGACCGCTTGGTAGGAATTATGAGAATACCGGCTGGTACGACGATGAATTCGGCACCTTGTGCAAGGAAGCCCGGGCCACGCTCGATGATGAAGTACGCACGAGAAACCTCGCCAGGGCCACCAAAATCTGGTACGACTATGGTCCCTGGATCACCTTCTCCACCAATATGCGCGTCTGGGGCACGCGATCCCATATCTGCGGTGTCGTTCCCAACACCACAACTGGGCTGGTGCACCGCGGCGGTGCAGACTATGGCCTCTTAGACTGGTACATCTGCGACGATGAGGGCTAGTCACGCCCGAATTGGGTTTGTGTAGAATCTGACTGGTAGGGGGTAGGGGCATGGGGATGTTCGTCCTCGTGCCCCTATGCCCGCCGTAGGGGGTCTGATGACGACTTACATCATCCGGCGCATATGGCTCATCTTCCCGATCCTTTTCATTATTACCATCGTCAACTTCGGACTGATGCACCTGGCGCCTGGTGATCCCACCCAATTCATGTTGCCGCCCGATATTGCGTTCGAACACATAGAAATCACGATTGACGGACATGGCTACAAATATGAGGCAAAAGAGGGGTACGAGGACTACCTTAAGGAGAAGTTAGGGCTGGACAAACCTATCCACGTGCAGTACCTCCGCTGGCTGTGGAACCTGTCCCAGGGCAACTTTGGCCGCTCGATGATTGATCAAGCGGACGTGTTCGAGGAGATGGTCCGTAGACTACCGGTGACGCTGAGGTTGACGGTAACCTCCCTGGCGGTCAGCCTTGTGGTAGGACTTGGGCTGGGCGTCCTCTCCGCCCTCTTCCAGTATTCGATATTCGACGTCGTGACCACCGTCATCTCCTTCCTCTTCCTCAGCTTGCCCGGTTTCTTCTTCCTGCTTCTGGCCATATGGGTGTTTGCCTTGCAGCTCAACTGGCTCCCCGCAAGCGGAATGTATTCCGTAGGTGGCGATAGAGGGCCGTGGGATAGCCTCAAGCACATGATCCTGCCGGTCACGGTGCTCGGGCTGGGTGGTTCCGCCGGTTTTATCCGCTTTGCACGCACGAGCATGTTGGAGGTGATGGGCGAGGACTACGTGCGCACGGCGCAGGCCAAAGGACTCCCAGAGCGTGTCGTGATCATGCGCCATGCCTTCCGCAACGCGCTCATGCCGATCGTGACGATCATCAGCTACCGGCTGCCGGCGCTGTTTGCCGGCTCAGTGCTGGTAGAACGTTTGGCAAACTGGCCGGGCATCGGTCGCTGGGTACTGGACGCTGCACTGTCGAAAGACTACCCCGTTATGATGGCCAACGTGATCGTCATCGCCATCCTGACGCTGATCGCAAATTTGATCGCCGACATCGCCTACGCGTTTGTCGATCCTCGTATCGCCTATAGATGAGCTTCCGCGTACCGCCTATAAATGAGTTGCAGATCTCGCGAGGACACCGATGAGATCCTTCGCCGCGTTCAGGATGACGGGCGCAGGCCTCATTTCTGGCCTGGATAACGCTGGACAGCGGCGTGAGATACTCGGCATGGACTGGGGCTCACCATTGTGACCAAACGTACAGAGATATTGGAACGACCTTCCTCACAGCGCGAGCAACCCTCTGCCAGCGACGACGTCGCGTTGACGCGCCGACAGGGCCTATTTCAGTCTCGCGCCTGGAAGGACTATCTGCGCAATCGTTTCGGCGTCCTCGGCGCGATCATGATCGGCGCGCTGTTGGTCGTCACGCTGGCTGCGCCTCTGGTGACGAGCTATGAGCCTTCCGCAACCGACGCGTACAACCTGGTCAAACCGCCGAGCAGCGAACACTGGCTGGGTACGGACGCGATCGGCAGAGACATGTGGTCCCGCGTCGTCTATGGCGGGCGCATTTCCCTGCTGGTCGGTGCGCTGGGGGTGATGCTGCAGACGGTCATCGGCACGATCATGGGCGCCATATCGGGCTTCTTCGGCGGCTGGGTGGATAACTTGATCCAGCGGCTAGTCGAGGTGATGCAGGTATTTCCCGATTTCATGATGCTCCTGATCATGGTATCCTTGCTGGGACCCAGCTTGGTCAATCTGTTTATTGCCATTGCACTCCTGAATTGGCACGGAGTGTGCCGCTTGATTCGAGGCCAGATCCTGACAGTGCGGGAAGAGGACTACATCCTGGCTGCCCGATCCATCGGGGTAGACAACCGTCGCATTATCTTCAGGCACATCCTGCCGAATCTGTCCGGCATCATCCTGGTCAGCATGGTGACCAGCATCGGCGGCTTCATCCTGCTCGAAGCCAGCCTCAGCTTTGTCGGCCTGGGTGTGCAGCCTCCGACGCCAAGCTGGGGAAACCTGATCTTTCAGGCCAATAATCTGGTCGTTCTGCAGATCCGTCCCTGGCTCTGGATACCGCCGGGCGTTGCCGTGATCCTTTGTGTGCTTGGCTTCAACTTCGTTGGCGACGCGCTGCGTGATGTCTTCGATCCCCTTCGACAGCAATAGTCTCGCCCGTTTGCTCGTTGATCTCTTGTAAGGTTACCTGGACCCGTACATCGGCTACGACTGCGCACCGCAACGGAAGGATTTCCTACAATGAGCGTGCCCCCAAGTCGTATCCGAGCCCAGGTGGACGCAGGCAACCTCTCAGCGAACTCTCTGTCATCGACGGGCTCAACACAATTTTAGTAGAATCACAGCTCCAGTAGAATCACAGCAGGTAAGGAGATAAACCTCGTGAGAAGAGCAGATCTGCACGTCCATACTCATGCGTCCTCCGACGCATCGTTTGACCCGGAGGAGGTCTTCAGCATTGCCATGGCGCGCGGACTGACGGCCGTGACCTTCAGCGACCACGACACCATTGATAGCATTGCGGAAGGCCAACGACTCTCGACCATTTACGACGTGACCTTTTTGCCCGGTATCGAGATCACAAGTTCGTGGCGCGGGATACCGGCCCACGTTTTGGGCTTTTTCCGCGATGGTCCGCTTCCTTCTCTGGAAGGTTTTCTGGCCGATGAAATCTGGTCGGTGAGAAGAAGGTACAGTGTCGCCTTGCTGGAACATTTGCAGGGGAAAGGCACAAAGGTGACCATCGCTGAATACGACGCCGAGGTGAAGGCTGAGGAACAATCCGAGTCGACAGCATTATATAGGCTGCTGCTGAAAAAAGGCGTTGTGTCGAATCAAAAAGAGTTCATGGCCTTGCGGGAGGAGTCCGGCATTCGGGTTCTCCACCCACCGGTACCGGAGGTAATTCCGGCTATTCACGAGGCCGGAGGCATTGCCGTGGTAGCTCATCCCGGCCACGACACGGGCGTGGTTTTCACGTTCGACGAAGAGAATATCGCTGCCCTGGCTGACGAAGGACTCGACGGTGTCGAGGTGTTCCATCCCGCGCACACCAAGGCCCAAGAGGACGAATATGTACGGATATCAGATCGCCTCGGACTGGTCAAGACCGGTGGTTCGGACATGCACATACCGCGCCCGGAGCCCCAAAAGATGGTCGGCGGCACGTATTGTGATTGGGATGGGGTGCTCGAGTACCTGGAAGGCTAGACCCTCGTGAAGGGTCAGAGGCAGTTCTCAGCACGCGCAGGGGCGCGAAGAACAGCTTTCTTTGTTCCAGGGAGGGACACGAAGGGCACACAAGGGAGGCAACAACCAGGGCACCCACAAGGGGTGCCCCTACGGTTGGGATGGCTGGTTGAAACGTCAACGAGCCCTAGTTACTATAAGCTTCCACGAAACCCCACTCCTCCAACCGACTAATCCAGCGCGCACGCCTGGGGTTATTTTCGGGATTTTCCAGCCACCAGGGATGATATTGCAACCCCACCGTTCCCAAGTTCTTCTTGAGTTCAGGAATGTATTCCACCACTTTGCGCATCGACTCTACCGCTTCGGGTGTCCTTGGGGCACCATAGAAATTAAAGGTGCAGGTGCGACGGTCTCTATAGCCGCCAAAGGCAGCATGCCAGGTCAACTGGTTGAAGATAATGACATCACCCGGATTCGAACTAAATACATAGCAGGGAATATCTTCACCGCTCAGACCAGACTCTTCTAAGAACCGGGCCTTTTTGGGGCCAAACGTACTGCGCAATCCAATGCTATGAAGTTCTTCATGTAATGGATTTTTGTGCGACCCGGGAATGACACGCAATGCGCCGCGGTCAGCGGTTGTCGGCTGCAGATACATGACGTTCTTGATTGCCAATAGATGGGGATCGCTCCAATCCGGATGCCATTCGGTATTATTCTCATAGCTGTTGGCGTTAGAATGGACGGGAACGGAATCTTCATCTATCAGTTGTTCCGCGGGCAGATAAATACGCGGGTCCTCAAGCAAGCTGGCGATAAAGGGGGTTTCCGGAGTCCGGTTACCCCAGTTGTTGAAAATACGTTTCTCTTCAGGATCGGTTTCCTCAAGTATGGATGCAAGGCGACGATCGAACTCTTCGTTTATCTTATTCATCTCCTCGGGACTGAACAGATTTCTCCGGACCAGGAACCCGAAAACTTCAAAAAGCTGGATCTGCTCTGCGGTAAGGCTATAGTCTTCCTGCGTCATACTATTTCCTCAGTTGACCTCAATCAGAAATCCGGTGTAAGTCGGCCCGGCAGGCTTTTGCTCTGCCGAATTCTGCTGCAATCTCTCAATCACAAGGAGGTATTATAGTCCAGAATGCTGTTGGCACAACTCCCTTGGGGGTGAGATTGAGCGCATCGACGTGGGCGTACGCAGCCACTTAATGCAACCCTACCGGTTGACCACTTGAGTTGAAGCGAGAATCGTAGGAGGTAAACACAGACATGCAGATGCCAGTGATCGATGCGATCAGAATCCCGCGCGATGCCAGTCCACGCGTGCGGACCGCCGGCGACGAGTTGGCACGCTGGATCGAAAAGCTGGGTGGTGTAAGGCCCACCATCGGGACTCATTCCGATCAAGGGAATGTTACGGCCTGGTTGGACACCGCCGGGACCGACTTGAAGCCAGAGCACTATCGCATCGAGGTGAACGACGGCGCCGACTTGCGCATCACCGGCGGCGATGGGCGGGGCGTTCTGTATGGCGTGCAGGAGTGCATCGACCGCGCCCGACGCAACCAGACCATCACAGCGCTGACCGATGGCCCGCATTTCCCGGTGCGCGCGCTGCGGATGTGGGAAACGCCTTCGAACAAGGTCTGGTGCCTGCCTTTCAAAAGCATCCTGGACTACGAAAAGATGCTGCGCCCGGAAGAGTGCCCAGAGTACCTGGACCTCGCCCGGCGGCTGCTGGCCATGCGCGTCAACAACCTCGGTCTGTTCGCTCAATACGCGGCCAGGGGCTCACAGTTCGAACGCTGGCTTTCCCACGCCGAGCCGGTCGAGCAGTTCGCCCGCTTTCTGGACCGCTTCGGCGTAACGGTTGGCCTGTCCCTCCACTATGCCGAGCCGGACGAAAACGGGAACTATGAAGACGTCTGTCCCTTTTCCGATGCCGTCCGCGCGCAGTGGCACGATTTCGCCGGGCGTCTGGCCGACACCATGCCGTCGGTCCGCAATGCCATCGTCTGGGGCGCCGGCGAGAACGCGCCTGGCCCGCACGAGGACGACTGCGACCGCTGCCGTGCGCTGCCGGTTCGCGAGCGCGTTCTGGCCGGCATGCGTCTGGTCAGCGAGGCGCTGGCCACCATTGACGGCGAGCTGCTCTGGCCTGCGGTCACCGATCAGGCCGCCTACGCCAAATCCGAAACAGAGCTGTTCGGGGACTGGGGGGATGAGCTTCCAGCGAATGTGCGCATCGCGCCCTGCCATCTGTACTGGGACTTTCGTCCGCCCTATCCGCCGCACCCGATCTGGCGCCACATCGGCAGTCGACCGGGCGAGCGTTCCCCCTATGTGTTCGAGCTGGCGCTGGTGGGCGATACGGCCGGGCTGAACTTCCTGCCTTGCTCCATGGCCCACCGCTGGCAGGAAGAGTTCCTCAAGGCAGCCGACAAGAATTGTGACGGGTTTGACGCCAATCTGGGGATCCATCCCGAACACGTAGACCATCCGCTCAACCTCTCCAACTGGTATGCCTACGGCAAGCTGTGCTGGAACCCCTACCTCAGCCCGGACGACATCCTGTCCGAGTGGTTGACGATGGAGTACGGCACGGAGGCGCGCGCGTTCCTGCCCGGCCTGCGCGAGACCTATCCCGCCACCATCGGCGCGCTGTTCAGCCGCAGCGGCTTGACCCAGTGTCACAGTTACGTAGCGCGCTACAGCTACCTGGACACTCGCCTCAACGGACCGTGGCGAATCTGGACCGACTACCTGCATCCGGGCATGGATCGCGTGGGGGAGGATGTCCTCGGCCTGGCGTTGCCGCTCGACGCCTATCCCGAGCAGGAGCGCGAAGCGCTGCGCAACGATCCGCGCTACCAGCTCATCTTCAACCGCGTTCCGCTGACCGCCGCCTATGCCGACGAGCTGATGGCCGAGAAGCGGCCGTCCATCGCCCACATGGAAAGTGTGCTGGCGGCGTGGCGGCGGCTGGATGGCAAGATTGACCCGGATTCCTTTGCTCACGTCGCCGGGCTGCTTGAAGCCAACGTGAACGACGTGCGCATCTTCGTGGACTGTTTCGGGCTGTACCTGGACTACAAACGGGGTCGGCTGCAGGCGGCGCAGGTCGAGGCAATGCGCGCCCGCTATGCCGACGTTCCGAAGGGCGAGTCCACGGCGGGGTCGCCGTATGACGGCTGGTTCTGGGACCACTTTGGCTGGCAGGGCACCTATTTGGAGTTCCTGGATGATTTGGACAAGCTGTTGCGGGGTGAAACGCTCGGCCCGTTCCTCGCCGCCGGCGCGACGGAGGTCCAGATGGAGTGAGGTTCCAAATTGCGTATCGCGTGGGGGCGGGCGAGGCGTCCGCGTGCTGACTGGATGCGCAGGTTCCCAGGGAGGAGGTTTGCATGTCAGACAATCGGCACATCCCACATTGGCAGGAGGCCGGCGTAGTGTCCACCGTCGCCAGCCCTTTTGCCCCCCTCAAACCTGTCCCAGTGCAGGCCGTCACCATGCGCGATGGGTTCTGGAAAACGCGCATGCATGCCAACCGGACGAATGGCATCCCGTCGTTCCTGGCCTGGCTGGACGTAGACGACCAGACCGCGCCGTTCAGGGCCTACGCGGCGGGCGACAAGGCGGGCATCGCGGCCGGCCTGGAAACGCTCAAGGTCAATCCCACCGGAATGAACCGCTCACGAAACGGCCATTCCTGGCGCGCGAACTTCCATAAGTGGCTGGAAGCTTGCGCATATGTCATGCAGTCCGGGGACGATCCCGACACGCGCGCCTTGCTCGATCTGTTTGTGACCGGTGTTGCCAATGCGCATCAGGACAACGCATTCTGGGCTATCTACTATGGCGACGATTTCGAAAGATCGTACGGACTGGGCAACCCGGGACATATGATCCAGGCTGCCATTGCACACCACCGCGCAACTGGATCGACCGAATTTCTGGTGTGCGCGCAGCGTGTTGCTGACGCAATCTGCCAACAGTTTCAAGGGGAGAACTTTGCCGGGCACAGCGTCATCGAAATGGCATTGGTCGAACTCTACCGTACCACGGGCAAAGAGAGATATCTCGCCGGCGCCAGACATTTCCTCACCCCACTGCTGAGACAGCCCCCGATCATCGGCTCCGATTTCCTCGGCTACTTGAGCCGGCACGTTGTGCGTCAGACATACCTCATGTGCGGCGGCGCCGACTATTATGCAGAGACAGGCGACCAGGTATTCATGGACAAGCTCACTGCCATCTGGCGTGACATGACAGCCGGCAAGCTGCATCTCACCGGTCAACTGGCCGTGGACTCTGAGAACTGCGAGCTGACATGCAAGGAGGCCTTCGAACTGCATGCAGGTGTCTTCAGGTTCCTGCTGGGCACAGGTTTGGAGACGTGCGAAGCGATCGGAAACGCGACTTGGAACTGGCGCATGCTGGCCGTGACGGGCGATGCCTGTTACGCCGACCTGATGGAGAGGACGCTGTACAACGGCTTCCTGGTGCACGTATCTGCCGACGGCGGAAAGTTCCATTATATGTGTCCCCTCTCTTCAGACGGCAACCACTGGCAGCGCACCCCCTGGTCATCAGCTTCCACCAGTTGCTGCTCACCGAACGCGCTGCGCACGATCGCGTCATTGCCAGGATACGTGTTCAGCATTTCACAGGATGGCGTATGGATCCACCTGTATGACAGTTGCACAATGGACTGGCGCCTGGCTGATGGGACCGAACTGTGCCTTGCTCAGGACACGTCCTATCCGTGGGACGGAAATGTAAACATCACTCTCGAGCCCGAACGGCTCTCCACTTTTGATCTGAACCTGAGAATACCTGAATGGTGCCGCTACCCAACTGTGCAGGTGAATGGACGACCTGTCGAAGGAGAGGTTGCGCCCGGAACCTACTGCCGCATCACCAGAGAATGGCGCAAAGGTGACAGTGTCACTCTGCAGCTGCCGATGCACGTTGTTGCCATGACTGCCGACCCGCGTGCCAGGTACTTTGAAGGCAAGGTGGCGCTGTGTCGCGGCCCGCTTGTGTATTGCGCCGAGAGTACCGATAATCCCGCCATTGATATGTGGGGCCCGTACGTTGCGTTACCGCCGGGGAACGGGGAGGATGACGGCCGCGAGCTTTTGGGGCACTACCGGCAGTCAGCATTGCTGAGCGAATTCGGGGCGGATTTCAGGCAAGATCTTCTCGGCGGGGTTGTTGCTTTACAGGGAGACGGCGGATCATACGACCAACCGGACGCCGGCCTGACCTTCATTCCCTACTATGCATGGGCAAATCGTGACAGCAGGTCGTCGATGCGTACATGGATGGATGGCAAAACAGAATGAGGGACGAAGCGAAGGCGACCGGACAGCAGCTCAAGAGGAAGAACAGGATGCGAGCCAGACGCCTGGTCTGTAAGGCGATTCGCCAGATTGAATGGGAATCCTTCGAAATCCCAGAGGTGCCTGCCCCGCATGAGGTTGTCGTCAAGTCGGCCTGCTCCCTCATCAGCGCGGGCACAGAGCTCGCGATGTACAGTGGCTCTCACATCGGCTTTTCAGGGCCGGACCCGCCGCAGTTCCCCATCGACATGGGCTACGCCCTGGCAGGCGCCGTGCAGGCGGTCGGCTGCAAGGTGACAGAATGGGCAGAAGGCGACCGTGTGGTGGTCTACGCATCGCATGGGGACTGGGCCCTGTGTGACGTACGCACAACCAAAATGTGGCGATTGCCGCCGGACGTTACGCTGGAGCAAGGAGCCCTGGCTGTGATGGGTGGTATCAGCGCGGTGGGCGTGCGTCAGGGCAGAGTCGATTTGGGCGAAACGGTGATCGTCTTGGGTCTGGGACTGATCGGCCAGTTTGCAGCGCAGCTGTCTCGACTCTCCGGCGCGCGGCCCGTGATTGGGGTCGATCTCCTTCCCAATCGCGTGCGGATCGCAGGCGCCAGTGGTGTCCATGCTCTCAATCCGGAGCAGTCGGACGTCAGGCAGACAGTGGACGATATCACCGGTGGACATATGGCGGAGGTCGTGATCGAAGCGACCGGCAATCCCCATGTCGTAGCGCAGGCCCTGGACCTGGCAGGCGACGGCGGGCGCGTGGTGCTGCTGGGCAGCCCCCGCGGCACAGCCGAAATCGATCTCTACAGGGCTGTTCACCACAAAGGTGTCTCACTGATCGGCGCGCATGCCCGCGTGTCCGGACATCCCCACACGACCCAGGACCCGTGGACGCGGGAGCGCAACCTTGATCTGGTATTGCAACTGTTCGCGGACGGCTCGCTGCAGAGCGAGGGGCTGATCAGCCACCGCATTCAGCCAGACGACGTTGGAGAGACATACGAGATGCTGGTTGAGCGGCCGAACAGTTTCCTCGGTGTGTTGATCGAGTGGACGTCTTGACACAGGGCGGCATCAAGCTGTAGGCCGAAACCAGGGTGTGTCGGACGGAGCCGAACAGGCGCGCGGGACTGCGTCCGCTAACAGCTATGGGAGTGATCTTTTTGGGGTTAAGCCTGGCACTGCGACAGTTGTGTAAGAGGTCGTCGCGCCGGCATCCACTAGCCCTTCAACGCGCCGATGGTCAGGCCGCGAATAAAGTACTGTTGGAACAGGAAGAAGATGATGACCGGCGGCACGGCCATCAGTACGCCGGAGGCCATGGCGATGGGGTAATCGTTGCGCCCGGTGCGCTCCATGCCGCGCAGCAGGGTCACGCCGACCTGGATGGGCATCAGCTTCAGGTCGTTGATCACGGCCAGGGGCCACACGAAGTCGTTCCAGGTTGCCACGAAGGTGAAGGTCCCCAATGCCGCCAGCGCCGGTTTGGTCAACGGCAGCGCGATCTGCCACCAGAGGCGGATCTCGCCGGCGCCGTCGATGCGCGCCTGGTCGAACAGCTCGGACGGCAGCGTCAACATGAACTGGCGGATGAGGAAGACTGCATAGGGTGACGCCAGCCCGGGCAAGATCATGACCCAGTAGGTATCATGCAGATTCAGCAGCAGCGTCAGCATGAAGGCCGGGATCAGCCTGGAGAAACCCGGCAGCATCATCGTGCTCAGCACCATCCAAAAGATGATATCACGCCCCCGAAAGCGCTTGCGCGCGAAGGCATAGCCGGCAGCCGCGCACAGTAACAGCCCAAAGACCGTAACCGTGACGGAGACGAAGAGGCTATTGGCCAGCCAGCGCAGCACCGGAAAGGTCGAGCTCAGCACGTGCTGATAGGACTCAAGGGTGGGCTCCTTCAACCACAGACCGGGAGGAAGAGCCTGCGCCTGCTGGCCTTTCTTAAAGCTGGTCAGCACCATCCAGTAGAGGGGAAACCATGAGACGAGAGCCCAAAAGAGGAGCAGCAGCAGTGTGAAGTTACTGCCGATCTTTTCCCAAACCTTGCGCCAGGAGCGTTTTTCGGTCTGGATTGGACGCGAGACAAGCTCGTCGGGGACAGTGGGTTGTTTCAGCACGGCGCGCCCAGGCTCCTTTAGTATTCCACGACGGACCGGAACCAGCGGAAGAGGACCACCGCCAGTGCCAGGGTGAGCAGGAGAAGCGCCAGTCCGACGGCCGATGCGTAGCCCACTTTCAGAAAGATAAACGCGTAACGGTAGGTGAGGAAGGCGAGAGTCAACGTGGAGCCTACCGGCCCGCCTTTGGTAAGGAAAAAGACGGAGACGAAGAGCTGCATTGCCACGATCATCGTCGTCACCGCCACATAGAGGATGCTCGGGGTCAACAGGGGGATGGTGATGTATATCGTCTCCAGCCACCCGGTGGCGCCGTCAATGTGGGCTGCATCGAACAGCTCGGAAGGCAGCCCGAGGACCGCAGCCACGAAGATGATAATGCCAACGCCCAGCCCGGTCACCAGGTCCATAAAGACAAGGGACGGCAGGGCTGTCTGCGGATTCCCCAGCCAGTTGACAGGCTCGATTCCGACCACGCTCAACAGGTAGTTGATCAGACCGAACTGATTGTTAAAGATGTAGCGCCAGACGACCGCTACGGCGACGAGCGAAACCACACTGGGCAGATAGAACGCACTTTGCAGGCCCTGGCGCATGCCCTGATGTCGGAACTTGGTAATTCGAATCGCCACCGCAAGCGCCAGGGCGACGGCAGCGAATGTGAACATGCCCACGTAGGTTAACGTATTGCGGACAGATTGCCAGAAACGCTTGTCGTTCAGGACGTGGTCAATGTTGTCGAAACCAACCCAAACCGGCTTTCGATCGTACCATTCGAGCGCGGCCATCACGACGGACATGACCGTAGGCACCAGCACAAAGACCAGGAACAGGACCAGGAAAGGTGTGACGAAGATATAGCCCCACATCTCCTCACGTTTGGCATAGTTCATGGCTGTCCCCGCTCTTGAGAGTCTGAAAGGGTCTCCCGCGAGCCGTGTCGTCGCGGGAGACCGACCTTATCCATGGTGGGGTTCTACGCACAGCTCTCGAGCGCCGTGTTGATGTCGTCGGTCATCTCCTGCATCACCTGTTCCGCGCTCATGCCGGAGAAGGCGCCCTGGAAATATTCCTCAAAGATCGAGCGCACCACGATGGTCTCCGTACTGCGCTTGGCATCGAACCATGCGTTAGGCATGAGACATTCGGATGTATAGACCACGAGGGGGTCGTCGGCGACTTCCGCCAGAATGGACTTGCGGAACGGCAGCATTCCGGCCGACTTAACCAGCCATTCTTCGCTTTCGTCGTTGGTCATCCAGTGGAGGAACTTCAACAGTCCTGGCGTATCAGCAGGGTCCTCGGGCTTGAAGGGCACCAGGCCGGAGTAGTTTGCACCGCCCCAGGCGATGGCGGGGTGCGGGTCATCGTGTGGATACTGGATGAAGCGCCATTTGCGTTCGTTCTCGGTATCAGTGACGACCAGGGTCTCGGTATCCAGTTCCATCCCCTCCCGGCGTGCTCCCCCGGGTACCACGTTGCCAACCTGCATGAGGACGTTGCCCTGGTCGATGAGGGCGTTGTTATCGTCGCCGGTGTACCCTGCCGGATCGGGAATCAGGTCGTTTGCGGCCAGCTCTTGCATCCAGGCAAGGCATTTGATCGCCTCCGGCGAGGCCATGTCGACGCACGATTCCGTCTCATCGGTCCAGAAGTGGGCGCCGAAGCAGCGGAAATAGAGGAGTGTCACCCAATGAAAAGCCGGCGTGGAATGGGCGGACGGGATGCCGAGCCCGTAGCGTTCGCTGCCGTCCGGTCGCGTGCCCCGCACAGCCTCGAGCCAGGTATTGAACTGGTCGATGTTCCACCCGTAGCATGGGGCCTGGGGTGCAGTATCCATCGCGCCCGCTTCCTCGACCCCATCCAGGTAGACGACCCCGGACTGGCAGACCGGCCAGTACGGCAACATGTACACCCTGCCTTCAATTGAGCACTGTTCGAGCATTCCCTCGACCATATCGCTGGACAGCTGCTCTTCCAACGAGTCGGTGAGGTCCAGAGCCAGTCCCACCTCCAATGCCGAAAGGGCAAGCTGGAT
Organism: Caldilineaceae bacterium SB0662_bin_25; assembly: GCA_009840225.1. Classification (GTDB taxonomy): domain Bacteria; phylum Chloroflexota; class Anaerolineae; order Caldilineales; family Caldilineaceae; genus Bin5. The sequence goes on along the minus strand of VXOE01000342.1, from coordinate 14,306 downwards.
CCAGCCGCCGCCGACAACATCCGGGGGCGAACCGGCCGCGAGGGCCGTCGTCACCTTGCTGCCCTGCTCCCACGTCAGGGGAAGCACCTCTACCTCAATACTTGGATTCTCTTCCATAAAGGCATTCGCCCGCTCCCACTGCCAGGAACCGGGCTCGCCAAGAGCGGATGAGTAGTACGGGAAATCCCAGAAGTCAATCGTTGTGGTTACAGCCGGGGGCGCAGCTTCTCCGCCCTCTCCCGCCGGCGCCGCAGGCATAGCACAGGCAGCCAGAAGGGCTCCCGTGCCGGTGACGGCAGACAGCTTCAAGAAATCACGTCGACTCAGGTTGTTCCGTTTCATGCTCTCTTCTCCTTTGATCTGGTAGTTTGATCTGGTAGTGATCGAAGCGCATGCAACAACAGGTACTCTGGTCAAATGCTTCCGAGGGGCGGGCGCCAACGGTCCTAAGTCGACGCAGTCGCTGTCCGAAATCTGTCATGCCTTACTCATGCGGTCATCTCCTGACCGCGCCATTCCGTATCAATACCGACATAGTTTTCTACAAAGTGTTGATGGCGTTGAGGCAGAGCCTTGATGAACGCCTGCGCCGACTCGGGGAGCGGCCACGGCGCCTCTATGCGGTAGCTGCGCGGGCGGAGACCGAGGCCGCAGGAAAGCCGCACCTGGTCGGTCTGGTTGGGGAAAGCGGCGTGGTAGGTGCGTGCGGCGAAGATGATCTGATCGCCCGGCTCCGTGAACAGGGGCACAATACCCGGCACGTCGAAGCCGACATAGCCTTTTGGTTCACTCCCCTGCGGGTGAAATGAGCGTTTGTCCGGGGTCAGTGCAAAGCCTGCCGGACCCGCCCAATCTTCCACGTGGGAGTCTTCAATCACGGCGAGGCCGCCGTGTTCAGGATAGGAGCCTGTGAGGTAGAACCAGCGGCCCGAAGGCCAGTGGCCCCGGTTCAGAACATCGCCGGCGTTTTGCGGGGGACCTTGACTGAAGCCGTGCCAGTCGGAGTGCCACGTGAGCGGCGACGAACCGGGATTGCGTAGAATCGCGGCTGAGCGGTGGATGGTCAGCTCGTCCGCCTGGCAGAAGATCCGCTGGACCCGCAGATAGGGCTCATAGTCGAGCAGTTTCCACAGTGCGGGTGCGTGCTCGACAAAGGTGGTGTGGGTATAGCTCTCGCCGGGGCCCATTGCCCCGTCCGGGTCAATGACCTGCAGAACCGCTTCTTGGAGCTCCTTGACCAGCTCCTCGGACAGTACCTGCTTGACCACGGCGAACCCATGGGCGTCGACACATGCCTGGGCGGCCTCCAACTCATCGAGGCCGAATTCATAGCGGTACGGCAGCGCGGGTTTCTGGATGTCAGTGTAGGCCATAGGGGAACTCGTTGGGGTTTTCCTGGAGATCATCACCGTGCTCCACCAGCGCAGGCGTCGCTTCTGGTGCGGCATCCTCGCCTGCGCATAGGAACACAGCTTTTGGCACGGTGCATCGATCCATGCCTCGCTGCACCGTGTATTGTCCACATATTATTATATCTAAGCTCCTCCTTGTCAAACCGTTTTTCACGGTCCGGACAGCTCTTTTGCAAGTTGCTCAACTGCTGTATAGTTCTCCCTGAAACGTCTGCCCTGTGCTGGTCCACCATCTTCCTGCAGAGGTCCATCGTGAAGATCACCGGCGTTCGAACCATCCACTTCGCTCCCTTCGCCAACATCACCTTCCTTGAACTGACGACGGACAGCGGGATCGTCGGCCTGGGAGAGACCTACTACACGCCCCGCTCGGTGACGGCTTATATCGGTGAGGTATTGACGCCGCTGCTGCTGGAGAGCGACCCGCGCCAGATCGAAGCGTTCTGGCGCCGGGCCTACGAGAACTCCCACATCTACGGCAATAAGGGGCTGGAGATGCGCTGCCTCTCGGCGGTGGATGTAGCGCTCTGGGATATTCTGGGGCAGGAGCTGGGCCGGCCGATCTGGCAGCTTCTCGGCGGGACGAGCAATCCGGAGGGCGTGCCGGTCTACAACACCTGTGCCTCCGCGGGTTACGGGCAGAAAGCACCGGATATATCGCGCAAAGTGAACACCGCTGCGACCGGCACGTATCAGGACTTCGAGGCCTGGCAGCCCGGCGGCGATGCCGGTGAACTTGCGCGCTCGCTGCTAGATATGGGTATCCGCGCCATGAAAATCTGGCCCTTTGATCGCTTCGCACTCGCCAATCACGGCCAGACGATCTCGTTCGCGGAGATCGACGAAGGTTTACGTCCGTGGAAGCAGGTGCGGGACGCGGTGGGTCTGGAGATGGATATTATCCTGGAAGGGCACGGCTATTGGGCTCTCCAGCCCGCCCGCCGCATCGCGGAGGCCCTCGAGCCCTACAAGCCGGTCCTGCTCGAGGATTTGATGAAGCCAGACAACCCGCGCACGCTGGCCAAGCTGCGCAGTTCGACGCGCACCCCCATCTGTGCCTCCGAACTGCTGATGAATCGCTACGCGGTCGAGGAGATGCTACGCGCAGATGCCTGTGACGTGGTAATGACGGATGTGACCTGGGCGGGCGGCATTACCGAATGCCGCAAAACGGCTGACATGGCCGAGACCAACAATATGGGCGTGATCTTCCACGACTGCACCGGCCCGGTAACGCTGGCGGCCTCCCTGCACCTAGCCGCCCACGCCACCAATACGTGGATGCAGGAGATCGTGCGCGCGTTTACGCTGGGGTTCTACCTGGAGCTGGTCGATCATCCCTTCGTGGTGGAGAATGGGCGGATGCAGCCGCCCCAAAGGCCGGGGCTGGGCGTGGCATTGAAGCCGGAGACGCTGGACAGGGACGATTGCCAGATTACGGTTCTGGTTTAGGGGTATTGCTTACCCCGCCGCTTGCCCCAGGAAGAGATCCCGCCCTACCACCAACGTCTGCATCTTGCGGTCGGCGACCGAGCGCGGCAGCATCCAGAAGCCGCAGTCGGGGTGGACCCACTTGACCCGCTCCTCGCCCAGCAGATCGACCGCGTGCTGAATGCGCCCTGCGATCACGTCGGGGCTCTCCACTTCGTTGTCTTTAATGTCGACGACGCCGATCCCCAGGGCGATACCCTCGCGCAGGTCGGTGAAGACCTCCAACTCATCATAGCCGCGGCGGGCGAACTCGAGCACGAGGTGGTCCACGTGCAGGTTGTTGAGGAAGCCGAGCAGATTGGCCCAGAAGCCGCTCTGGATGCTCTGGCCGCCGTAGTTGCCGAAGCAGAGGTGCAGCGCGCGTTCGCCGCGGGCGCCGTCGAGCACATGGTTGATCGGCTCGTGCACCCAGGTAGCATCCTCGGGGTTGCCGGTCAGATTGGCCTCATCCACCTGCAGGACCGGCGCGTCGATCGCCTCGACCTGGCGGCGCAGCACTTCGGCGATGGCCATGGTCAGGCTGGGCAGGTCGCCGTATTGGCGGTCCAGCAGCGTTTTGGCCAGCATGTAGGGCGCGGTCACGGTGAACTTGAGCGGACTCGCGGTCAGCTCCTTCACCATCTGCCAGCTTGAAGGCAGGTCCAGCTCACCTTCGCCGATCGGCCCTTCGACCACGGCGGCCGGCTGCGTACGGAAGCCCATGCCCTGCTGGGCGCGAAAATCGTCCACGTCCTTGCGGCCCATCTGGCTGGAGATGCCGGACATCGGCTGCACGAAATATTCGATCATCCCGTTCGTCTCGGGATGGTTGACGTCGAAGCGGGTCAGCTCGCCGTCAGAGATCACGTCCAGCCCGGCCAGCTCCTGCGTCTTGAGAACGACGAGAATGGCGTCGCGCAGATTGGGGACGGACGGGTAGGCGGCCAGCCAGGCCGGTAGCGGATAGCTGCCGACGACGGTTGTCTTGATGGAGGGTTCGGGCATTGGGTGCTCCTAGTGCGGGATGTATGAGATGTGTACATTCTATCAGCTTGTGCGGCGCCGGGGAGATAACGCGCGCCTTGCGAAAGAGGTTGCCAATCACCCATGGATCCGGTTCGGGCAATCATATCACGGGACGGCAGAGGAGTGGTAAAATCATCGTGGCAGTCGGTCTCTCATGCAATGTATTCCATGGAAATTGGCTGAGTGGTTACTATTACTTCGTCTGGACAGAATCAGACGACTTGGTCGACTACCACTGACACGAGCTGACAATCATGGCAATGAAGAATCCACCGCATCCTGGCTGCAGCATAAAGGAAAACTGTCTGGACCCGCTTGACCTGAACGTCACTGAAGCGGCAAAGGTGTTGGGCGTGGCCCGTCATACGCTTTCGCGTGTATTGAACGGCCACGCGGGCATTTCACCGGAGATGGCCATTCGCCTGGAGAAAGCCGGATGGTCGAACGCCGAATTCTGGCTGCAGCGACAAACCGCCTATGATCTGGCGCAGGCGCGCCGAAACGAAGATCAGATCAAGGTCGAGCGCTACCGGCCGCAGGCGGTATGATCGAGAAGCAAGCAGAGTGCTCTCACTCCTCTCTCCTCTTGACTCTCTCCTCAGCAGTTCCAGTTTGCCGTTTGGTCTGAATTGGTAAACACTGCACCTGCGCAGCGCGTCAGAACCGCCGCGCCATCCAACCACCACTCCGAACGCAGGTGACCATGACAAACGAGACCCAACCCTCACCGGTAGCAACCTTCCGCGCCAAGATGGCGGCGGGCGATATCTGTATCGGCGCGTCGATCACGCTGACCGACCCGCACGCGACCGACGCGCTCGGCGATTCGGTCGATTTTTTCTGGATCGACATGGAACACAGCATGATGAGCGCGGAGGCGCTGGGCGGGCATTTCCTGGCGGCGAAGGCGCGCAGCAGACCGGCGCTTGTGCGTGTGCCCGGAAGCGGCACACCTTTCATCAAGCCGGTGCTGGACGCGGGCGCGGACGGGATTATCGTGCCGCAGGTGCGCTCGGCGGCTGAGGTGCAGGATGTGGTGAACAGCTGCCGCTACCCACCCCTGGGCGAGCGCGGCTATGGGCCGCGCGTGCCCGCCAACTACGGGCGCGACGGCGGCAACGCCTACACCGAGCGGGCCAACCGGGAGATCTTCGTGGCCGTCCAAATCGAGAACGCGGAGGCTTTCGCCGCGCTGGACGATATCCTGACCATCGCCGGGCTGGACTCGATTGCACTTGGCCCTTGGGATCTGTCGGCGTCCTTGGGGCTGCTGGGTGATGTGGAGCATCCGACTGTGATTGAGGCGGTGGACAGCATCATCGCCCGCACGCGAGCAGCCGGTCTGTTCGTGGGGGCCGGGATGGCGCCTGATGCGCGTTTTGCGCTCGGTATGGCGAAACGCGGTGTGCAGTGGCTGCAGGTGGGCGACGACTGCGGATACATGATCCTGGCGATGGACCAGATCACGACGGAGGTGCGGAGTCAGTACAGCAGTTCCTAGTTTTCAGTTTCTGGTTTTGAGTTGATAGGTGGCGGACGCTTCTTGAGTGTGAAATGCTAGGGAGACTATGATACAGCTCTCAAAAGCGCCACTGCTCACGTTCCATAAACCCTTCAAGATTTGTCCAGTCGACCCCGAAATATTCACACACATTCGGAATCTTCGGAGCGTTGGGCGTATGTCTCTCGGTCGTTACCACACAACCGTTATCCAGGCAGTGGGCCCGCGCTATGACGAATGGATCTGCGACCGGCCTCCCTCGCATACGTTCCTTTTTTCGAATCATTTCTTGGAAGTGATCGACACTGAATATATCCCTGACGGCTTCTAACTCTGTGACAGTTGGCGTTACAAATACTTTTCTCCGATTCTGTTTGGCCCATTCCGCCAATTCGTCACCATACCCCTCCACCTCATTACTGACCTCTCGCGTCGAGGTGATGCGACCGTTCTCAACCATTCCATCGAAATTTTCCCAAAGAGAAGGAAAGCGTTCGCGATAATAGTGGCGGAAAAGATCAATCAGCGGACCACTATCGAACACATAAACCGTCACGCGGCCGTCCCCTGCTTGAACAGCCACTCTTCCATTCCAGAGACGTTCCTTGGCTTCACATCCAGATAGTCAGCGGCCTGTTCTATCGATATTCGCCCCTTGTGGTAACTGCTGAAGACGGTTTCGATATACTTTTCGCCTAGATAAGCGCCCCGGGTCAGATAGTAATCTCCACCAGCGCCGCTGCTTTCCATTCGCAGACTCCGCCACTGCCGCGTCTTCTCTTCGTACTCCTGCTGGCTAACCCGGCCCCAGTCCAGCAGCCGCCGCAGAATGGTCTCACGGCTCACACCATACAATTCAGCCCAGTCCCCAATCGCGCCATCATAAATGGGCTTACCCACAAGCCGCGCTTGAAAATCCCCGGATGGCACCAGAAACTCGGCAGCAAATTGATTGCAGAGTATTTCTATGCGTCTGTTGTTGCCGTTGAGATATTCGATATAGTCATCATGCCGCGTATCCACCCCGCCGGTATGCATCAACAGATGTGCCAACTCATGGAACAGGGTGAAGATCTGACGGTTTTTTGCCTTGTTGTTGTTGACGTAGATGACGGGAAATTCCCTGTCGTACAGGCAGAAGCCGGAAAAAGTGCTTTCCAGGCTGTCCACCTTCTTCTTTCCTGGTGGATTGAAACTGTCCTTGAATACGAAGACACCGTGTTCTTCTAGAACCTTTCGCCAACGCTTGAGCGCATCATCTTCACTGCCCCAACTCTGTTGTTCTGCCAGATCGATGCCCAGATAGGCCCGGACCTGGTCCGCCATTTCGCTTACTTCGACAGAGGGCGCGAAGTTCAAGTCACGCAGTATCTGGCGGTCTGCCGGATTCACTCCTTCATACAGTTCGGCAAGGTTCAGTTGAAACACTCTGGCCCTGCGCAGCAAGAAATAGATACGCGGGGGCATACGCTGCAGTTCCTGCTCCGGCAGAGTACGAAACGATTGCTCAACGGCATCTTCATCCGGGACATCGGGAAAGAAGAATAGAGCGACCGGACGCTTATAGATATCGTAAGCGAGTCTTTCCAACTGGATATAGGTCGGAGACTCGTCGCCGCGCTCCCAGGCCTCGATATCCGACACTCTTTTGTTCATGCGCCCCGCCACCTCTTCCAGCGAAAGTCGCATGCTGTCACGCGCCCAGCGTAACACATCGGGATTAACGGGGATCGGGTCGCTCATGTCGTCACCTCCGTAACCGCCTCCTGACAAATGCCCAAAGTTTGCCTCTGCTATTCTACCATGTCTACCAATCAGGAATCTCCACCATCTGGCTCCCTTTCAGGGCACTTTCATGTGCGCACATGCCGGGGAGCGCCATTCGGAGCGCGGCGTGGATGTCGAGCGGGGGCGGGGTATCGTCGCGGATGCAGGCGACGAAGTCTTGGATCATCATATATTCGGCGGTGCCGTGGCCGCCTTGTGTCGCGTCGGGCGGTGCGTCGGTCACGTTTTCGGTGATCGGCATTTCGATCATGTTGTTCAGATGCGGCACCGAATCCAGCCATGCGTTGGTCTGCAGCGGGCTGGTCGGCGGGCGTGAGGTCTCGAGGACGCCGTCGGTGCCGTAGATCGAGTAGTAGTGGAACATCGGCTCGCGGGTGATGCCGAAGGCGACCAGGATCTTGATCACGCCGCCGCTAGCCGTCTGCAGAATGGCCACTTCGGTGCCGGATTTGACGCGAACGGGAAGGTCCCCGGTCCCGGTGGTGACGCTCATGCCGCTGGCGGCGACGCAGCGCTCGCCCGTCACTTTGAGCAGCGGGCCGAGGCTGTGCGTGCAGTAGTGGATGGGCGGCATTGAGGCGCGCCAAGTGGGTGAGCCGTCGGTCTGGCGCAGTAGATGGCGCGTGTCGTGGATGTACTCGGCTTCGGCGTACATGAAGTCGCCCAGCAGGCCCCGGCCCCACATCTCCCGCCAGCTCAGAATATGGGCCCAGTAGCAGCAGTTCTCGGCCAGCATGAACTTCTGGCGCGGGTGCGCCTGCACCGCGGCGAGGATCCGGCGGCATTCGTCGATATTGCTGGCCAACGTGACCTCCTGCAGGACGTGGCAGCCGGCCTCGAGCGCGGCCACGGTGTGCTGGCAGTGCAGGGGGACCGGCGAGGCCACGAAGACGATGTCTAGCCCGTGCGCCAGCATGTCTTCGTAGGCGCTGTACTGGCGGGCCTGGGGAAAGCGCGCGCCGAACCGTTCCAGGGCGCCGGCGTCGATATCGCAGCCGGCGACCACGTCGCAGTCGGGCATGAGGTCGAAGACGCGGGCGGGGCCGAGACCGCGGTACAGCCCGACAACGCCTACGCGATAACTGCGCATAAGGAAATTCCTTTCAAAGGAGAGGAGAGAGTGAAGAGGAGTGCGGAGAGAGAACCGCTTGCCCGCTTGTCACTTCTCTCTGGCTTCTTCCTGACTCACGCCGGCAGTGACCTGACGCAGGCGTGCGGCGCAGTCGATGCGGCGGCCGGTCGCCATGGATTCCTGCGCGGCGAAGGGGATGATCATGCCGGTCAGGATGGAGCGCGGGTCGTAGGGGCCGGCTGGGTTGGACCGGAGCCAGGCGACGAAGTCGCGGTGGATGCGGAAGTCGGCGCCGCCGTGTCCGCCGACGGCGGGCGGCAGTTCGACGGCTTGCGGCTCCTCATCGTTGCGCCAGAGCGTCACCGCCGCGGGCGTCTGGCCTGCGCGCCTGCTGTGCATCACGACTTCCAGCTGGCCTTCCGTACCGTTGACAATGTAGCGCCGCTCATAATCGGGCCCGGCGGTGGTGAGATGGAGGGTGTAGAGGATGCCGTTGGAGAGCAGGCCGGATATGGAGCAGGAATCGCCTGCGGTCATGGGCCTATCGTCGCCTTCGGTCCAGATGTTGCGCGTGATGGTGGCGGTGCAGTCTACGACCTCTACGCCGAGGCAGTGCTGGATGGTGTCGGTGTCGTGGGTGAGCTTGCCTTCGACCAGGGTGGAGGAGGGCGGCGTTCTGAAATGCGACCAGACGCCCTGCGACCAGCGGTTGCCGGTGTTGACGTGCCCGAGCACGCTCTGGATGCGGCCGAGGCTGCCCTCGTCGATGATGCGCTTCATGGCGAGCGTGGCGGGAAAGCGGCGCAGGTTGAAGCCGATGAAGAGGGGGTATTGATTGCGGACCACCTCTTGATACAGCTCTACGGTTTGCTCCCAGGTGAAGGCCACAGCCTTCTCGAGGAAGACGGGAATGCCGCGTTGCAGCGCGGCCAGCGCATGTTCAACGTGGTCGACGGCGTAGCTGCCGACGAGTACGAAGTCGAGGTCGGGCGTACTTGCCAGCATTGGGCGGTAGTCCTGGTAGAAGGAGGGACCAAAGCGCTCCTCTTCTTCGGCGGTGGGATCGCGCGGGTCGGCCACGGCGACGCAGCGGACCTTCGCTTCCTCCATCGCTTCGAGGCTCTCCATGTGGTAACGTCCGCGGCGGCCGAGGCCGATAACGGCGAAACGATATGTTGACTTTGTCATAAGCGTTCGTGACCAATGATTTGTGGTGAGTAGCAGATACGATTCACAGCAGTTCAGATGCCACTCAAGTCAGCCACCACGCCCTGCGCTTCGGCTTCGTAGAGCTTCCAGATGACGCGCAGGCTTTGCAGGCTGCGGCGGCCGTCGGTGAGCGGGCGGCGGTCGTGCTGCAGGCAGTCGACGAAGTGGATCAGCTCGTTCTCAAGGTGCTTGCCCACGGCCGCCTGGAACAACAGTTGCTCGCTGCCTTTCTCCGCTTCAAGCGCGCCCTGATGAAGGAACAGCTTCCCCTGGCTGATCTGCCCTTCCAACATGCCTTCGGTGCAGTGAGCGTGAAATGAATACTTGAGCCGCGTGCCCTTGGCGCCCCATGTGCCGAAATGGTAGCCGAGCGCGCCGCTGGCGAATTTGAGGGAGACGTTGGATGTGCCCTCGCCCTCCATCCAGGGCGTGCCGAAGTTGGTGCTGATATGAGTGCCAGAGACGGGCTGCCCCATCCAGGCGAGCAGGATGTCGATGTAGTGGCAGCCGTGGCTGAAGAGCTGGCCGCCGCCGAGCGTCTCTTTGCGGTGCATCCAGCTGCCCGGCTCGCCCTGCGTGTGCTGTTCGGTCCAGATGGACAGTTGGAAGAGGTCGCCGTAGGTCTTAGCCTTGAGCAGGCGCTCCATCTCGACGACGATCGGATGAAAGCGCATGCAGTAGGCGACCATCAGGGTGCGGTTGGCGCGCTCGGCGGTCTCGATCAGGTCCAGGCATTCGGCTTCGGAGTTGGCCAGCGGCTTCTCCATCAGCAGATGTTTGCCGCGGCGCAGCAGGTCGATGCCGATGGGATGGTGGAGGTGGTGGGGCACGGCGAGGATGGCGGCGTCGATGTGGTCGAGGACCTGGCGGTAGTCGGCGGCGGAGGTGCCGCAGCCCATCAGTTCGGCGGTTGCCTGCGCGCGCGGCAGGTCCGGGTCAACCGCGGCGGTGAAGAGAGCGCGGCCCTGCAATTTCTGGAAGGCGGCGCGGTGGGACTGGCCCATGCCGCCGCAGCCGATAAGGCCGATGCGGATCATGTCTGCAGCCGCCGAGGGTCGGTCGTCAGAAAGCGGCCGTACGCCACCGGCCTACCCCTTGATTCCGGTGCGGGCGATGCCCTGGATGAAGTGCTCCTGGCCGATGAAGAACATGACGATGATCGGCAGGATGCTGATGACGGCGCCGGCCTGGATCAACTCCCAGCGCCCACCCGACTGGTTGGTCAACAGGGTCAGCCCGAGGGTGATGGTCATGGTCTCGACCTTGGTGAGGAAGATCAGCGGGCCCATAAGGTTATTCCAGGAGCCGAGGAAGGTGAAGATGCCCAACGTGGCCAGGCCCGGTTTGGAGAGGGGCAGGAAAATACGGTAGTAGATCTGAATAAAACTGCAGCCGTCGATGCGCGCCGCCTCCACCATCTCCTGGGGGATGGTGAGATAGAACTGGCGCATGAGGAAGATGCCAAAGGCGGTGCCGAAGAAGAAGGGCACGGTGAGCGGCAGGTGTGTGCTGAGCCAGCCGATGTCGCGATAGAGCTTGAAGAGGGGAATGAGGGTGACGTGGAAGGGGATCATGATCGTGGCGAGGATGATGGCGAAGATAACGTTTTTGCCCGGGAAGCGCATGCGCGCGAAGGCGAAGGCGGCCATCGAGCAGCTCAAGAGGGCGCCGACCGTGGCAAACACCGCGATCTTGATGCTGTTGATCAAGAAGAGATCGAAGGGCAGCACGTCGAAAAGCCTGGGGTAGTTTCCCCACTGCGGCGGAATCGAGATCCACTTCGGCGGCAGCAGCAGTACTTCGCCCGGCTCCTTGAGCGAGGTGGAGATCATCCACAGCAGGGGAAGAAGCATCGTGGCGCCTACGAGGGTGAGAACGGCATAGAGCAGCACGCGCCACGTGATGTGAAGGACTCTGTAGGAGGTCAGGCCTTCGGATGCGGCAGCAGAGGCGCCGGGTATCGCCGTGGTGCGGGCCTCACCGATGGGGGTTGCGTCTTGTGCGCTCATGGTGGTTCTACCTCAGAGTTCGTAATGGACCCAGCGTCTCTGGAACCAGAACTGGAACAGCGTCAGGCTGACGATGATAACGAAGAGTACGTAGGCCAGCGCGGAGGCGTACCCCATGTGAAAGTTCTCAAACCCCTGTTGGAAAAGATAGTAGACGATCGTCTTGGTGGCGTTGACCGGCCCGCCCCTGGTCATCACATAGGCCTGGGCAAATACCTGGAAGGAGTTGATCACGGACAGCGTGAGGACGAAAAAGGTGACGGGCGAGAGCAGCGGGATGGTGATGTTTAGAAATTTATGCCAGGCGTTGGCGCCGTCGACGGTGGCGGCTTCGTAGTAGTCCTGGGGAATGCCCTGCAGGCCGGCGATGAAGATGACGATGTTGTAACCCAAGCCGTGCCAGATGCTCATGATGATGATAGCCGGCATCGCCCAGGTGACGCTGCTCAGCCAGCGGATGCCGCGGAAACCCAGTAAGCGCAGCAGTTCATTGACAAGGCCGAAGTCTGACTGGTAGAGCCAGAGCCAGAGCACCGAAATGGCGACCACCGAGGAGACGACGGGCAGGAAGTAGATCGTGCGAAATACGGCCACGAACCGGATCTTCTGGTTGAGCGCGATCGCCAGCAGGAGGGCGAGAACGGTTCCTGTGGGGACGGTCCCCAATACGTAGTAGCCCGTATTCTTGATCGTGATCCAGAAGAGCGGATCTTCGGTCAGGAGTTCGATATAGTTGTCGAAGGCCTGCCACTTGGGCGTGCTCAGCAGGTTCCAGCGGGTAAAGCTGTAATAGAGCGAGGCCAGCACGGGGCTGGCGGTAAAGACGATCAGCCCCAGGATGGTGGGTAGAATGAGAATATAGGCTTCGATCGCCTCCCGGCCCCGGTTGCTCCCCAGGAATCCGCGCAAACCACCGCGCGCAGGTGTTGTTGCGGCGCTCATACGACTCTCTCCAGACTGCGAGGAGAGAGAAAAGAGGAGTCAGCCCCTCTCTTTTCTCTCTCCTTTCTTCACTCCACTCACTCCTCGCTGTTCGCTATCCGAGCAGCTCTTCGCGGGAGCGTTCGAGGACGGCGTTGACACGCGACTCAAGGTCGTCGGTCGCCTCTTGCACCGTCTTGACCTGCAGCATGGCCGCTTCCTGCTCCTCCCTGGCAATACCGGCGATCTCGCCTTCGGCCGGGCCGTTGAAGACGGGCGTGGCGTCTTTCAAGAGCTGGTTGAGAATCCATAGCTGTGTCGGCGGATCGGTGCGATCCTGCACGTAGATCAGGCCTTCCGCGGTCGGAATGTGGGCGGGGAAGGGGAAGATGGTCTCGGCGTACATGACGGCGCCATCGCCCATCGTCAGCCATTTGATGTATTCCCACGACTCATCCGGGTGCGGGGCTGAGCTGGTGATCGAGATACCGTTCTGATAGGCATCGATCGTGTTCTGGCCCGTTACAGGATGCGCGGGAGGCGTGAAGACGTCCCATTCGAAGTCCTCGATCTCGGAGAAGGAGGGGATCATCCAGTCACCCATGACGGCGAAAGCGACGCGGCCGGTTTCAAATGGGTTGAACTGGAGGTTGGCCTCGGGCGGCATGGCGACTTCATGCTCGTTGATCAGGTCAACCATCCACTGGAAGGCCTCCATCGGCGCGTCCTCTTTGATAAGACAGCCGTTGTAATCTTCATCATAGAAGGCGCCGCCGGCCTGGAAGATCCAGAAATTCATGCGGGCATTGCCGTCTACGGGTGTGTCCATGCCGTAGGATTCGGCTGAGCCGTCGTCGTTGATGACGGTGAACTCTTTGCCCGCCTCGACGATCGTGTCCCAGGTCCAGCTTTCGTCCGGGTCGGGGATGCCCTTTTCGGCGAACCAGTTCTTGTTCCAGAACCACATGGTGCCGGAATGCCAGACGGTGGGGAAAGCGTGGAGGTCGCCGGAGCCGCACCGGATCTGGCCGGGTTGCCAGCGTCCCTGTGTGATTGCACCCTCGTAGAAGTCGTTGAGGTCGACGCCATCACGCTCGACGAAGGGATCCAAAGGGATCGTTACCCCGTTGTGTGCGAAGCGCACATGATAGTAGGGCGAGTGGTGCATGATGTCGGGTGAATCACCGGCGGCTGTGGAGGCCAACATCTTCTGCCAGTAGTTGGACCAGGAGGTAATGTCCTCCTGCAGCTTGATGTTGGGGTAGGCCTCCTGGAAGGCCTCCTGCAGGACGCCCTGCTTCTCTACCTGGAAGCCCCAGTAGGCAAGGCGCAGCTCGACGGTCTCCATGCCGCCGTCGTCGCCGCTGGCCATCGTGTCACCGGCGGGTGCGGGCGCGGCGCAGGCCGCGGTCACCATGACGCCGGCGGTCGCCGCGGCAGTTTGCAGGAATGCGCGACGTGACAGCCGCTTGTTGACCAATGCGTTCTTCTCCATCGTCTTTTTCTCCTTGGTTCGATTGAACGGGATTGAATGTATATTTCGGGGCAAAAAGACTGTTGGAGCAAAATAGTACCATAATGTGAGTTGAGGTCAAAGGGCCATCGCGCGGCATCCAGAGGGGTGCATCCCAGATTTGGGGTGGGAATAGTCTGGCGGGGAATCGGCGCCAACGGTGGCTGGCGTTGTATACCATCTTTGGGCGAGACGCAGTGCAGGCGCCAGGCCGTGGCGTCCGTCAGTTGGGGCGGGTGCGAGGGCAGGCACAAGGCCGGCACGTAAGGGGATCTGATGGGACAGGCGGGACGTGGTCTGGCTGGACACCTTCGATTAGGCACCTGTTACGAATAACGACACCCGGTCGATGAGGCAGTAGGGGGGGCGTGGGGGGGGGGGGGGG
>VXOE01000071.1 GCA_009840225.1 Caldilineaceae bacterium SB0662_bin_25 | reverse complement strand
CCCTTGTGGGTGCCCTCGTACGCGCCACGACTCCCATAGCCCGCCAACCCGCCATCCCCCGTAGGGGCACCCCTTGTGGGTGCCCCCGTTGTTGCCTCACTGCAGATTTCAACTCAGACAAACCTCAAACGACTCCACGGGTTCGTTGACATCTGTCCGAAAAGTGGTACGCGGGCTCACCTCGCGACTGACCCGCGAGCAGCCAGACAGTCGCGTATGGAAAGCGCGAAACGCCCCTGCTGTTCTTCGCGCCCCTTCGCGTAACTTCGCGGAAAAATCGGTTTTCTTGGGTGTAAGACCTGTACTGCAATGAAGATAACTTGAGGCCCGGTTGCCCGCCTATCTACCCTGCTGATGCCTGGGGTCGATGGCATCCCGCAGACCGTCGCCAATGAAATTGATGCTCAAGACCGTCAGCAAAATCATCACCGCCGGCGGAACCCAGATCCACGGCCCGTCCTGGAGCACGTCCAAACTACGCGCCGACTCCAGCATGTTGCCCCAACTCGGCGTCGGCAACGGAATCCCTACGCCCAGAAAGCTCAACCCCGCTTCAAGTAGAATGGCGCCGTTCACGTCAAAGGTTACCGACGCCAGCAATGGCGCAACCACGTTGGGGAGTACATGAGAAACGATTATGCGCCGGTTGCCCGACCCCAGCGAACGCGACGCCAGCACAAACTGCTGTTCCCTCAGGGACAAAACCTGGCCCCGTACGAGCCGCGTGATACCGGGCCAGCTGAATATCCCTATCAGGAAGATAACGCTGGCAATGCTCTGACCCAGATAAATGGCAGCCGTCAGGATGATTACCACGCGCGGGAATGTCATCACCACGTCGGTAAAGCGCATGATAATCTGGTCGGCCATGCCCCGATAGTAGCCGGAGATCGACCCTAGAATGACCCCGATCACCGTCGATATGGATGCGGCAGCAAACCCCACCGCGAGCGAAACCCGGCCGCCGTACAGTGTCCGACTCCAAATGTCCCGTCCAACCCGGTCCGTGCCCAGAAAATGCGCAAAGCTCGGCGACTGAAACTTGTCCGGCAGATTGAGCGCCGCATAGTCATAGCGCGCGATCAAAGGGGCCGCGACCGTCGCCAGAAGTACGACCCCGAACAGGACCAGACCTGCCAGCGCCAGCGGATGGCGTCGAAACCGCCGCCAGGCCTGGGCAGTAGGCGACTGCGAATGGACTCTTCTCGCTCCAGCCTCTATCTGCATTTCAGCCTACTGTCTGGGTAGCTGCCATCTTGACATCCCAACAAAAACAAAATCGCTCTCGCCCCAACCGCCAACCAAGTTCAAGCATAGCGAATTCTTGGGTCGACCACCGCGTACGCCAGGTCCGTTATCAGATTCGCCGTAAGCACCACCAGCGCCGTAACCAACATGATCCCCATCACCATGGGATAGTCCCTCGCCGCTACCGCATCGACCAGCAGCGCGCCCATCCCAGGCCAGCTGTAGATAGTCTCCGTAAACAGGGCCCCTGCCACCAGGGTAGGCAGACTCAATCCCACGACTGTCACCACGGGGAGCAGGGCGTTGCGGAAAACGTGCCGCCATGTGACCGCAGGCGGCTTCAACCCCTTTGCATTGGCTGTCCGCACGTAATCCTCTCCCCGCACCTCCAAAATGCTGAAGCGCGTATAGCGCAGAAATGTCGCCAAATTGAAGATTGCAAGCGTGCCGGCAGGTAGCACCAGGTGATACAAAAGATCAAAAAGAGATTCCGGCTTGCCAATAGTACGCATCCCGCCGGAAGGGAACCAGCCCAACTTCACCGAAAAAACGTACAAGCCAAAAATGCCGGCGATAAATGCCGGCATCGATATGCCCACAAAGGAAAGCCCCGTAAATGTAAAGTCCCAAATCGAGTACTGCCGCAGCCCAATGAATATGCCAAGCGTAATGCCTACCACGATGCCGATTGCCAGGGCCGTGCCCATCAGCAGGAAGGTGCGCCGCATCCGCACGGCCAGCACCTCGCCTACGTCGTCTCCATTCTTGAACCGGAATCCCAAATCGCCCTGAACAACCTGCCCCAGCCACTTCACGTAACGCACCGGAAGCGGGTCGTCGAGCCCATATCGCTCGCGCACGAAGTCCAGGTCCTCCTTCGTTATCCCAATCTCCTCATTGACAAAGAAATCGACCGGATCACCGGGTGCCAGGTTGATCAAGAGATAGATGACCAAAGTGACCAGAAAAAGGACCGGTATATTGATGAGAACGCGGCGCAGAAAGTATTGCATTGGTGTGGGAGGCAATGAGGCAGGAAACGAAGGAATGCCGGGCGGTAATGCTGACGGCCCTGAACCAGGAGCCGCCAGCGTCACCGCAACAGTTTCTTACTTCATGTTCCAGTCCTGTGAACGGTCCACGTACGGGCCGCCGCCGGGAGCCGGGAAGTAGTGGAAGTCTTCAATATCCACCGTAGCGATGCCGTAGCGGGTCGAAACCCACCAGTAAGCGAAGGTCGCCTCTTCATTCTGGTACTTGCACAGGGCAGTACGCGCAGCCCTGTACTCGTCAGCGTTCTGTGCCGCATCCATTGCGCCAAACAGGTCAACATAATTGGGATCATCGATCCCCCACTGGTTGTCTTCTACGTACCAGATCGGGCTGTAGGATGCCGGACCGCCGCCGGCGCCGCGATAGGCAATGTTCCATTCGGCAGCGTTGTCATCCACAACCGTACGCCAGGTCGGTACGTCGAGGAACGTCGGATTGACGTTGACGCCGACGTCGGCCATGTTGGCCTGCATAACGGTCAGAATGTCCTTTGCCAGCTGCGAAGTGTAGTAGGTGGGAATGTCAAGGTTGACACCGTCAAGCGTAACACCATCCGCAGCCGCTTCAGCCAGCAGTTCACGCGCCTTGGCCGGATCGTATTCGTAGTAGTTGGCGTCTTCCGGCCAGAAGGTCGGATAGGGGTCCTGGCAAGGAGTCGCCTGCGCCGTTCCGTTGAAGACGTCGCTGATGATCGATGCCCGGTCGATTCCGTACATGAAGGCCTGGCGAACGCGCTTGTCCGACCACGGCTCGTTCAGGTAGTTGTAATTGAACATGTTCGTCACAAACGACGGGCCTGAGAAGATCTGGTAATCGGGATTGTCGGCAAAACGGCTTGCCACGTCCGCGCTGACGTACGTGAAGTCGATGTCGCCGCTCTCCAACGCCAGTACCGCGGCCGTCTCGTCAACGAAGTAGCGGTTGATCAGCTGGTCCAGTTCAGGCACGCCGTCCCAGTAATATTCATTGGGCGCCAGCGCCATGAACTGGTCCTTCTCGTAAGAGTCAAACTTGAACGGGCCTGTCCCGACCGGGTTGGTGAACCACCAGTCGGCGCTGAAAATCTCAGTCGGCTCGAAATCAATGGCGTGCTCAGGCAGCGCGTAGTAGCCGCGCACCGAGTCATAGAAACGCGGATTGGGGATGTTGAGCTCGATCTCGAGTGTCAGATCGTCAACCACGCGAATACCTGTAATCTCGTCAGCTTCACCGTCGTTGTATTCCGTCCAGCCAACTATCTGGTCGGGCTGGCTGATGCCGAAATGGGTCACGGCTGCCATCGGCGCTGAGACGAACTCGGCCGTCCACTTCAGGTCGGAAGCGGTGAAATCCTCACCATCATGCCACTTAACGCCTTCTCTCAGGTTAAAAGTCCAAACGGTTGCGTCCTCGTTCGGCTCCCAGCTCACCGCCAGCGCAGCTTCGCTGGTGTGATTCGAGAAGGTGGAGTCCATAATGATCAACGGCGTGAACATCTTCACGAACCAGACATTGCCCGCGCCGTTGTTGTAGAGTACGCCCTGCGGATCGCCGCCCGGCCCCACGTCAAAGCCGCCTATCAGAACCTGTTCGACTTCGACGTCTTCCGGCGCCATCTCGTCTGCAGACGCGGCCGGCGCCGCTTCCTCAGCCGGCGCCGCTGCCGGCGCCGCACAGGCAACCAGCAACGCCAGTGACAGTACTGTCACAAGAACCAGAAACTTGCTTCTGAACATTGGTACCTCCAGTAGGTTTGGGTTTGGAAAAAAGTCCGAGAATATTGCACTTCTTGGAGCGCATAGATAATCGCACAAAATTGCACCAACTGCCAAATCCGCGGGCCTTTACTGTCACCCTCTCCTTCGCCCCTCAACCCCCTGTAGGGGCAGGCCTTGTGCCTGCCCTCCCCCTTCCAACATGTCCACTC
>VXOE01000393.1 GCA_009840225.1 Caldilineaceae bacterium SB0662_bin_25 | reverse complement strand
GGGCCGAATAGGCCCGACCGCCCAGAACTGCAGTGGTCAGTGGTTAGTGGTCAGTGGTCAGAGGAGGCGCTTCACCTACTTCAGGGTCGAAAGCGGACTGGGCATGGGTCCGTTGCTGCCTGAGGAATGGGAAAGTTCACCCCAATACTGGGATGCACCCCGGCCGGTGGGAGAATTTGAAGGGGGGTCATTGCTGTGCTAGTCTGTTTTCGGGCCGGGCAGGCATGGACTGTGAAAGGCCATGGGAACGGCGCAGTATTTTGAGACTCGGTAACCCCCGAGCGATATCAAAATGGAATACGTACACGACCGAATCTCCTCTCCTCGCAGTTTCGCGTTCTCCAAAACAGGATAGTATGCCCTACCGACCCGCGGCGAATGGTACGCGCGTCCGGTTGGGCTTTCCCGTCAAGGTGTTGGGGGCAGCGGGGCTGCGCTCGCACGACAGCCGTCGCTGGCAGAACCAGCCGCACCTGAGCGTCAGTCTGGCCTATTTGCGCGACATTTTTCTCTATCTGGAGCGAAAGGAGATCCGGTTTTACCGGATGGCCGGTCAGCTTGCTCCTTATCTGACGCATCCGGAGTTGCCGGCGTTCCATAACCAGCTTGACGAATGTTCGACGGAGCTTGCGGCGATAGGTGATCTGGCGCGGCAGCAGCGTGTGCGCTTAACGCTGCATCCGGGCTTCTACGTGCAGTTGAGCCATCCGGATGCTGATCTGGCGGCGCGGTCGAGCCTGGAGTTGGCTGCGGCGACTTCTCTGCTGGACCGGATGGGGCTTGATGCGGCCAGTGTGGTAGTCGTTCACGTGGGGGGCGGCCACGGGGATTTAGCGGCGGCATTGGAGAGGTTCGCGCGTGCGGCCAATTTGCTGGCGGACAGTGTGCGGAGGCGCCTGGTATTGGAGAACGGAGACAGGCAGTTCAGCCTGCGCGATGTGCTGTGGGTGCAGAGGCGGACAGGGATCCCGGTGGTCCTGGACACGCTCCACCACCGTTGCCACAACCCGGATGCGATTCCGCCGTTGGATGCGCTGAAGATCGCGCTGGCGACCTGGCCGGAGGATGTAGTTCCGAAGATCCATGTGAGCAGCCCGCGTACGGCGGTGCGTACGCTCTATCGTGATGGGGCGGCGCGCGTACAGATGCCGCTGCCGCATCAGCACAGCGACTTTCTGCACCCGTTTGAGGTCATCGACCTGCTGGGGGCGGCGGTTTCGGCGCAGTTGCGGTCGTTTGACGTTATGCTGGAAGCGAAGGCGAAGGATGTAGCGTTGCTGCGCCTGCGGGAGCAGATCAGCAGGTTCGCGCCGAGTTTGGCGCGGCATGTACAGTAGGGGGTAAAGGCCTGAAGATGTCCCAGGAATACAAGGATCCGTACAGTCTGAAGCGGACAGTTCTGGTCGCGGTGGTGAACAACCAGGCCGACCTGCGGCGGGCGGCATCGGAGGGCTGGTACCGCATACCCCAGAGGCGGGCGCCGCGGCGGGTTGGCGCGGACTATTTGGCGTTTTATCAGACGGGCGCGTTCGGGAGTGAAGCGGAGGCGCGGACGGTCAGCTACTATGCGGCGATCCGGCGCTATCAGCTGTTGTCGCGGGCGGAGCTGCTGCCGGATGAGGCGGACCATGCGCGGGCGGAGGAGTACTATTTCCGCATTGAGATCGGCCCGCTGATGCGTTTGGCGCGGCCGGTGCCGGCAACGACGTTCAGGCGGCTCACCTTTATTCATACGACGTTGGAGCGTCTGTTGAACGCGAAGGACGTTACGGAGTTGAAGCTGGAGGGGGAACCGTTCCAGACGCTGTGGAGCGCGCTGCGTGCGAGCCGGTTGAGGCCGCTTCCCAACCGGTTGGCGGGAGAGTGGCCGGTTGACATTGCGCTGCGGGTGCGAAACGGGTATCTTGGAATCCGACTCGATGAGGCCAGCGACATGCGAGAGACATCGGGGCCGGGGGAGCGGTGGCTTGTTCTGCGCATACCGGAGAGCCGGATTGAGACTGACCTGGCGGGCTGCCTGCAGGAGGTCGGAGCGGCGCTGGTGGACCTGGGCGGCTCGCTTGACGCGAAGCCGGGACGGGAGATGGTGCTTTAGGGCAGTAGAGATCAGGAGGAGCCTGGTATGGAACTGACTGTCAACGGAAAAGGCTATACGCTGGATGTTCCCGGCGAGGAGAGGTTGCTGTGGGTACTGCGGGACTGGCTGGGGCTGACGGGGACGAAGTTCGGTTGCGGCATCGGCATTTGCGGCGCGTGCACGGTTCATGTGAACGGTGCGGCGGTGCGGTCGTGCCTGATGCCGCTGGCCGCGGTTGCGGGGGCGGACATTCGCACGATTGAGGGGCTGGCGGCGACGGACGACAGCGGCACGATCAGGCTGCATCCGGTCCAGCAGGCGTTTGTCGATCACCAGGTGCCGCAGTGCGGCTGGTGCATGAGCGGACAGATCATGCAGGCGGCCTCGTTCCTGACGCAGAATCCGCAGCCAACTGAAGAGGAGACGGTGCGGGCGATGAGTGCGAATTACTGCCGCTGTGGTTGCTATGTGCGCATCCGGCAGGCGGTTCAGCAGGCGGCCGGGATGGCAGGCGGGGAGGAGGTCGGGACATGACGCGGGAACGCGATGGTTACGACCCGGTCGAGGCGCGTGAAGCGTCGGCCGATGGAGAGAGCGGAGACGGTGGAGCGGAGGGGGCTGAGCCCGTTCGGTCAACGAAACGGCGCTGGCGGCTGACGCGGCGCGGTTTTCTGATTGGTCTGGGGGCGGCAGGGGCCGGCTTGGCGGTGGGCGCGTTTTTTGGCAGGCCGGTTCTCAACGAAATCATGGCGGAGAGTATGGCAGAGGCTGAACACGCCGGGAGCAGCTTTATGCAACTGCCTGACGATCCGCCGCTTTGGCTGGAGGTGTTGGAGGACAGCAGCATACGTCTGTCTCTGACCAAGGTGGAGATGGGGCAGGGGGTACATACTTCGATCGCGCAGATCGCGGTTGAGGAGTTGGGCATCAGTTGGGATGACCTGGTGGTGGAGCAGGCGGATACCTCTTCAAGACTAGTGGATGGCATGGGTACCGGCGGCAGTTTTTCGGTTGCAACCAGTTACGGGTCGCTGCGCCGAGCGGCCGCGGGCATGCGCAGTTTGCTGCAGCGGGAGGCGGCGGTGGTGTTAGAGCGGCCGGAGGCGGCCTTGCGGGTTGCGGGGCGGGGGTTTGCGGTCGCGGACAGCCCTGAGAGTAAGGTTGACTTCTACAGTCTGGCTGGCGCGGTTACGAGCTGGGACCTTCCGGAGGAGGAGACGCTGCAGCTGAAAGCGACGGATGAATTCACCGTCGTCGGACAGCCGGTGGCGCGCATCGACATTCCCGACAAGGTAACGGGGCAGGCAGTTTACGGTTATGACATGCGTGCGCCGAATATGCTCTATGGCGCTGTTGCACGGCCGCCAACACTGGAGGCCAAACTGGTCCACGCGTCAGCGGGCGAGGCTGCAGCGATGGAGGGCGTCGAAGAGATCGTGATCGATGTGGAAAACGGCTTTGCCGGGGTGGCGGCGAACTCTCGCAGCGCGGCCTGGTCGGCTGTGAAGGCGATGGAGACGGAGTGGGATGAAGGGCATCTGTGGCAGCAGGAGGAGATCGAGGCGCTGATCGAACCGGCAGGGGAGGGCGGCATCACGATCCAGCGCGAGGGCAACGCCGCCGGTGTGCTGAGGAGAGAGACCGCGATCACGGCCACCTACCGTTCGCCATTTGCAGTACAGGCTCCGCTCGAGGCACCGGCAGCGCTCGCGGATGTACAGGACGGCCAGGTGACGGTGTGGGTGTCTACCCAGTCCCATGAAAGGGCGAAGGGGTTGATCGCCGAGGCGCTCGGGGTGGAAGCCGACACGGTTCGGGTTGTCCCGACCTATCTCGGGGGCGGCTTTGGCGCCAAGCTCGATACCGGGGTGGCGGTTGAAGCGGCGCGGCTATCGAGGGCAGCCGGCGTACCTGTGCACGTGGGATGGGACCGAACGGAGGCGATGCTTCATGGCTACCTGCGACCGCCGACGAAAAGCGTTCTCTCCGGTGCGCTGGACGGGAACGGACGTATCGCCGCCATGGAGCACCGGCAGGGCAGCAGCGACGTGGCCTTCAGTTTCATGCCCGCGTTCATGGAAATGGTGATGGGCGCGGACTTCGGGGCAACGGTGGGGGCGCGAATCGACTATGACGTGCCCAACCGCACGGTGACGGCCTGGCGAAAGAAACTGCCGGTCTGGACAGGCTGGTGGCGGGGGTTGGGACTCTTCGCGAATACATTTGCGGTGGAGAGCTTCATTGATGAGCTGGCGGCGGAGGTGGGCGCGGACCCGCTTCAGTTCCGTCTCGATCATTTACCGGACAGTCCTGCGGGTGGGCGTAAGAGGGCGGTATTGGAAGCGGTCGCGGAACTGAGCGGTTGGGGGACCGCGCCGCCTGCGGGCCGGGCAAGGGGCATCGCCTGTTTTGGATCGAATACGGTAGTGGCACAGGTGGCGGAGGTGTCGGTGGATGAAGGGTCCGGGGAGATCACGGTTCACAGGGTGGACTGTGCGGTGGACTGCGGGCTGGTGGTGAACCCCGATGGGGCGAAGGCGCAGATAGAGGGGAACGTGATGTGGGGCGTGGGGTCTACCCTTATTGAGCAGGCGTACGTGAAGGACGGACGCCTGGAATTGAACAATTTCGAGAGCTATCCGCTGTTGACGATGCGTGATGCGCCGGATGTCCGTTCGGTGCTCGTGGACACGGGGATCAAGACGCCGTATGGGATGGGGGAGCCGCCGATTGGGCCGGTGGGCGCGGCGATCGGCAACGCGTTTACGGCGGCGACGGGCAGGCGGGTCCGGACATTGCCGATGACGCCGGCGCGTGTTCTGGAGGCGCTGGCAGGGGGCGGTCCCTGATCCTGGGGGCGGCCCGGTTCTGCGCTACGGGCGCGGTCAGTTTTGTTCGCCGGAGAGGCCCAGTTCGGGGGCGACCTCTTTCATGGCATCGAGGACGCGTTGCACGTGCTCGTCGAATGGTTCGCCCAGCTCCTCGATGAAATGGAGATTCTCGGCGCGGTCGATGGCGGCAGTGAAGCGCTTGTCCTTCCACTTTCTTTTGACGGATCTGAGCCTTACGCCGCGCAGGTCCTTGTCGGGGCGCACGTAGGCGCAGGCGAGGATGAGGCCGGTCAACTCGTCGCAGGCCAGAAGGGCTTTGTCGAGCTTTGACTGGCGCGGGACGCCTAGGAAGGTTGCGTGGGCCTCGATAGCGTGGATGAATTCCGGCGGGTAGTCGTGCTGGCGGAAGAGGCGCAGCGCGGTGCGGGGATGGCCGTTCTCCTGGTCGTCCATGTCGGGGTGGCGGTCGTAGTCCAGATCGTGGAGCAGACCTGTCAGTCCCCAGAGGTCCTCATCTTCGCCATAGTGACGGGCGTAGACGCGCATGGCGGCTTCGACGGCCAGCATGTGGCGGCGCAGGCCCTCGTTTTCGACCCATTCATACAGTAGTTGTACAGCTTCATTTCGACTGGGAAGGGGCATATCGGCTCCTCTAGTCTGAAGTGGTGACTTGGCCGCTCGCCGTGCGTTGGGCATGCGCGGCGGCGGCGACTCTTCGAGTTGGTGGAGACTGCATGGTTCGGGCTTTGCCGGTTGGCGAGGTGATTGTCACGTCGCGCCGGCCGTAGACGATTTGGCGGCTGCCGGTTATGAATGGGTGTTCGCTGCCGTCGGCCCGGTCGCGCCAGAGGAGTTTGCCGATGGCCCGGGCGCGGCAGGCGCTGCAGCCCACAGCTTCGCTGAAGGGTGCGCCGTTGAG
The DNA here is from genome assembly GCA_009840225.1 of Caldilineaceae bacterium SB0662_bin_25. Classification (GTDB taxonomy): domain Bacteria; phylum Chloroflexota; class Anaerolineae; order Caldilineales; family Caldilineaceae; genus Bin5. The sequence goes on along the minus strand of VXOE01000393.1, from coordinate 28,610 downwards.
CCATTTGCGCAGAAAGAGGCTGAGGCTAGGCTCGGGGAGCCAGTTAACGGCGTGGGCGCCGTTGACGGCTTGGGCGCCCAATGCCAGCCAGGTGGGGGCCAAGCTGGCGCCGTAGCAGTTGAGTCCGTAGACCATGCGCAGGTCGAGGAGGGAGGTATCCTCGACGTAGCGGGCGAGCAGTTGGTCGAACGCGGCTGCGTCGACGAGCTCCTGTCCTTTGTAGCCGATCAGGCAGCGCTCCTGTCCGTGCACGAGGAGAAGTTGGTCGACGGTATGTGTGGCGCTGACGTCGATGAGGGCGCGTGTCAGATTGGCGGCGGTGGCGGCGTCGTCCTCAAGGATAACGACGCGGTGGTAGCGGCGGTAGGCGCCGAGGAGACGCAGCAGGAGCTTGGCGTATTCTTCGGTCAGCCAATCGATGGCGGTCATCGCCCATTGGGGCAGGTTGACGCCGTGGATGTGGCCGACGTTTTCGAGGAAGACTATCAGAGCCAAGGGTTTGCCAGCGGCGGGCGCGGCGCTGCCGGACAGGTCTGCGGATGGTCTTGAAGCCTGAGGCGGGCGTTTGGTGCGGGTGGAGCTTGCGGGCGTCCGGGCAAGGGCCATGGGGCATGCAGTGTGAGGAAGCGCGGGGCGGGCCGCTCAGAATTGGAAGCGGCCGTTGGCGTCAACGACGCGAACTTTGAAGTTTTCGACGAAGGGTTCGAGGCCGGCGATCAACTCCTGCCACTCGTTTGAGCTCAGGATGCGGGCGGCGTCGTCCTTATCCTCAAGGACCCCACCGCCGAGGATCTGAGGGGCTTCTCCCCAGAGCGTGTACCAGGCGTCGGTGATGCGCAGACCCAGCTGGGCAAGTCCTGGAGCCAGCGTCTGTACGACGTAACGCTGGCAGTCTTCTTCGTGCCCTTCCCGCATATCGTAACTCAGAAGTACTTTGACCATGCTACCGTCCTCAAGGGCTGGGAGATAGTTCTGCGGCGTTCTGCCCGTCGCCAGGAGTCGGAAGAACTGGAATCGGAAGCGTTAAAGCGGGACTATATGACCGATTCCGAAGACCAGTATAGCACAGACGAACGGCACAGCGCATAGTGGGCGCAGGCGCGGAAACTGTTCGACAGGCCTCAGTTTGCAGGGGACGCATGGTCAGATCGTGCTACTCAACGGAACCAAAGTAGAAGGCGCATCAGTCGGAGGCCAGGGAGAGAACGGTATGGAGCCGCACTTCGGCCTGGCGGCGGAACTTTTCGACACTGATGGAGCGGAAGAGCCAGACGGCCAGGAGCAGGCCGGCGATTTCGAGAGAAAAGACGGCAGCATACCCCAGCAGCGGGTTACCCGTCAACCAGAAGAAGAGATCCCACAGGATACCGCTGATGATGTTGCCGACGGCCTGACCGGCGAAATTTGCCACGCTCCAGGCGCCGATGTAGAGGCCGGCGGCCTGCGGCAAGGTCATGTCCAGCATAAAACTGAGGTTGCTGACGGTCATGAGGCCGCCGCCCAGACCCAACAAGAATACGGCGCCGAGAAACAGGTTAGAATTGCCGAACAACCCGGTGGCAATAATGGAGGCGAAGGCGACGGCGGTGATGAAGGCGCCGGTATTGGCGCCAGTTTTTTTTCCAAAGCGTTTCACAAACAGGATTCCGGCCAGGAGGGTGATAAAGATGCCGGTTCCCCAGATTGAAGTCAGGCGCGAGGTGACTGCGACAGACATGTTCAAAGCTTCTGCACCGAACGGTTCGAGCAATACGTCCTGGGCGTGGATGCTGATCAGCACGATCATGAGGTAAACGAAAAAGCGGCGGGCCTGGGGATTCAAAGCCAGCAGGCGCAAGACCAGCATGGGATCATCGGCGCTGTTGGCGGGCCGGTCGGTTCTGGCTGATGCGCGGGGTTCGATGCGGTAGCTGCCGATAAGGACAAAGATGACGGAGACCAGCCAGATCACACCGAAGGCAGTGGTAAGCGTTTCTTTGGAAAGGGGGGTGGGCGTTGCCAACATGCGAGAGAGGCCCAGACTGGTCGCAATCGTGGATGCGATCATTGCTGTCCACATGATGCTGACCGCTCGACTCCGCCCGTTTTCGTCGGCCAGCTCGGTAACGAGAGAGAGATAACTCACGGAGGCGGCGTTGATACCGGCTCCCCACAGGCAGAAGACGACGGCTGCGGCCCCAAGACCCATCAGAAAGTTATGATCGAGCAGATAGGCTACGTGGACTGTGAAGTAACTGCCGGTCGCGGCGAGCAGCCCGCCGAGGAGAATCCAAGGGGTGCGGTGGTAGTCGGCGGCCGGATGGCGATCCGACCAGTTTCCCAGGAATACCTGCAGGGGGGATAGCAGGTAGGGCAATGCAACCAGGACGGCCACCAGCGTTACCGGCATCTGCATGTCTGCGATCATGACGCGATTGAGCGTGCTGGTGACCGGAACGACGGTGATGGAGACCCCTACGTGAACGAGGGTGAGCTGGGCGAGGACGCGGGCGTTCATAGGCGAAGCGTACCATAGATTTCGCGGGAGTTCCAAGATTCTGATGTCGATTGGCAGGTCCTGAATGGGGGTAGTTGAGGCACGGGTATACTCACTGGCAAAGCGATGGGTGCATCCCAGATTTGGGGTGGGAACAGTCTGGCGCGGGAACCATGCCAGCGGTGGCTGAAATTGTTTACCGTCTTTGGGCGAGACGCAGTGCAGGCGCCTGGCCTGGCCGTACGGCGGCGTCCGTCAGTTGGGGCGGGTGCGAGGGCAGGCACAAGGCCGGCACTAGTGGGGATCGGATGGGACTGGCGGGACGTGGTGGGGCTGGACACGTTCGATTAGGCACCTGTTACGAATGTCGGCACCCGGTCGATGAGGCACGGCATGGTTTAGGGGGGGCGTTGCGGGGGCGGAGCCCCCGCACAAGGGAGGGCCGACTAGGCCCGACCGCCCAAAACTACATTGGTCAGTGGTTAGTGGTCAGTGATCAGAGACGGCGCTTCGCCTGAGTCAGAGTTGATCGCGGGCTGACCCAATGGCGGGCAATTGCCGGAGGAATACGGGGGTTCGCCGCCATTTTGGGATGCACCCGAAGCGGGCGTTCGGTTGACGGAGCGTGCGCGCGGGTGATAGACTCTTGCGCGTGATCTTGGACTGCAACAAGCAGGCCTGTCTATACGTATTTTTGTGCAGGAGGCGTTGTGACTGAGGTAGGCACTGAGAGCGGCCCCCGGCCGGTCCCCGGCGTTGATCTTGCGGGTAGCGTACCGGTGTTCGGCAGCCGGCCGGGCAGTCAGCTGGTAGACGGCGAATCGTTCGCCGATTTCAGCCGGAAGCGGCTCATTTTTGGGGCGTTCACACGGCTTGGTGAGACGCATGTATACCGCGTGGATTGCAAGGCGGGCGACCGTCTGCGGGCGCAGATGTTCGTTCCTGTCCTTCCCCGCGGCGGTTCGGTTATGCCGTCGTTTGCGGTCGTAGCGCGTAGCCTGCCATACAGTGCGGACACGGAGAAGCTGCCGTTGGAGCTGCCGCATGGCTACAGCGCGATCGTGGCGCCGCCGCCGAGTGAGCTTTTGCAGCCGGTCAAGGATGTTCTGACCCGTGTGCATTACTTCCCCGGACCTCTGATCGACTCGCGTACGCTTGTCGGCGGGCGTTGTTATCTTGTGGTCTGGACGCCGCACAACCGGATGGGCAAATATGTGATCTCGATCGGTCATCGCTGGCATCTGCGATGGAGCTATTGGGCGCAGTTGCCGCTGTACTGGTGGCGGATACGGGGCTGGTTCGGTCTGAGCCGTACGGCTGCGCTTTATGTGCTGGCCGGGGTGCTGCTGGTTGTGCTGGCGGTAGCGGCGTTATTGCGGCGCGGAGGCGCCCGGCGCCGTTCGGATAGAGACGAAACGAGCGAAGCCTTTTGACCGTTGCCTGATGTTTCAGGGGCAGCGGCCAGAACAGGTGATCGGGTGGAGGGATCCGACTCCTGCGACAGGGGAGTCGGGTGTCCTGCTCCTGTGACGAAACGAGAGGTGGAGACTGTGCGCATCCTTCTCTACTTGGGCAAGGGGGGCGTAGGCAAGACGACGACGGCTGCGGCGACGGCGCTGCGCTGCGCGCAGATGGGCTACCGTACGCTTGTGGTGAGCACAGACATCGCGCACAGCCTGGCGGACAGCCTTGACAGGCCGCTGAAGAGCGAACCAACGGAGGTGACTGCCAATCTGTTTGCGCAGGAGATCAATGTCCTGGACGAAGTACGGAAGAACTGGGGCGCGATGCAGGGCTACATGGGCAAGATTCTGCGTAAGCAGGGGATGAGTAAGACGGTTGCCGAAGAGATGGCGATCATACCGGGCATGGAGGAGATCTTCAGCCTGTTGCACATTTACCGCTATGCGGAGACGCGTGAATTCGACCGGGTTATTGTGGATGCTGCGCCGACGGGCGAGTCGATGCGGTTGTTGGCGATGCCGGAGAGTTTCCAGTGGTATGTGGAGCGTTTCTTCGGTTGGGGGGAGACGGCGATGCGGCTGACCGGCGGGCTGTTGCGGCGGCTGATGCCGGAGCAGGACGCGCTGGCCAGTCTGCCCAAACTGGTGGATGATGTAAAGGCGTTGCAAGAGGTCCTGAGCGATCCTCAGACCACCAGTTACCGGGTCGTAATCAATCCTGAGAGGATGGTGATCAAGGAGGGGGCACGGGCGGTGACCTATCTGTCGCTGTTCGGCTGTCCGGTGGATGGGGTTGTGGTCAACCGCATTCTGCCCGGTGTGCGGGCTCAGGGGGATGGGGAGACGGGTCAGGGGGCATGGGGAGCAGGCGTTTTTGCTCCGAGCAGCGATCCGTATCTGCGCCAGCTTCAGGAGCACCAGGCGCGCTACCTGGTTGAGATCGAGCGGGATTTCTACCCGCTGCCGATTCTGTACAGCAGCTGGCGAAGCGAGGAGGTGGTCGGCTTTGGCCCGCTGCGGTCGTTGGCGGATGAGCTGTACGGGCAGCGGGACCCGGGCGAGGTGATGTTCGTAGGTCAGGCACAGGAGATCGAGGAGCAGGGCGATGACTTCATTCTGAAGCTGCCGTTACCCCACATAGAGCTGGACAAGATCCGGCTGACGAAACGGGGCGACGAGCTTTTCATTTCGATCGGGAATTTCAAGCGTGAATATCTGCTGCCGGCAATCCTGGCGCAACGGGATGCCAGCGGCGCGGTCTTCGCCGGCGGGACTCTGCGCATCCGCTTTCCGTGTAGCAGCCAGTAGCTGGCGGTCAGATGTCTGAATATCTGCACTGTTCGCCAGCCACGGGACTTTGACGAATGGGACTGGGAAATCTTCTGATACGAAGCATTGGCGTCACGGTCGGTGCTCAGATCGGCACCCGTGTCGCGCACCGGATCCGGCCCCGGCCTTATCCCGCGCCGCTGCGGGACCTGCTGGACCATCCGGTGCGCATGCGATATCGGGATCCTGTGGCGACGCTGGGACCGTTCGGAATCGGTCCTGGCGACAGTGTGCTGGATTTGGGTTGCGGCACGGGCACTTTCAGTGTGGAGATGGCGCGTCAGGTGGGCAGCAAGGGTCGCGTGCATGCGGTGGATATTCAGGCGTCAATGATCGAAGCGGCGCGCGCAAAGGTGGAAAGCGCCGGCTTGGCCGCGCGCGTCAGTTTTCATCATTGCGGCGCCTACAGTCTGCCGCTAGAGAGTGACAGCGTGGATGTTGCCATTGCGATCGCCTCGCTCTCCGAGATGCCGCAGCCTCCATTCGCCCTGGAAGAGGTGCGGCGGGTCCTAAAACCGGGCGGGCGTCTGGCCGTAAGTGAAGAGATGCCGCACGCAGGGTATGCGCTGCAGCGAACAGTGCGGCAGTGGTTGCAGGAGGTAGGGTTTCGCTACGGCGGGCTGCGGGGCACCCCATTTTGCTACAGCTTACTCTATTTTAAAGACGAATAACCGCGGCGGCTTTCTGTCATTGGAACATTTCTTCCTATTCAGCAGGCGCCGATCTGTTATAATTTCCTGAAACGACCCGGACGGTCGCGCATGCGTGGAGTTGGCGTGGAACTGGATCTGAATCTGCCGTACAGTACTGAGGGACTGCCGGGGGTCGGTGGCGAGTTGCGGGCCGCGCCCGACTTGTTTGTCGTCGAGGAGATACCGCTATACGAGGCGAGCGGTACGGGCCAGCATCTCTATGTCAACGTAACGAAAGAGGAGTTGACGACGCGGGAGGTACAGCGGGGGCTGGCGGAGGCGTTCGACCTGCCTTACAGGGCGGTCGGGTTTGCCGGCATGAAGGACAAGTACGCGCGGGCAACGCAGACATTCAGTTTGTTGGTGGGCCACGTAGACGAGAGTTTTTTGGAGGCGGCGCCGGACCGCATCGGGACGAAGACGCCGGTGACGGTGAACTGGGTGCGCCTGCATCGCAACAAGATCAAGAAGGGCCATCTGCTGGGCAACCGTTTCACGATTACGATTACACAGCCCTCGGTCGATGGCGAGATAGCGATGGCGCGCGCCGAGGCCATCGCGGAACAGTTGCGGGGGTGCGGGCTTCCTAACTTCTATGGCCCGCAGCGCCTAGGACAGAACGGCAGCAATGTGAGGCGGGGATGGGAGTTGCTCCGGGGCGAGAAGCGCATAGCCAACCGGTGGCTGCGGAGTCTCCTGCTTGCCAGTGTGCAGAGCTACCTGTGCAACCGCTATCTGGCCCTGCGGCAGCAGCAGGGGCGGTTCAACAGACTGCTGACAGGAGACATCGCCAAGAAGCATGACACGGGCGGCCTGTTCGTCGTCGCCGACCAGACGGTGGAGCAAAGCCGTTTCGAACGGAAGGAGATCAGCTTTACAGCGCCCATTTACGGACCCAAGATGTGGGAGGCGGAGGCTGAATCTGGTGAACTGGAGCAGGCGGTCCTGGCAGAGAGCGGCCTCGACTTGGCCTCGTTAGCAAGGGCAAAGATGATGGGTACGCGGCGGCTGGGTCGGATTCTGCTAAATGATCTGTCGGTTACGCGGAAGGGGACGGACATTGTTGTGGCGTTTTCGCTGCCGAAAGGGGCGTTTGCGACAACGGTGCTGCGAGAGTTCATGAAAGTGTCGGACGACCTCCTGGCTCAAGCGGCGGTGGAAGACAGCAGTTCAGACGAGAATGGCAGGAATTAAACGGTGCACGACGAAAAGCCCAGAAGCGAAACGGAATTCTCCCTTAGGCAACGGAGTACCACCATGGAAATGCCGCTTTTCCCTTTGAACGTCGTGCTTTTTCCGGGTATGGCGCTGCCTCTGCATATCTTTGAGCCCCGCTACCGGGAGATGATCAACCGCTGCCTGGACGAGAACCTGGCGTTCGGGGTTGTGTTGATCAAGGAAGGCCGGGAAGTAGGCGGCGAAGCGGAGCCGCGGCGGGTGGGGACGGCTGCTCGGATCGTGAAAGTTGACCGGCAGGCGGACGGAAGAATGAATATCCAGGTTGTGGGTACACGTCGATTCCGCATCGAGGCGTTGAATCGCGATTTGCCCTATCTCACGGGCCGTGTACGGCATTTTCCGGTGACCGACGGGGATACGAAACTGGCGGTCGAGCGCGCCCACAAGGTACGCCCCAAGATTACGCGCTATGTCGAGCTGTTGACGAAGGCTACGGGCGTGCAACTGAAATTGGACCGTCTGCCGGAGGATGCCACCAGCCTGGCCTTTCTCACTGCCATCACTTTGCAGGTGCGTCCTGAAGACAAACACCGCATGCTGGCGCTACAGGGTGTGCCGCAGCTTCTGGAGCTGGGCAACTACTATCTGGGGCGGGAACTGCAGCTGCTTGACCACATGATCAGCAGTCAGGAAGTGCTGCCAGCAATGACCATCGGCCCGACCGGGCAGTTGTTCGCCAATTGAGAAGTTGACAGGCCCGGGTGGCTGCTGACGGCATTCGGGCTGATTTTCCCCGGCCACTCACACTCGATTAATCCCAAAAAACATACAAATCATAGCCGTCTCATCAGACAGCCGCGAAAGGAAAGAGGTATGGCTACTCATCAGTTCGAGCCGGACCATTATTTCAGCACGATTGGTTCGCATCCGCCTGTGTTGCGCGTGCAGCCGGGTGACAGCGTTGAAACAACGACGGTCGACGCCAGAGGGCAAGACAGCAGCGGTCAACAGGTAACATCAGGGGGCAACCCGATGACGGGGCCGTTCTATGTGGAGGGGGCGGAACCGGGGGACACGCTGGTAGTCCATTTGGACAAGCTGTTGTGCAACCGCCCTTACGGGTGGACGCGGACGATGGTGGCGCCGAATGTCGTCGACCCGGAGCAGGTGCCCAATATGCCGTGGCCGGCGGAGGGGCAGGAGCTGGCCAGTTGGCGGGTGGACAACGAGGCAGGCACGGTGACCCTGGAGGAACCGCAGACCAGCTTGGGTGCGCTGACGTTGCCGCTGGCGCCGATGCCGGGCTGCTTTGGGGTGGCGCCGGACCGGGGGGAAGCGATTTCGACTGCAACTTCCGGCCCTTTCGGCGGCAACATGGATTATCGCGGCTTTGTCGAAGGGGTGACCGTCTATCTTCCTGTTTTCGTGCCCGGTGCGCTATTTCACATAGGGGACGGCCATGCGGTGCAGGGGGATGGCGAGATCGTGGGCACCGGTGTGGAGATCTCGTTTGACGTGGGCTTTACGGTGGATGTGCAGAAGGGGCGGCGCATCTACTGGCCCCGAGGGGAAAACGAATCGTATATCTTTGCTGCGGGCAACGCGCGTCCGCTGGACCAGGCTACGCAACATGCGACGACGGAGATGATCCGGTGGCTGGAAAAGGATCTGGGGATCGATGCGGTGGGCGCGCACATTCTGATGGGGCAGACGGTGGAATACGATCTGGGCAACATCTATGATCCGGCGTATACGATGGTGTGCAAGATGCCGAAGGCGGTGTTGCCGTAGGGCGAGGAGAGGGTGAGGAGGAGAGAGGAGAGAGTGGAGTCTCGGCCGGCAGAGTCGGACCTACATGAACTCTGCCGGTCGCCACGGTGACCAAGTCGTTCACGCGGCCAACAGGTACGGGCTGATTGCGGACGCGTGCTTTGCGCCGGTAAGGTACGCCTGTACGTTAGAATGGCGGCGAGGCCTCCCACATTCTTACAATAACTGCCCAGGCAAGCCGCAGAACGACAGCGATTATGCTGAAGACGGTCGCGTTCCTGAATGTGTTGGGCTCCATGCGGTCGCTCATATAAAAGAAGGCCCATACTCCCAAGACGATAAGAGCGAAATCTTTGATCATATGAGATGGCACCTCAAGTTTAGGGCGGCCTCGGTTGTCCGCCGATGGCGACACCTCATTGTATCGACAGGCGCGCACGGATGGAACCGTTTTTTGTACTGAAATCGGGAGATTCGCGGTTATGATAGAGGGTCGCCAGTCTTGGTACTCTACTGGAGAAATTTTGCAAGAATAGAAAGCAGGAACGGTAGCCGACTGGGATACCGCCAACATCAGTGAACCGGCCGAGTTCCCGACCAGTCGCGATTACGGCCTGATCGACCCGGTACGAAGGGTTACCGCCTGATTTTCGGCGGGTGGTATGCGCCGGTTAAGTTCACATGATTAACGCTGGCCCTTTTCGAACCCGGCGAGCACCTCGATCGTTTTCGCCTCCAGGAACTGTTCGCAAGACAGCTCGTCCGGCCCCAACATCTCGATTGCATCCAGCAACCTAAACCGATAGAGCGTTTTGCCTACTTGGAACGGAACTTTCCAGATTATGTTTTTCTCCTCCATCCGGTCCGCCTGCGAGTCGGTCATGTTCAGCACTTCCCAGATGTCGTCCCCTTCGCAGTGCTCCAAGGCCCAGGGGAGCCTGAGTGCGTAGTCCATTTGCGACTCGGGAAGCCGGCCCCAGGTTGGCGTGTCCCTGGTTTTCCCTTCGATCTGCAAATCGTCCACATGCAGAACGTGCCCCGCAGACGAGATGTCTGTCGCCTTGGCACGCTCCACCACAGTATTCCTCAGCAGTTGCAGTTCCTGGTCGGTGGAGTGCGAATGCTTCTCGAGCGTTTCAATCTTTTCCTGCTGACCGTTGACTCGCGGCGAGCCTGGCCAGGGCCTTGCCAACGGTTGCGAGCGAGAGTCACTCTTCTTGCGCCAGCACCCTGCCAGTAAAGTCGGCGAACAGTAGAATGGGCAGCACGAGTGAGACAATGAGAAAGTGCTTCATCGTGGGTCTCCCTTTCTTTGGCACCTCGGAAAGTTATCTGATATAGAAAATGCTGCTGGATACCGAATCGCTGTGTTAATTTGGGTTCTGCCAGTGGGAAATAGCCCTTCCCTCTTGTGCAAGACCAGAATTTCATTTGATCCAGTTGTGGCATACCCGTTGCCCAGCAATCGGAGAAAGGCTGACTTGGCTGCGCGGTAAGGGACCGTTCCTAGCCTCAGCGGAGGATCATTCGCAGGAGCAACTTTGATGGTTTTGCGGTCTGCCCTCGACGGCGAGGGGCGCCGTTCGCGGCCCAAAAGGCCGACCGGTCAGCATATCCTAGGTGGGTAGGAAACTTGCCCGCCGATCGGGACATCTCATTCTAGCGACGCCGGCAATGGAGAGGAAGAGGATTTCGTACTGAAATTAGGCAAGTTCCTGATTGCGCTGGGAGGTCCTCAGTTCAGGGCACAACTCTCTTCGCCTATGGATTCGATTGCGCCTGGACTTTACGCTCTCGGGAGGCCAAGAGCCGCCACAGGCCCAGACCGGCAAGCAATAGGGACCCCACGCCGAAGAGCACGAGCCCGATGCGCCAGCTGGCGGGGGCGTACCAGAGTCGTATTTCCAGATCTCCGGCGGGTACGGGGAGGGCGCGGAAGGTGTAGTTGGCCCTCCTTACGGGGGCGGGCTCGCCGTTTACGGTCGCGAGCCAGCCCGGGAACCAGACTTCGCTAAGAACGAGATAGCCCGGCTTTTCGGCATGGGCAGCCAGCACGATCTCGTTGGGGGTGTATGCGAGGACCGAAACGGGGCCGGACGTAGTAGGCGGGGTTGAGTCATGCGCGGCTGCGGGGCTTGGAGGGCTGTCATTTTCTTTTGCCAAAAGGACGGCGTGCAGCGGCTCGAACGAGGGTTGCTTCAGTGCTGAGAGCACGGCTTCCTGGTCAGGGAGGACCTGCGCGGCGGGAACCAGCCAGGCGCGGGGGAGTGGATCAGGGTTTTCGTAGACGGCGAGGGGACCGGGGGCGTCGTAGGCAAGGGTATATTGCTCCGGCAGAGGTGTGCCGTCGCGCACAATCACATAAAGCACGTTGAGGAGGTCATAGATGCGGGTATGGCGGCCGCCGTTGTTCTCCCAAAGCGTATGCCAGTGCACTAACTCCAGCGGGTTGGTAATGCCCCATACGTCCTGCAAGCCGGCGAGGGCGGCAGTGCTCGGCTGCCACAGGTCGAGGATGCCGGTACGGGTGTCGATGCGGTAGTGGCGGGAGGGTGTGCCGGAAGCGGCAGAACAGGGCGCAGTTTCGGTAGGGGCGCAGTCAGCTTCTTCGCCGGCTTGCTCACGCAGGAAAGCGAAAATCTCCGGATGGCGAAACTTGCTCGTCGGATCATTCCTGCTGGTGTCAATGGTAGCGCCAGCGACGAACAGTTCCAATAGAAGTAGGAAAAGAAGCAGCGCGGATACCGTACCGCTCGCAATACGGTGGCGCCGGTACCAGGCAAGCAGGAGCCGTACAGCAACCCATACGAATGAGGCAAGTAGCAGAGCCTGGCCGGCCGTTGATGCGCGCTGCAGTGCTACGGGGTCCCCGTTGAACGGCCGCGTCGTGACGACATATAGTGGGACGAGGACGAGGAGGAGCGCGGGTCCGCTGATGCTTATCACGGAAAGATAGAGTGAGAAATGGGGAGAAATGGGATTGCCCCTGTTGTTGTCCCGTGGTTTCAGCAGAGCATCCAACCCGACTGCCGCGAGGACAGACAGTGCCAGCGCCCAGAGGACGATGGATCTGGCCGGCGCCTGGAAGCTTCCATAGACGGGCAGGAACCGTGTCAGCCAGCCGTGGAACGGTGTGTCGCCGCCGAGTGCAGTGACAAAGCCGAACAGAGCCAACGTCAACCAGGGAAGCAGTCGACGCCGCCTCTCCGGAACTGGCAAGAGGAAGGCGGCGGCCGCGAGGAGGAGCGTAACCAGACCAGTGTAGGGCAGCTCGACCCGGTCCCACGAACCCCAGTAGGCCGCTGGTCCGCGTCCGAAGAAGCCGGGTGTCAGCAGGCCGATGATAGCGGGTCCCGGCGCGAGTGAGTAGGATACGGTGTCCTGGTATTCGAATTCTCCTCTTTGGGTGTAGGGGAGCATTTCGAATGCGGGGAGAAGGATTGGTGCCGAGAGGAGGGCTGTGAGGATGAAGACGATGAGAGGGTATTGAAGGCCGGTCATAGACATGCGAAGGGCTGTCCAGTGGGACTCTGCAGCTAGATTCTGCCGATAGTCGGCTCCAAATCTCCCCATAGCGTAGATTCCCACAATCATGGCCAGATAGTAGCTGCTCTGGGCATGGCCGGCGTAGTTGGCAATAGCGAAGAGGGCAGCGACGGCGGCGGCCCAGGTGAGGCTGCGGCGTGTGAAGGCGCGGTGGCAGGCGGCGAGGATCCAGCCGCTCCACGAGAGGACGGCGATGAGATTGAGATTGCCGAGATGGATGAAGAGGATGTCGCAGAGGCCGAAGGCGAGACCGGCGAGGAGTGCGGCGGGCCGGCTGCAGCCGAGGGTGCGCGACAGGGTGTAGACGCCGAGCGCAGCCCACCAGAGATGGCCGATGCTGAGCAGCTGCATCCAGCGATAGTCGAAGGTGGGATTGAGCAGGAAGAGCAGCAGGTTGGGGGGATAGAGGAATCCGGCCTGAATGTCGGTGATGAATGGCGCGCCGCCGTAGAGGTGGGGATTCCAGAGAGGCAGTTGTCCCTGGCTGATGGTGCGGGCGGCGAAGCGGTAGATGGGGAAGAGGAAGCTGACCAGGTCGCCGCCGTTGGCCGGCTGGTAGACGGCGCCGCTGATGGTGCGCCCGAAGAAGGCTGCGAACATTGCGGCCAGCAGGGCAGCGGACAGAAGATCCCAGCGCCGCTCGTCACGGCGATGTGTCAGCCATGCAATTGTGCCGGCCCAGAGCAGCAGGATGAGAGTCCCGATGCTGATGGGCAGGAACTCTGTTCGAGCAGTCATGGCGCGAAGTATAAGACCCAGGGCATGGCGTTGGCGGACAGCTGGCTTGCGGTGCCGCTCCTGCTTAGAGCAGTACACGGTTTGCCGGTTGCAGTTCAGAAGCGACCGTTACAGTGGCGCTCCAGCGGCTGTATGGTATAACAGATGAAGGGCGAATAAAAGGAAATGGTGGCTTGTAGGAGAAGGACAGGCCGCCTTTTTGAGTTGATCACACTTGGAGCGGCCTGTGCAGGCGGACTTGGTGCTATTCAACGGCAACATCCATACGATGGACGCGGGGCGGCCCCGGGTTACGGCGGCGGCGATCGCAGGCGACGGCTTTCTGGCTACAGGAAGCGATAGCGAAATGCGGGCGCTGTTGGCGCCGGGAGGACGGGAGGTTGATTTGCGGGGCGCGACGGTCGTGCCCGGTTTTATCGACGCCCACATCCACTTTCTTTCCTATGGCTTGAGTCTGCAGGAGATCGATCTGAGCGGCGTGGGGACTCTGTCTTCAGCGCTGGAGAAGGTCGGACAGCGGGCTGCGGATGCGGCGCCCGGTCAGTGGCTGACGGGCCGGGGCTGGGACCAGTCGGTGTGGGAGGGCGGCGCGTTTCCTGCGGCTGCGCAGTTGGACGCGGTGACGGGGGAGCATCCGGTTTACCTGGCGCGCAAGTGCGGACACGCGGCGTGGGTGAACAGTATGGCGTTGGAACGAGCTGGGATCACGGCCCATACGCAAGACCCGGACGGCGGCGAGATTGTTCGCGATGGGGAAGGAAGGCCGACGGGCATCCTGTTGGAAAGGGCGATGGAGCTGGCGTTTCCATGCATGGCCGAGCCTGCGGACGGGGAGGCGGTGACGGCGGTGCGGCAGGCGCAGGACGTGGTCAACCGTATGGGGATTGTGGGTGTGCATACGAAGGAAGCGGCGGCTTCTTTGCGGGCCTTTCAGCAGCTGCGGGCAAAGGGGGATCTCACGCTGCGCACTGTGGCGCAGATCCCGGTGGCGGAGCTGGACAGCGCGATCCGGCTGGGGCTGCGGACGGGGCTTGGCGATGAGTTTTTGCGCATTGGCGGGGTGAAGGTGTTCAGTGACGGTGCGCTGGGGCCGCGTACGGCGTGGATGCTAGCGCCGTACGACGGCGAACCGGACAATCTTGGTATTGCGGTGACAGGCGCCGAGGAGATGGCGGATATTATTGCGAGGGCGGCGGAAGCGGGGCTGGCGGTGGTGACCCACGCGATTGGCGACAGGGCTAACCGGATGGTGCTGGACGCGCTGGAGGCGAGCCGCCGGGCCGGGCGGGGGCTGCATCTGCGGCACCGGATCGAGCACGCACAGGTGCTAGCTGTGGAGGACATTGCCCGTTTTGCCGAGCTGGACATTATCGCGTCGGTGCAGCCGATCCACGCCACGCAGGATATGCTTCTGGCCGACAGATATTGGGGGGAGCGGAGCCGGTATGCCTACGCGTTCCGGAGCCTGTGGGACAGCGGGGCGAAGCTGGCCTTCGGTTCGGATGCACCGGTGGAGACGCCGGACGTGATCCAGGGGATTCATGCGGCGGTTACGCGGATGCGGGCGGACGGAACACCCGGCGGTGAGGGCTGGTATCCTGAGGAGCGGCTGACCGTGGAGGAGGCGGTGTGGGCGTATACGGTCGGCGCGGCTTACGCGGGCGGCACGGAGAGCAGCCAGGGCAGTATTGCGCCGGGCAAGTTGGCAGACCTGGTGGTGCTGTCGCAGGATATATTCACGATCCATCCGATGGCGATATTGGAGACGGACGTGGAGGCTACGCTGTTTGGGGGCGCGTTTGTGTGGGGGGAACCGTCATTGTGAGCATGAGTGGTTTGGCATAGACAATGAGAGAGTGTGGTTGGCACGGCGGACTATCCTTTGAAGCGGCGCTGTAGAGAATGGCGTTTATCCCCGGCCTGGAATTGAGCAGACGGTTTTATTGGGAGGCGGTGCGGCCTGTGCTTGAGAGGTCATGGCCCGGCCTGGCGCATGCCGCTGCCTTGATTGGGGCCGGTTCGGAGACGCTGGGGTTCGACGACGAGATGTCGACGGACCATGGTTGGGGGCCGAGGGTGCAGCTGCTGCTGCGCCCGGAGGATTGGGAGACTCAGGCTGAAGATATCGACGCGGCGTTGTGTGATGGATTGCCGCACAGTTTTCTGGGCTACCCGACGAATTTCAGCAGACCGAACCTTGACGACAACGGGGTCCAACTGCTGGAGGCCACGGAGAGCGGGCCGGTAAATCACAGGGTGGAAACGCAGACGATCGGCGGGTTTTTCTGCGGGTACCTGAATTTTGACGTCAGCAGAGAGATCGGGACG
This sequence comes from Caldilineaceae bacterium SB0662_bin_25, assembly GCA_009840225.1. Classification (GTDB taxonomy): domain Bacteria; phylum Chloroflexota; class Anaerolineae; order Caldilineales; family Caldilineaceae; genus Bin5. Next base: position 13,089 of record VXOE01000393.1, on the reverse strand, counting down.
GCAGACTGGCTGACTTTTCCCCAGCAGAAGCTACGGACGATCACGGCAGGCGGGATCTTCCACGACGGGATCGGGCTGGAGAGCGTGCGGGCGCGGTTCAGATGGTATCCGCCGGATGTTTGGCGTTACCTGCTGGCTGCGGGTTGGGCTCGCATCGGGCAGGAGGAACATTTGATGGGGCGGGCGGGCCTGGTGGGCGACGAGCTGGGCTCGGGGTTGATCGGGGCGCGGCTGGTCCGGGACGTGATGCGTCTGTGTTTTCTGATGGAAAGGCAGTATGCGCCGTATGCCAAGTGGTTTGGGTCGGCTTTTGCGCAGTTGGAGAGCGCAGCTGGTTTGACCGATATGCTGGTGGCTGTGCAGAGGGCGGACTCATGGCAGGAGCGTGACCGCTGGCTGGGCGAGGCCTACCGGTTCGCGGCTAGCCGGCACAACCGACTGGGGCTCACGGAACTGATGCCGGAGAGGCCGATCCCGTTCTTTGGCCGGCCGTTCCGGGTGATGGCGTTGCACGGTTTCGCGGACGCGCTGCTGCGTTCTGTCCGGGATTCTGAGGTGGCGCAACTGGCTGAGCGGCGGCAGATTGGGAGCATCGACCAGTTCAGTGACAGCACAGATTTGCTGGAGGCGGCGGAGCTGAGGCCGGCGCTGCGGACGCTGTATGGATAGAGAGTAGTAGTTGGTCGTCAGGAGTCATTGATTTCAGTCTGAATCAGGAATGCCGGACTATCAGGATTTCTGTAACGGGCTCTTGACGGTACTGGCGACACCCGCAGGGCCTATGCGGGACTTGCCTCTTCTGACTTGCCCAGCTCTTGCCTGCCCTGGCTCATGCTCGGAACCGGCCAAGACTCGGAAAGCGGCGGTACGCACTCGGTGGCAAGCGTGCCAGCTGGATTGAAGGCACAAACTCGGCGAGGCATGTTGTTGGAGGGGGGCGTTGCGGGGGGGAACCCCCCGCACAAGGGAGGGCCGAAGGCCCGGCCGCCCAGAGGCGAGGAGAGAGAAGACTTGGTTCTTATATTCGGCGCGGACGCGGATAGACCGAGGCTGAATCGACAGATATTGGCATAGACACTTTGATGAGCGACAAGGCATTTTGGAGACGATACGATGCATTCGACACTTACGACTGAGCGGCTGATTTTGCGACCTCTTGCGGCGGACGATGCGGAGGACCTTTTTGACGCGTACCGGCGGCCGGAAGCGATGCAGTTTATGGACGATGCGGCGCACAGTTCTGCGGCTGAGACAAAAAAGATGGTCGAAGGAATGCTGGACGGGCCAGGAACAGTTTGGACTCTTCGCACGGCCGAGGACGGTCCGGCGCTGGGATATGTCGACTACATCGGCAACACGGGCGTGCCGGGGATGGGCTACTTTCTGCACCCGGACCATTGGGGAAAGGGCTATACGAGCGAGGCTGTGCGCGCTGTGCTGGACTACGGTTTTGACGAGATGGGGCTGGACCGGGTGGAGCTGTGGATCAGTGAAGAGAACAGGGCATCTGTACGTGTGGCTGAGAAGGTGGGATTCAGGCGCCGGGGCAGGATGCGGCAGAAGTATCATCAGGACGCGACCGGCCATGATAAGATCACTTACGGCATCACGGCGGAGCAGTGGCGCACGGGTCAGCTGGCGGGCAACGCGCAGGCTGCGTACCTACTGGCGCCGATTCTGGCGGTGCCGGATGTGCAGGCTGCGGCGGAGTATTATTGCGACAAGCTGGGATTCACGGTCGGCTTCCTGTACGGGGACCCGCCTACGCATGGGGGCATCCATCTGGGCGAATGGACGTCGGAGGGCGCGCACATTCAACTTACTCTGACAGACCAGACATTGCCGCCGAAACCGCCGGTTGGGTTTTATGTATTTATGGGCGAGGACGTTGACGGCCTATTTGAGAAGTACCAAGCGGCGGGCGTACAGATTGAACGGGAGCCGACGGACGAGCCGTGGGGCATGAGGGAGTTTGCGATTCGGGACTGTAATGGGTATCTGCTGCGATTTGGCAGGCCGAGTTGAATGAGTAACCGTTCATGAACGCTGGTCGCTGACGCTTTGGACTGCCGGCAGTTGGTTGCGGTCAGGAGGGTGCCAGGATGACAGCAGGGAGGTTGGGATCACAGAAGGACACTGAAGGGAAAGGTGGGCTCTGGAAGTTCGCGCTTGAGCGAGGCATGAGCCGGCGTCGTTTCTTGCAGTTGTTATCGGCTGGCGGGACGGCGGCAGTGCTGGCGTCTTGTGCTGGATTGCCACTGCCCACGGCGACGGCACCGACCGCTGACGAGGGCACGGAAGAAGGTCCTCAATTCAGCAAGGACCCGGCACCGTTCGTCGATCTCGGCGGCGGGAATCTGGAAGCCCGACTGGAAAACATGCAGGGACTGATCACTCCCAGCCGGCTCTTTTTTGTGCGCAACAACTCGGTCAGCCTGGAAGTCGACGCGGCAGACTGGCGGCTCTTCGTCGAGGGCGACGCGGTCTCCAATCGATTGGAACTGTCCTACGATGACATTTTGAATCTGCCCAGCAGGACGTTTGTTTCCTATCTGGAATGTGCGGGAAACCAACGGGCCATGTTCGACTTAGTGAAAGGTAGGGCGGCAAAAGGGACGCAGTGGAAGACGGGGGCGGTGGGCAACGGCGCATGGACAGGCGCGGCGATGCGGGACGTGCTAGAGCGGGCGGGCATCACCGAAGAGGCGGTCAGCGTGCTTTTGATTGGGCTGGACACGGGTTCGCCGGAAAAGGGTTTCCGGCGCGTGATGCCGGTTGAAAAGGCGATGGATCCTGATACGCTGCTGGCCTATGCGCTGAATGGTGAAGCCCTACCCAGGGATCACGGTTTTCCTTTGCGTGCGCTGGCGCCCGGGTGGGTCGGAGCTGCCAACATAAAATGGCTAGGGCGGATCGTGGTCTCGTCGAAACAGCTTTGGACCCGAAACAACACGACCTCATACGCGTTGATCGGCGATTCCTATCCTCCTGCAGGCGAATCGCTGGGCAAGCCGTTGACAACGCAGACGGTCAAGAGCGCGCTGGCGCTGGTGTGGCCGGCCGATTTGGCGGCAGGGAAGAACCGCATATATGGCTTTGCGCACTCGCCGAACGGGCCGATTGCGAAAGTGGAATGGAGCATTGACTCCGGCGCGACATGGAACGCTTCTACGCTGGAAGAGCCGCAGATTCAAGCGGAATTCGGGCAACTTGCGGAGGATTTCAGCGACAGCGCATTCAGATATTCCTGGACGCGTTTCGGCTTTACATGGGATGCGAGACGGGGCGAGCACACGATTATGACGCGGGCGACGGACGCCGCGGGCAATACGCAGCCAGACGAAATTCTTTTCAATGAGAAGGGTTATCTATTCAACCAGCCGTTACCCCATCCGATACGGGTAACGTAGTCCTGACAGGACCGGCTTGCACGAGGCACGCTATGAATGAGATCGCAGACCATACACGAATTGTATCCGTCGAGGAGATGCAGCGCCTGGAAAAGGAGGCCGATGCGGGCGGTCAGAGCTATGCGGCGATGATGGAGCAGGCAGGGACTGCCCTGGCCGAGGCGATCCAGGAGAGCTATTCGGGGAGCGTGGACCGTTCGGTGCTGGTGTTGGTTGGGCCGGGCAACAACGGCGGCGACGGGCTGGTGTGTGCGCGGCATCTCTGCGACGCCGGGTATCGCGTCCGGGTTTATCTGTGGGCGAGGGGCGGGGTTCCGGCAAAGGAAGGAGAAGCTGGAAAGAAAGGGAGGAAGGGGACGCCGATAAGTAAGGCCAAGCCGAAGGAGGATTACGAGGGCCATTTGGGCAAGGTACTCGATCGAAGCGTTCCGACGCAAAGCGCCGAAGAGGACAAGGATGGGGTGCAACTGCGGGCGTGGCTAGACGACGCTGATATTGTGGTCGACGCGCTGCTGGGGACAGGAGCCAACCGTCCGATCGAGGGGGAGCTGGCCGGCGTCCTGCAGCAGGTGCTCGAGGTACGAAAGACCCGCATGTCAACTGCTGGAGACCCGGCATATGAAGCCGGCTCTGAAGATGCGTCGGAATCGGGTGAAGGAGAAACGCGGCCGCCCTTGGCAGTGGTCGCTGTCGATGTTCCCAGCGGTCTGAACGCGGACAGCGGCGCGCTCGATGCGGTTACGGTGCCGGCCGATATGACGGTGACCTTCGGTTGCGCGAAGGTGGGGCAATTTCAGTTCCCGGGCGCGGGGGTTGTCGGCGAACTGGCGGTGGCGGATATCGGCATTCCTCCCGAGTTGACGGCCGATTTGCGGACGTTTTTCTTGACACCGGAACAAGTATCCGGGCTTTTGCCGACGCGCAGCCGCAACAGTCACAAGGGTTCTTTTGGCAAGGGGATGGCGGTGGTGGGCAGCGTCAACTACCCCGGGGCCGCTTACCTCAGCTGTGCGGCAATGGGGCGAGCGGGCGCGGGGCTGGTGACGGGCGCGATTCCCCAGCCGGTGTGGGTACCTGTGTCTTCGGCGCTGTCTGAACCGACGTGGATTCTTCTCAGCCACGATCTGGGCGTGGTGAACGAGGCTGCGGCCGCCAACGTGAGCGCAAGGCTGGAGGAATACGACTCTTTGCTCATAGGTTGCGGGTTGGGCCAGGAAAGCGCTACGCGCGGATTCATGGAGAGGCTGCTGCGCAGGAATCATCGACAGCGGCCGTCAGCGTTGCCGAGAGCATTCGCGGGATCTGACGGCGAGAAATCTGCGGAGGAGACAGGGGCGTCAGGCCAGGGTACTGCCGCCGCCTCGCCGTTCGGTCCGATCCGCCGCCGGGACCAGCTGCCGGCGGACTCGCTTCCGCTGCCGCCGACTGTAATCGATGCGGACGGCCTAAACAATCTGGCGCAGCTGGACGACTGGCCGTCGCTTCTGCCGGCTGACTGCGTGCTGACTCCGCACCCGGCGGAGATGGCCCGTCTTTGCGGTTTTGGCTCTGTGGAGGAGGTGGTAGCAGATCGATGGAACCTGGCGCGGGAGCGGGCAGCAAAGTGGCAGGCGGTTGTACTGCTGAAGGGACCCTATACGGTGATCGCATCGCCGGGCGGAGACCTGGCCGTACTGCCGATTGCCACAGCAGCCCTGGCCACGGCCGGGACGGGCGACATTCTGGCCGGCGCCATCACCGGCCTGCTGGCGCAGGGTCTGCCCCCTTTTCACGCCGCGTGTTTAGGGGCTTGGCTCCACGGGCGGGCGGGTGAACTGTGTGAAGAGCGGATCGGATGCGCCGGGGTTGTCGCCAGTGATATACTGCCACTCTTGCCGGCGGCGATGAACGAGCTGCGAGGGTAAGGAATTGGGCAGGTAGTGGGTGGTGGCGCCGGTCGGGAGGATTGGGCTGAACGGTTCGTGGGTTTCCGCGGGGCGCTTGCTTGTTTCGGGGTGCGGGAATGGGCACCCACAAGGGGTGCCCCTACGGGGGGACGGCCGGGGTGAACGTATGTCAACGGGCCCTAGATGAATCGGGTAGAGGCGCTGCCGGATTCCCAGGCCTGGCGCAGGGCGCGGGCGCGCTGGATGAGGTCGGCCATGGGCTGGTGGGGGCCGGTGACGAGTGAACTGCCGACCCCAAGAGCGGCGGCTCCAGCACTGGCCCAGGCGGCGGCGTTGTCCGGACCGATGCCACCGGTGGGAACGAACTGGACGTCGTCGAGCGGGGCACGCAGGGCTTTGAGATAGGCAGGGCCACCGATATTGGCGGGAAAGAGTTTGAGGAGGCGGGAGCCGGCTGCGCAGGCGGCTTCGGCTTCGGTGGCGGTATAGACGCCGGGGATGTGCAGGATATCGGCCTTGCGGGCCTGGGTGACGACGGCGGGATTCAGCCCCGGCGCGACGGTAAACTGTGCGCCGGCGGCAGTTGCGGCATCGAATTGGTCTACAGTGCGTACGGTGCCGGCCCCGATGTGCATGTTATCGCCGAAGCGGTCGCGCAGCATCCGGATCAGCTCAAGGGCGCCGGGGGTGTTGAGTGTCACCTCCATGACGAGAACGGGGGCGGCCAGGAGTGCGTCGCCGATTTCGAGGATTTTCTGGGCGGGAAAGTCGCCGCGCACGATAGCGACGATGCCGTCGTCCTGCACTCTGTGCGCCATCTGATCCGTTCCCAATTTCACGCTCGCGCTCCCTTAGCAAAAGGGCGGCAGTTTTGCCGCGTCTCCTGAAAATCGAAGTTAATTTGACAGCTATTGCTTTTCGGGCGATTTCTCCATAGCTCCGAACTTATAGTAGTATAGCATTGATGATATTGCCGATTGGAGGAGTATCTGGATGAATATTGCCCTGGACGTGATGGGCGGAGATAATGCTCCACACGAGATTGTATCCGGCGCGATATTGGCGGCGCGGCAGTACGACGTGACTGTGTCGCTGGTAGGGCGGCCGGACGTTATCGAGCGGGAGTTGGCGAGGCATCCGACGCACCGGCTGGACCTGCCGATCGTGCCTGCCTATGAAGTGATCGAAATGTCTGACAAGCCGGTGAAGGCGGTACGCACCAAAAAGAACAGCTCGATGGTGGTGGCCTGCCAGCTGGTAAAGGAAGGCAAGGCGGATGCCTTTGTTACGGCGGGCAACACAGGCGGCGCGCTGGCTGCGGGTATTCTGCACTTTGGGCGGATGCAGAGCATTCTGCGTCCGGCGTTGATCGTTCCTTTTCCCACTTTGAAGGGTTTCTGTCTGATTTTGGATGTTGGGGCGAATACGGACGTCAAGCCGGAGCAGCTGCAGCAGTTCGGCGTGATGGGCAGCGTATATTCACGGCGCATCATGGGCGTGCGAAATCCGAGCGTTCGCATTCTGAGCAATGGTGAAGAGGAAGGCAAGGGCAATCAGCTTGTCCTGGAGGCGACCGCATTGCTGGAGGAGACGCCCGGCATCCGGTTCATGGGGAACATCGAGGCGCGGGACGTGACCAGCGGCATTGCGGATGTGGTTGTCACGGACGGGTTTACGGGCAATGTTTTCATGAAGGGTGCGGAGGGAATTGTCAAGTTGCTTCAGGGTGTGCTATTGGATGAGATCACGGCCGGGCCGATCAGCAGTATTGGCGGTCTGCTGGTACGGTCGGCGCTGCGCAGGATGGCGCGAAGGCTTGATGACAGCGAGTTTGGCGGGGCGGTGCTGCTGGGTCTGTCCAATCTGATGGTCGTCGGCCACGGCAGAAGCAACGCCAACGCCATCCGCCACACGATACGCAATGCGAAGCAGTTGATCGATTCGCGACTGGTTGAGGAGATACAGTCGGGCGTCAGTGAAGTAATCGACAGCCAGGAAGAGGTAGTCGAACTCCAGCGGTAGTCTGCCCACTCATTGAAGAATCCAGTTCCATGAAAGTATACCGAAATTTACCGGCGATAAAGGCGAGAGAGCAGCGGGGGCGTCGTATTGCCCTGGGGGGTCTGGCGATCCTGTTTGTGGGGCTTCTTGCAAGTTTCACGCCGAACTGGTTTCCGCCGGACGAACCGGCCGCGAACGCTCTGACCGGCTTTATACAGCGATACTGGACGGTAGTCAGCTTTGGCGCGCTGGCGGTGGGATTTATCGCCTCGAATGTGGGGAGCTATTATATTAACCGATTCGCTCCCCGCCGCTGGCCGGGCAGCAAGAAGGTCGCGCGGCCAGATGAGCTTGTCGAGAACGGGCTGAAAGGTTTTGACGACAAGTATGCCCTCTTTCTGTGGGGTCTGGATGAGGTGCCTTACATATTGGTCGGGCCTTCCGGTGTACGTGTGTTTCTTGTGCGCAGCGACAAAGGGACGGTGACGGTATACGGGGACAGATGGCGGGAACGGTTCAGCCTGGGCCGATTGCTCACGTTTCTCAACCGGGAGGGGCTGGGCAACCCCACGCGTGAGATCGAGGAGACCGAACGGAAAGTCCGAGAGCTGCTTCAAGAGGGAGAGTCCAGCGGTGAATTGGCGGTAAACGCTGCCGACATTCCGATCGAGAGCGCGGCGGTCTTCATCAATCCGGCGATGCAGTTGGAGCTTGAGAACCCCTCGATGCCGGTGCTGCGGGTGGATCAGTTGAAGAAGTACGTGCGCACGAAGAAAGAGCAGCAGTTGAATGCCGGCGACGTGCGCGCGGTGACCGATTACCTTCTCAGTGTCAGCGCGCTGGCGTAGCGGCGACGCCTGGCTTTAGTCGAACCCCAACCTTCTTTCCTTCAAACTGACATATTTGTCGCGGGTAATGATCAGATGATCGAGAACATCGATCTGCAGGAGCTTGCCGGCGGCGACGATCTGTTTTGTCACCTGCACGTCTTCGGGGCTGGGCGTTGGATCCCCGCTGGGATGGTTGTGGACGACGATGAGTGAAGCGCTGTTGGCGCGCACGGCCTCCGTGAAGATTTCACCTATACGAATTACGGCGGCGTTGAGGCTGCCGGAATAGACAACGGGTGTACGCTGGACATGATTCTTGGTGTCCAGGAGAACGACCCGCACCTGTTCCCTCTCGAGCATTCCCATTTCCAGCATCAGCAGATTGGCGACATCGGTGGGGCTCTGGATCCTGGCCCGCTCCTGGGGGGCGGCGAGCAGAAGTCTGCGTCCCAGTTCGAGGGCGGCTTTGATCTGGGTGACCTTGGCCTTGCCGACGCCGTGGGCCTTTGTCAGCTCCTCAAAGCTGGCGCGTGCGAGGCCGGGCAGACCATTGAACTCGGTCAGCAGCCGCTCGGACTGGCGGATGACGTTCTCGCCCTTGCCGCCGGTACGCAGCAGAATCGCGAGGAGTTCAGCAGCGCTGAGGGCGCCGGCGCCGACATACTCCAGCCTTTCTCTGGGGCGAAGATCTGCCGGCATTTCTTTGATTGTGTAGGCTGTGCGGGAAGGGGTTGCCTGATCGTGTTGGTCAGGTCGTTCGCCGTGAGAAGAATCAATGGCAGGGGGAATATTGTCTACAGTTGACAGTTGCATACAGGTGTGACCGGGAGATAGTCGTGGGTCGATATTGATTTAGAGCAACACAGTCGGGATCAGGACTGTTTGCTTGTTGAAGCCAGGAATAGCGTATCCTTGAGGTTATGGGTGAGGCATCAAGGTTGGGATGTGCAGAACAGGGCCGGTATCAATCCAGCCGAAAATCACCATTAAGGTCCAGCGATGCAGTTGCATTGCGCTCGCTGCCATGTGCGGGAAAGAACGCACCGGCACCGGACGCGTTTACTCTTCGCCATAGAAGTCATCGTCAGGCTCAACGACTTCGAATCCGGCGTCGCGAATGATCTGAGCGGAACGACTGTTTATCGTGCCGACGGCCAGGATGATCCGCGCCGGCACTATCCCCACTTCGGAAATATAGAGAGCCTTCTTGCGGTCCAGTCGCTCCAGGATATTGCGCCGGACACTAGCGGCTATTTCGATCAGGATGTGGTCGCCGTTCTGCATGACGACGAGGTCAAACTGCTCCCCCTGGATATTCTTCTCTTCCACCGTGGCTTCGAAGGATTCTTCGAGCACGGATTTCATGGTTTTGCGGAAGAGATCTTCGCTATGGATTCCCCAGCGTGAGCCAAGGCGGGCTAGAGTCAGTTCCAAGGAGTCGAAGCGATTGTCCATCTTGTCGAAGCGATTGTCCATCTTGTCGAAGCGCTCGTCGACCTTATTGAAGCGATCATCCATCTTGTCGAGCCGCTCGTCGACTTTGTCGAAGCGTTCGCCAGTTTCTCTCTGGAATTGCTGAGTTTCCCGTCGGTGCGCCTCCACTTGATCGAGGAGACGCGCAAACTCGTCTCGTCGCGGAAACTTGTCGGCGACCACCCCTTCAACAAAAACAACAAATTCGGGTGATTGCTCCAGTATCTGCGGCAGACTTTTCAGGATATATTGTTTGGCCTGCTCCAGTTGCTCAGTTGTCAACGGCTGAGCGTTCATTGATTCCGTTGTCGCCATCATGGTCATGAGTATACCACGAGTATGCCTGTCTTCAGGTGTTTGGGATAGCCGGAGTCAGCAGCCAGCGGATCGCATGGCAGGGGTTGCACGACAGTTTCGGGCCGGGGGCCGGCTGCGAACAGGAGTTGACTTCGACTCAGCGAATGGAGCGGGTCGTAGAGAAGGGCGCCAGGTCCCAGGCAACCGGTTGATCGAGGGCTTGCTCGACCACCAGCTTTGCACTGAATGGGCCGAGGGTGAGACCGGTGGGCCCGTGGCCGGTTGCAAGGTATACACCTTTCGCGCCGGGAATGGAGCCAAGAAGCGGCAGGTGATCGGTGGTGTAGGGACGCAGGCCGACGCGGATTTCGTGGATGGCGGCGTTGTGCAGGCCGGGGGCGAGGCGCAGGGCTTCATGCAGCACTTCCTGGATGCCGGCAACAGTGGCGTGGGGAGCGAAGCCGCTGCCGGTCTCGCGGGTGGCGCCGACAGCGACGCGACCACCGGGCCAGGGCACCTGATAGTGGCCGCTGAATCCTCTCACGATCGACCAGGCGCCGCTGTCCTGTTCGGGAAGACGCAGGTGGATGATCTGCCCGCGCTGGGGGGCAACGGGAATTTGGACGTCGAGCTGGCTGCCGAAGGCTTCTGACCAGGCGCCACCTGCAATGAGTACCGCGCCAGCCGTGAATTCATCCCCTGAAACAGTGCGGACACCGATCAATTGGCCGTCTTCGAGTAACAGAGCCGCCACGTCGGCTTCAACGGTGTGGACGCCGCGGCTGCGGAGGCCGTGCTCGAGAGCTGCGTTCAAGAGACGGCCGTCGACTCGGCGGGTGACCGGTTGGAGCAGGACCGCGCTGACGTCGGCCAGCAGAGGGTAGTAGGCGTCACGTGCCTCGGCGGAAGAGATGCGTTGAATACGCTCCGCGGGGGGTGGGCGACGTTCCTCTTGACGGGCGTAGATTACCTGCTCCATCTCAGCCAGGTCGGCCGCTTCGCTTTCATCAAGAGCAACAGTCAACATGGAACAGCGGCTGTATGCCTGAGAAAGTTCTGCGGCGGGTACGCCGTCGGCGGTCAGATTTTCGATCAGCACGGAATAGTAGTCGACCGCATCGAGAGCGAAGTCGTACCAGAGTCGGCCGTAGCGGGTACCGCTCTCGGGGGCGAGGATGCCGGCGCCGGCGTCGGTGGCGCGGCCTGCGTCACGCCGGTCGCAGAGTAGGGTACGGGCGCCAAGCTGGCCGGCGCGGTAGGCTGCGGCCGCTCCGACGATACCACCGCCGATGATAATCAGGTCGAAATCCATGGCAGGTCCTCTCGGTGGTGCTGTCGTGCAGTAGAGATACTTAAGTGCGCTTCATTGGCGGCGCGCTTGCGGTCGCATCTTCAACGGAATTGCTTCAGTTCCGGCCAGCAGCCTGAACCTGAAAGATTGTGCCGCTGTAATGGAGGAGATAGAGATTGCCGGCCTCATCTTCGCCGAAGCTGCTGACATTGTAGGGGCTGTCCAGGAGCAGCTCGGACTCCCATACGCCGTTCACCTGCTTAAGACCCCAGATATTGCCGGTGACATAGTCCGCATAAAAGTAGATGCCCTGCAGGGCGGGGTGGTCCTGCCCTCTGTAGACGTAGCCGCCGGTAATTGAAAGCCCGCTGATGCGGTCGTACTCGACCACCGGCAAGGTCAGACCGGCGGTGGGACAGCCGGAAGAGGGATTGAAGCAGTGATTACCTTCCATGATGCGCCAGCCGTAGTTTTCGCCGCCTGGGCTGTCTGCTGGCTGGAAGTTCACCTCTTCCCAGGCGTTCTGGCCGACGTCGGCGATGTAGAGGTCACCGGTTTCGCGGTCGAATGAGAAGCGCCAGGGGTTGCGCAGACCGTAGGCCCAGATCTCGTCGAAAAAGTCGTCATTGCCGATGAAAGGATTGTCGGGAGGGATGGCGTAAGGGGCTTCTGCGGCGGCGGAGACGTCGATACGGAGGAGTTTGCCGAGCAGAGTCTGGCCCTTTTGCCCGTTGTCCTGGGGATCGGCGGCGCTGCCGCCGTCACCGGTCCCGATCCAGAGGTAGCCGTCGGGGCCGAACGCAACTTGGCCGCCGTTGTGATTGCGCCAAGGCTGGTGGAACTGGAGAAGGATCTCTTCGGAATCGGGATCGACCTGGTGGACGTCAGGATAGAGACGGAAGCGGGAGACGCGGGTATGGAGACCGCCGGGGTCGGTGGTGGTGTAGTTGACGTACAGGGTCCGGCTGCTGGAAAAGTCGGCGGGGAAGGCGAGGCCAAGCAGTCCTCTCTCGCCGCAGCAGCTGACACGGTCGCGGATGTCCATGAACGGGGACTGGCCGATGACACCGTCTTCAAATGCCTGGACCAGGCCTATCTGCTCGACCACATAGATGCGTCCGGAACCATCTTTGGCGTGGGCGAGGTCAACAGGATTCCTCAGGCCGGACATTGTTTCGACCAGAGTGATGGCCGGCCAAGCCGGCCATTGCTGGGATTGGGGCTCGGGGGCAGGCGTGCTGGTTTCTGCGGCGGTTGCCGGGGACGAGGCAGGCGTGTGTGCCGGCGCGGTTGTGGGGGAAGGCGCGGCCGCGGCGTTCGCACCCGGTTGCTGGGTACTTGGCGGTTCGCTTGGGGCACATGCGGCGAACAGGAGTGCGCCGATCAGTGCGCAGACTCTCCAGAAGGCTTTGATCTTCATATTCTGTTGCTCCTTCAGTTCGCGATCGCGGCAGATCCGCGCCGGCGCGGCGGCGTCTGAGCGCACAGTAAAGGAACAGCCACCTGCATTTCCGGCCCCGTACAACTCAAGTCGCTGCCCGGCTGAAGCACGGCTTCGCCAGGGCTGCGACCAAGTGCAAGGGAAGTCATCCTACCAGCAGAGTTGTCTGTCAGTCCAGTTTTGCGGGTGCTCGAGGGTGCATCCCAGATTTGGGGTGGGAACAGTCTGGCGGGGAAACAGTGCCAGCGGTGGCTGAAAGTGTTTACTGGCTCTGAGAGAGACGCAGTGCAGGCGGCAGGCCCGGCTGTACGGTGGTGTCCGTCAGTTGGGGAGGGTGTGAGGGCAGGAACAAGGCCGGCACGTAAAGGGACCTGATGGGACGGGCGGGACGTGGTCGGGCTAGACACCTTCGATTAGGCACCTGTTACGAATATCGACACCCGGTCGGGTAGGCAGTAGG
>VXOE01000166.1 GCA_009840225.1 Caldilineaceae bacterium SB0662_bin_25 | reverse complement strand
CCCCCCCCCCCCCCCCCCTCTTTTTTTAATCATCCGCCCACCACCTCCACAAACACGCTAAAGATCGGCGGCAGCGTCAGATTTTTAAAAGAGACCGGCCCCGGTGGGGGCGGGGAGGGTGAGGTGGGCGCCGTTGCTGTCGCAGGTGCGGACGACTTCGCCCTTGATGGTGGTGATGTGGTCGAGGGTGTGGGCGACGAATCGGCTCTAGCAGGGATGCGGGGGGCTTCGGTGGGGCTGAAGGGAGACATTGACTGCGGGTCCTACGGGTGCGCCCACGGGCACGCAGGCTGTCGCCAGAGTGAAAGAGATGAGCAACGAGAGGAGGCTGGGCGCCCATGTACTCACTTCGGCTAGCCGGTTCATGAAAATGCTCTCCATCGTGGGCGGGCTTCGTTTGGGTCTGCAGCCGGGTATGTGACGACGGCAGGAGTTTGATGTTGAAACCGTGATGTCCTGGGGAAAGTTGGAGGAGCCATGATCAGAGTTCCTGATCTTCTTCAAGCCAGGCGAGGTTGAAACGGGCCAGGGTAAGGCGTTCGTAGGGTTGGCTTTCGCCGCTTTCGTAGAGGCAGCAGAGGCCGCCGTTGGGGAGGGCGGCGAGGTCGGAGTAGGCGGACGGGCCGATGTGGAGCGTGCGAGCGGCAGGCCAGGTGCGGCCGCCGTCGGGGCTGAGGCGGACGGTCAAGTTCTGACGGCGGGTGCTGGCGGGGTTGGCGAAGAGAAGGCTGCCGTCGGGGAGGGCTTCGAGGCTGGCCTGGCAGACGGGCTCGATGAGTGTTTGGTCCCATTCGAAGTCGGTGAAGGTGCTGCCCCGGTCATAGCTGCGGGCGATGCCCCTCTGTGTGCCGCGGACGAAGTTGCGGCAGTTTATGTAGAGGCTGCCGTCCTGGAGCTGGGCTATGGCGCACTCGTTGGTGCCGACTTCGACGTCGCCGCCGAGCTGCCATGTTTCGCCTTGATCGTCGCTGTAGATGACGTGGGAGTGGTAGGGGTCGCGGCTGCGGTCGAAGTGGATGCCGACGATGTGATCGCAGGGGACGACGAGGCGGCCGGTGTCGAGCTGGATGCCGTGACAAGGACCGGTGGCGTACCAGGTCCACTGCGGGTCTTTGACGGAGGCGGTGATATCGCGCGGTTCGCTCCAGGACTGGCCGTCATCGAGGCTGTGTGTGATCCAGACTGTGCGGGGGGCCTTGCCTTCGCAGATCATGGTCTCATCGCCGTCGGCGAGGTTTTTGCAGAAGGGCAGGAAGATGGCGCCGGTCTGGCGCTCGACGACGGGGCAGGGGTTGCCGCAGGTCATGCCGGATTGGGTGACGACGACCTGGATGGGGGTCCAGGTGCGGCCGTTGTCGAAGCTGCGTCGGAGGATGAGGTCGATTTCACCGGCATCGCCGCGGCCATGTTTGCGGCCCTCGGCGAAGGCGAGGAGCGTGCCGCGGGTGGACAGGGCCAGGGCCGGAATCCGGTAGGTGTGGTAGCGGCCATCGCCGCTGGTGAACAGATCCTCCTGCACGCACGACGGTTGACCCGAGTTTTCGCTTGCAACCATGCTGAGTCAGTCCTTTCAGTCGATATCTTCCGGGTTGATGAAGACACCCACGAGGTGGGCGGACCCGGCGGGGTCGCCGTAGTTTGTATAGTCGACCCACATGATGGTGCCGTCCTCGCGCATCAGCCAGGAGGAGTAGCCGTGATCGGGCGCGGGTACCTGTTCCGGGTGGTTGCCGTGGATTTGGATCATGCGGGTGCGCTGGTATTCATCGGGGAAGGTGTCCGACTCCGCTCCCCATTCCCACTCGAAATCATCAAGGGTTGGGTTCAGGACGCGATAGGAGACGTAGCGCCAGAAGCTGCGACCGCCTGCGGCGGGCTGGCCGAACTGGGTGTAGAGGCTGAGGGGGCCGGTCCGGCGGGAGTCTCCGATTGGCTTTTCCTCGCGGAAGATGCACTGGTTGATGACGGTCTCGCCATCGACCTGAATGCGCAGGAGGCCGCGGCGGTGACGGATGGAGATCATGTGAAAGTCGGTCATATCGACGGGATGGCGGAAGTCGGCGCCCTGGCGGCTCCAGATGCCGTCGGAGGCGATGTTGACGACGACGCCAAGTTTTGCGATGGACATGAAGGCGGCTGGCTGGCCGGGCCTGCCTTCGACCTTGAGCAATGCATCCATGTGAATGTCGCTGCGGGCGGATTCCGGCGGCAGGAGGCAGTAGCGGGCCTCGTGGCCGGGCAGGTTGTCGATGACGAGTGCTCCGTCTTCAATCTTTGCGGAATACTTGCGGCGCGGCCCGCCGATCTGGTAGGTTCCGGCCTCGGCCCTGATGTTGCCGCACCAGCCGTAGGTTCCGAGGGGTCCGTTAACGTGTCGACCGCTGACGAAGATGCGGCCGTCGGGAAGCTGTTTGGCGTAGGGGCGGTCGAGGGCGAAGGGGCACATCTGGATAGGCGACCAGGTGCGACCGCTGTCGGTGGAGAAGGTCACGAAACTGGGGATCCCTGAATGGTGATTCTCGCGCATGATGCAGGCGAGCTCCTGACCGCCGACGGCGTCGGGGTTGTCGAGGAGGACGATGGCGCCTTCGCAGACGCGGTGATAGCCGTCATAGGCGATGGTGGACGCTTCGTACCAGGTTTCGCCGCCGTCGTCGGAGCAGGAGAGGATGACGGCGAACTCCTGGGTATCGCCGCGCATGATGTGTGAGGCGACGCCGAGCCTGCCGTCGGGGAGGTCGAGGATGCGGTCGGGTTCGAAGCCCATGATGTTGGGTTTTTGGGCTTCGGTCCAGGTGTCGCCGTTGTCTTGGCTCCAGTAGAGCCAGTTGCCGGGGGGCTGGTCTTCGTGGAAGTGGCTGTGGTCGTCGTGGTCGATAATGACGACGAGGCGGCCGTTGTTGAGGCGGCTGAGGCGCGGGGTGACGAGGCGTTCGTCGCCTTCCTGGAGGTTGGCCTGGTCGATTTCGCGGTGCTTGAACCAGGTGTGGCCGCCATCGTCGCTGGCGAGCAGGGTCAGAATCTGGTTTACCTGGGACCAGTGGGAGTCGGTGTCGGAGTAGATGAGCATGAGGCGGCCGGAGGGCAGCTCGATGATGTCGGGGTTCTTGGTGAAGCGTCCGGGACTGCGCCAGACGTCGAAGACTTTACTGGCGACTGAACGTGGATGGATATGCACAGCTGCTCCTTTTCTTTATGACAGGAGATGGATGATGTCGTAGAGGCGGCGAGCATTGGGGGTGTTTGCAGGCGGCCCGACGCGAGACGGTCAGTTCAGAAGGGCTGCGAAGGCGGCCTGCCAGTCTGCGTAGGTAGAGCCGGCGCCCTGGCCGCGCACGACAAAGGGGGGCCGCTTGGTCCGTTCCAGTTTGGCGCGCATGAATTCTTCGCCATCGAGGACCTCCTGGGGCGCGGTGTAGGTCCCCGGGGTGCGGCAGTAGCGAATGTCGATGCTCCAGCGGACTTCGTCGGTGTGGTTGACTTTGCTGCCGTGGAAGGTCATGTTGGAGAAGAGGAGGATATCGCCCTTCTTCATTGGCAATGGAATGGGGGTGCCGCGATCTTCGGGATCCTCGAAGGAGCGCATGTTCATGTTCTTGTCGCGCTTGCTTTCGATGAGCTCCCAAGCGTTGCTGCCGGGTATGACATAGAGGCAGCCGTTGACTTCGTCGACGTCGACGAGTGGGATCCAGACAGTGATGATGTGAGCGTGGCGGGACTGTTTGCCGTAGTACTGGCTGTCCTGATGGAGAGGGAAGGCGGTCAGCTCGCTGTCGGGCATTTTTGGGCGGAGGTGGTAGTCGCCGTTGAAGCTGATGTTGGGGCCGAGGAGGGGTTCGAGGGCGTCGACGATGCCGGGATGTTGGATGAGTTCGTGGAGCTCGGGGCCGAGAGCGGGCTGGTTCCAGGAGCGGAGGCGGATTTCGTTTTCGCGGTGGAGGGCGGCAAGGCGCTGGCCGAAGGGCAGGTTGGGGAAGGGGTCCTTGATCTTGCCGTCGTTGAACATTTCGTTGGCGTAGATGCCGACCTGGCGGTGGATGCAGGCGCGCAGGGGTTCGAGGTCGGCGGGGGGTATTGCCTGGCGGACAAGGAGGAAGCCGTCACGTTGGTAGTTGTCGGTCATCGGTGTGCTCTCCTTGTGGAGTCTAGCTGAGCCGGGAGCCATGGTATATTTTCGCGTTTTCTGTTGTGTCTTGCAACTTTGACTGCAGGGGCTAGGGGTCAGGGGTTTGGGGTCGAGTGTCAGATGGATCGGG
>VXOE01000151.1 GCA_009840225.1 Caldilineaceae bacterium SB0662_bin_25 | reverse complement strand
CGCAGGCAAGGTAGGAGAGGCAACGCCCAATCAGGCCCAACCGGCACCGCTATGGTCATCAAGAACCCGCTACAGAAATGCTGACGGAACATTCCCCCCAGGCAGACCGTACACAGAACTTGGCTTAGTAGTTACTGGATGATCTACTATCATGCACTTCCATATCCCTGGCCTGCTCAGTTCTCTTCATACCAGCCCGACCCGAAGAACAGCCCGTCATGGCGTACCACCCACGTGTGCTTGCGCGTCTCCTCTCCCGTGTCCGGGTTCGTGAAAACGTAGCTGACCCACTTTCCAGCCTCCGTCGCGCTCAGCATGTCGTCTCCATAAAAGTAACCGGTCGAATCCACGCGCAGCGCCGGATCCCGGCCGATTATTTCCGGGTTGTAGTGGGCAATGGTGTACCCATCCCCGCCGATAATGAAGACGTACCACTGCCCGTCCACGCTGTCGGTTGAACTGTAGTGATCGATAGCAGCTTCCCGCCCATCCTGACCGTAGAGGCGGATGGCGTCCTGCACCAGCGCCTGCGTATAGCCTGCCGGTTCGTTCTTGGTTGGAATGGCAACGCAGCCGGCGACGAGGAGCGCAAGCGCAAGGATGAAAGATACAGAGGCCGAACGAAACATGACTAACTCCATTTTGTTAAAGTCGGGTTAATCCAGCCTTTTCAGTCTACTTTCATGCCCCCATTTGAACCAACATTGGCCTTCCCCAATTACGTAGGTATAATTTCCCTGTCCATCTGTTGAAACGCGCCCATCGGTATCATCCGATACCTTCCCCACAGCATTTGTTCGATGCGCCCCCTGCGCCAAATGGGGCCCGAAAAGGCAATCCAATGACAGCCATGCGCATCGGCATCGGCTCCATCTTCCAGGAAAGCAACCAGTTCGCCGCCACACAGACCGATCTGGCCCTCTTTCGCAACTCCTATGTCCACGAGGGCGATGCCCTCCTCCAACTGGCCGGCACCGACTGCGAAGTCGCCGGCATCCTCGCCGTCTGTGAACAAGAGGGCGCACAGCCGCTCCCCCTGCTGGCCGCGCGCAGCGTCTCCGGCGGCGTCCTCACCGATGCCTGCTACACCGAGCTCAAGGGTACGCTCCTGGCCCGCCTGCGCACCGCCCTCCCGCTCGACGGCCTCATCCTCGCCATGCACGGCTCCATGGTCACCGCCTCCCACGAGGACCCGGAAGGCGACATTCTCGATGCCGTGCGCCGCATCGTGGGGCCGGACATGCCAATCGTCATGACGCTCGACCTGCACGCCCACGTCACCCCGCGCATGGTTAATCAGGCCACCGCCCTCGTCTCCTTCACCCACTATCCCCACGACGACACCTACTCCACTGGCCAACGCGGCGCCAACCTGCTGCTGCAGGCAGCAAGAGGCGAAGTCACTCCCGTGACCGCCCTGGCCAAGGTCCCCATCATCTGCAGCGCCTGCAACGGCCAGACCGCCGGCGACGGGCCCATGGCTCACCTCACCCGCCGCGCCCGGCGCCTCGAAAAGGAGCCGCCCATCCTCTCCGTCTCCTGTTTTCAGGTCCACCCCTACAACGACCTGCCCGGCATGGGCTGCGGCGCCGTCGTGATAACCGACAACGACCCCGCCCTGGCCGCGCACGAGGCCCAACGGCTCGCCGCCGAGTTCTGGCAGCGGCGCTGGGCCTTCGAGGTCGAGCACCTGCCCGTCGCCGAAGCCGTCGCCCGCGGCCGCCAACTCGAGGGGGGACCCGTACTCCTGGTCGACACCGCCGACTGCGCCGGCGGCGGCGCACCCGGCGACAGCGTCGCCCTCCTGTGCGAGCTGCTCGCGCTGGGACTGGACGAGCCCGCCCTTCTCATGGTTGTCGATCCCGCCGCGGCCCACGCCTGCGCCCGCGCCGGCATCGGTCACACCGTCAGCCTGCAGGTCGGCTACAGCCTCGACCCCGCTTGGGGCCGGCCCGTCCCCGTCACCGGCACCGTGCGCCGTCTCAGCGACGGCGCTTTCCGCTACGACGGCGGCCTCTTTGGCGGCACCTGGGCCTCGATGGGTCTCTCCGCCGTCCTCCAGATCGGCAGCATCCAGCTTCTCGTCATGTCGCAGCCCACCTACGACTGGGGCCATGAGCAGTTCCGCAGCGTCGGCATGGACGTAAGCCAGGCCAAGTTCATCGGCGTCAAGAATCCAATGAACTACCGCCATGCCTACCGCGACCTCATGAAGGCCGCCTATATCGTCGACACGCCCGGCCCGACCCCCGCCCACGTGCGCAACCTCAACTTCAAGCGCATGCAGCGGCCCTTCTTCCCTCTCGACGAGGAGATTCCCGACCTTGAGATCCCGGTTGTCGTCAGCTGAGGACGATCCGCGAAGGAACACATGAAAATGAATGTCGCCGCCCAACAACTGGAAGAATGTATCCAACAGCTCAAAAAGGGAGAACTGACCGAAGAGCGGCTGCGGGGCCTGGGCAAGACGCTTCAGGGGATCGGACCCAAACGCCAGAGTCTCCTCTACCTGCAGACCGCAACCACCGCCGTCACCTCTGACGTGATCGGCATGCTCCAGGTCGCCGGCGGCGAGGTCTCCGACGGCCCCTTCGACCCCGCCGACTGGCCCTATAAGACCGTACTCGACGCCATCAACGCCGGCTGGCGCGTCATACGCTTTCCCGCCCAGCTTCTGTCCAGTCACAGCCCCGATCGGCACGTCACCTGCGAGTTCATTCTGGAGAAGTGGGAATAAATGCAAGCCGCCCTCTGGAACATCGGCATGAAAGTCGATGACATGGACAGCGAGATCACCTTCTGGCAAGAGCTCGGCGCCAAGCTGGTGCTACGTGAGAAGTTCACCGCGCCCGACGGCGAGGAGGTCGACTACGCCTTCGTCGAATTCGGCGGCACCCGTATCTTCCTGACGCCCAAAACGGTCTTCGAGGACAGGCTCGGCCACAAACTGATGCCCGGCCTCACGCACGCCGTCTTCGAAGTCGAGGACCTGGACAAGGAATACGAACGGCTCACCGCCATGGGCCTCGAGGTCCTGGTCGAACGCGTCGAGATCAGCGCCGCCTTCGGCTCGCGCCGCCTGGCATTCTTCCGCTCCCCCAACGGCCTGGTTTTCGAAATTCTGCAGATCCTCGAAGCCAGAATCTGACAAGGACGCGCATGGCTCTCGTCAACGCCATGCAGGAGGTAATCAATGACGCAGACAGCCCTTCGCGCCACCGCTGACATCAAGCCCACCCTGACCGACGAAGAGGTCCTGGATTTCTGCAAGACCGGCCTCCTCACGCTCGAAGGCGTGATCCCGGACGCCACCAACCGCTGGGTCTTCGACTATCTCGACGAAGAGGAAGCCGACCCCCATCAGCTCGTGCGCGACGAGCGCTTCATCGACGAGGTGCTGCTCCATCCCGCCGTCGCCGGCGTCGTCCGCTCCCTGCTCGGCGCCGGCTTCCAGCTCCCCGAATGGATGGCCAACCACCGCCTCGTCGGGCCGGAAGCAGCCCGCTACTGGCACATCGACGCCGGCTCCGACTTCGAGCGCGCCTGCAACCTGCTCCAGGTCTTCTACATCCCCCAGTCCAACAGCATCGAGATGGGCCCCACCCTCTTCCTGCCCGGCTCCCACCTCGTGCCCATCGCCCGCGAGGACATCGAGCGCTTCGGCAATCTGACCGGCCAGGTCCCCACCACCGCGCCCGCCGGCTCCGTCTTCGTCACCGCCTACTCCATCTGGCACCGCCAGCCCGACAAGGTCGATCAGTCGACGCGCAACCTCCTCAAATGGGTCTACTGGCGCACAGTGCCCCCGGCGCGCGACTGGCTCGCCCGCCCCGACTTCGATTTCCGCGGCGCCGACTACTCCTTCACCAGCACCTACTTCTGCGGCGGCCACCGCAAATGGCAGTCGGTCCCCCGCATCGCCGAAATGTTCTACTGGCTCTGCGGCAAATCCGACGAATTCCACACGGTCGGCGGCTCCGGCTGGCCCTACTCCTCCTCCGACCCGGGAAAATGGTCCCAACAGCGTCAATAACACCGGGACGAGCTGGAGCAAAGCACAACTGACCCGTCAAGAATCGCACGTTCACAAAACAAAACTCGTGACCGCCAAGTCCTTGCCAAATGGCAATCATGATTCAGCATAGCGAAAGGTGTTTCTCTTCCCCTTTCACACCTATCACCCAACATTCGCTGCTTTCACTGACCACTGACCACTGACCACTGCAGTTTCGGGCGGTCGGGCCTATTCGGCCCTCCCTTGTGCGGGGGCTCCGC
>VXOE01000318.1 GCA_009840225.1 Caldilineaceae bacterium SB0662_bin_25 | reverse complement strand
CGAGGAGAGAGTGAAGAGAAGTGAGGAGAGAGAACTGCCGTTTCCTCTGACTCAGAGTTGATCGCGGGATGGCTATGGTTTCGTTGCTGCCGGAGGTGTAGGAGAGCTCAGCCCAATATTGGGATGCATCCGGTGGTCCAAGGTGGCAGATTCGCGTCCGCTCGTGGAAGGTTGCACCGGGGACCTGTGGCGCGAGCAGTCATTGTGCAAATTTGAGCGTGGTTCGCATTCGTTAGAATTGGTCGGGCCGGAGAGCAGAAGATGGAGATAACGAAAGCGGTCATCACCGCGGCGAGGCGTACGCAGAGAAGCTTGCCTCTGCAGACGATAATCGACAGCGACGGCGTTGAGAAGTCGGTGCTGCGCGTTCTGGTGGAGGAGGTGATCGACGCCGGTGTCGACGAGATCTGTGTGATTGTCTATCCGGGCGACGAGGCCGCCTATGCTGCGACGGTGGGAGAGCATGCGGGGCGCCTTCAGTTCGTGCAGCAGGCGGAGCAGTTGGGCTACGCGCACGCGGTGTATTGTGCGCGGGAGTTTGTCGGCGGCGACTCCTTTCTGCACCTGGTTGGGGACCACTTGTACGTGCGGCCGAACGGAGGGCGTTGTGCGGCGCGTGTTGTCGAGGCGGCGCGCGCGCATAACTGTTCGGTCTCGGCGGTGCAGGCGACGCGGGAGACTCTGTTGCCCTACTTTGGCGCGGTGGGGGGCCACCGGCTGGCGGGTCAGACGGGGCTTTACCAAGTAGAGACTGTGGTTGAGAAGCCCACGCCCACGGAAGCTGAGCAGAGGCTGGTGGCTTCGGGCCTGCGTGCGGGGCATTATCTCTGCTTTTTTGGCATTCACGTTCTGACCGCAACTGTCATGGAGATACTGGGCGGCCTGCTTTCCGCTACGGATGCGGAAGGGGCGGATGGACACCCGGGCGCAGGCCTTTATCTGTCGGCAGCGCTGAATCTGCTGGCGCGGCGGGAGCAGTACCTGGCGCTGGAGCAGCGGGGGATGCGGCTCGACATCGGTGTGAAGTACGGTCTTCTCACTGCCCAGATCGCGCTGGCATTGAACGGGCAGGACCGAGATGAGATGCTGACGCGGTTGCTGGAACTGCTGATGGCGCGCTCGATGCAGGAGGGGGAGGAGCCGCTATAGTTAAGCGCGGCGGGCGATCGGCAGTCGGACCTGATGAGTACTGAGATGAGTACACTGGTTAAAATAATCACCGCAGCGGATGCGGATACGCGCAATCGCTCACTGGATGTGTTTGCACGCCCGGCTTCTGCGGAGGCGTTGCTGCGGGAGTGTGCGGCACTGGACCGAATGCGGCGGGAGAACGAAAACCTGTATGAGCAGGTGCGGGCGCTCTTTTTCCTTTACTCGATCCACCGTTTTCATCTGCCGGGCAAGGCCGGCATTGCCGCCAGGGGCGTGATCCCGTTTCGAGGCTACGAAGACCTACTCCACCGCCGTTTCCACGAAGCGATTGAGACGTTCCTGCACCACCAGTCGCAGGGGGGGCCCAACGAGGCGCTGTCAAGCGGGCTGGCGGCGGCGTACCGGCAGCTTGGCTTCCAGACGCTGGCGGACCAGGTGCGGCGCAGCGTGCGGTCGATTGCGGGCAACCAGTGGATGTTCCGGGTAGGCCATCCGAGCGACCATCCTTTGCGGGTGCGCAGGGGTCTCCTCCGTCCGCTCGAAAGCGGACTTTACCCGTTACTGCGCGAAACGACACCGGTGCGGATGGACCTGACGCACAGCGGCTGGAGCGACATCTTCTTTCTGGGTATGGATTTCCCCGAAGGCGCGCGGGTGTTGAACGTTTCGATTGATTTGAGCGTGAACGGCGCGGGGCAGACAGGGAGCCGAGGGCCGCGGCCGCCGGTGGAGGGTTACTTTCGGGTAATTGACCGGCCGGTTTTGCGGCTGGTCAGCGTTGACCTGCAGGCGAGTGCAGAGATTACGACGTTCGCCGAGGTCTTCGATTTTGCGCGCGACCATCTCGGGCTGTTGAAGGCCGCTCTTATTGCAGCCGGCATTGTGCCGCCGGGCATGGAGGGGGCGCACCAACCGCTGTCGGACCTGCTAACGCAGCTGGTGGGTTCCGGGCAGGGGATTGAACTGGTAAGCAAGGTGAACGACATCCCGAAGGGATCGCGTTTGGCCGTTTCCACCAGTCTGCTGGCCTGCCTCATCACCGTCAGTATGCGAGCGACGGGCCAAGTCGGTTCGCATACTGGCGGGCTGAGCGAAGAGGAGCGGCGGCTGGTGGCGGCGCGGGCGATTCTGGGGGAGTGGCTGGGGGGATCGGGCGGAGGCTGGCAGGATTCAGGCGGCATCTGGCCGGGGATCAAGCTGATCGAGGGAAGGCTGAGTTCAGAGGGAGATCCCGAGTTCGGCGTCAGCCGGGGGAGGCTGTTGCCCGGCCATCATCTATTTGGAAGCGACGAGATAAGCGACGAGACGCGGCAGGCGCTGCAGGCGAGCCTAGTCCTGGTGCACGGAGGGATGGCGCAGGACGTTGGGCCGATCCTGGAGATGGTGACGGAGAAGTATCTGCTGCGCTCTGAAAGGGAGTGGGTGGGGCGACAGCGGGCGATCGGCACGCTGGACGAGATATTGGGGCATCTGAAGGCGGGCGATGTAAGGGCGATTGGCGGGGCTACGGAACGCAACTTCAGGGGGCCGATTCAGACGATCATTCCGTGGGCGGGCAATCTGTACACGGACAGGTTGATCGAGCAGGCGCGCGCAGAGTTTGGCGAGCATTTCTGGGGCTTCTGGATGTTGGGGGGGATGTCCGGGGGCGGCATGGGGTTTCTTTTTGATCCGCGCCACAGGGCCGCGGCAAAGGTCCGGCTGCAGGAGATCATGGATGAAACGAAGGGACGCATGGAGGACTCGGTGCCCTTTGCGATGCAGCCGGTGGTCTATGATTTTGCAATCAACGAGCGGGGGACATGGGCCGAACTGGACGGGCTGGCAGGCGGGACAAGGCAGCGGATGGACGGGGCCGGCGCGCTCTTGCCGGCGGATTACTACCGTCTAACGGTTCCAGACACATTGCGCCAGGACCCGTGGCTGCTTACCCCTGCGCAGCGGGCGGAACTGGAGGTTTTCGGGGCGGCGAGCGGCGGCGATCCGGCTCTTGTCGACGTTCTGCCATCACTGATCCAGCGGATGATGCCGCAGAAGCAGGAGGCGGACTCCCAGGATTCACTGTCGGCGATGCTGGCGGCGAACGCGTTTGACCGCGAACAGCATGAACAGATTCGCGGCGATTTGAGAAGCGGGCGGATCGGGCTGGCCCAGAACCGGCTGCCGTCGCGCAGCTTGATCGAAGACGTTGCACCCGATGAGATAGTCGACGCAACGGCGGAGTTGCCGGAGCGTCTCGGGGCGATCGGCGCGGCCGCGCTCAGGGCGGGGGAGGCGGCAGTGGTTACCCTGGCAGGCGGTGCGGGCAGCCGGTGGAGCCAGGGCGCGGGCGTCGTCAAGGCGCTGAATCCGTTTGCGCGGCTGGGCGGCAGTCACCGCAGCTTCATCGAGATACATCTGGCCAAGAGCCGACGCAGCGGGCGACTTTGCGGCATGCCGCTGCCTCACATCGTCACCACCAGCTATCTTACGCACGGGGCGATGGCCGAGGCTCTCGGGGACAGTGACGACTGTGGATATGGCGGTCCACTCCTGCTGTCGCCGGGGCGGAGCATTGGTTTGCGCACGGTGCCTATGGTGCGGGATCTGCGTTTCGCCTGGGAGGAGACGCCGAGACAGGTGCTTGACGTGCAGGCGGAGAAGGTGCAGGAGAGCCTGCGCGGTGCGCTGATCAACTGGGCGCGAACGGAAGGGGAGGGCAGCGACTACGTAGACAACCTGCCCGACCAGTGCATCCACCCGGTGGGCCACTGGTACGAAGTGCCGAACCTGCTGCGCAACGGCGTACTGCGGGGGCTGCTGGCGGAGCGGCCACAGCTTCAATACCTGATGATGCACAACATCGACACGGTGGGCGCGCACGTGGACCCGGGGTTACTGGGCCTGCATATCAGCTCCGGGGCGGCGATGACCGCGGAGGTGATTCACCGACGGCTGGAGGACCGCGGCGGCGGCCTGGCGCGTATCGAGGGCATGGTACGACTGGTGGAAGGGCTGGCGCTGCCGCGTGAGGAGATCGAATTTCATCTCACGTATTACAACACCAACACATTCTGGATTCACATAGACAACCTTCTGGAGACACTGGGATTGGCGCGGGCGGACCTGGGGGATGGGCGGGTGGTGGCG
>VXOE01000292.1 GCA_009840225.1 Caldilineaceae bacterium SB0662_bin_25 | reverse complement strand
GTGTGGCAAAATGACCTTGATGACCCGCTGCGACCGGGATTAACCCCCCACCCCATCCCGCCTCCTGGCTGCTTCCAAATATGTGCCGGCGCCGGCAAGGCAACACCCAGTTACGCCCAGCGCACACCACTATGTCCATCAAGAGCCCGCCAAAGAAATCCTGACACTAGATTCCCCCATTCCGGATCCAGGTAGACCGCACACCGCACGAACACAGTACATGGCCAAGCAGTTCACTAAGAACTAAAAACTGACTACTAAAAACTGCCTTTCCCCTATCCCCCCTCCGCCTTACGCGGGAACCGCTCCGGATCGATAGGCCGGTTCAACACCTCGACCGGATAACGGTCCGCCAGGTAATCGATAATCGCCTGGTGCGTCATGATCCCCAACAGTCTGCCGCTTCCGTCAACAATCGGCAGATTACGAAAATGATTCCTCTCCATCAGCCGCAAAGCCTCCGCCGCCGACGCATCCGGGCCGACTGTAATCGGGTCCGTGGTCATCACCTCGTCCACCGGCCGCTCCAGCATCCCCGGCACGTCGATCACCTTGCGCATCACATCCCGCTCCGTAAAGATGCCCACAAGCCGCGCCTGCCGCGAGCCCTCTTCCTGTCCGTTATCGGCGCCGGCAGCCGCGCCCTCCTCAACCACCAGGCAGACGACCCGTCTGTCCGCCCGCATCCTGGCCAGCGTATCCCGAACCGACGTGCCCAAAGCCACCTGCGCAAATCCGCTGACGGCCAGATGGCTAACCTTTTCCGACTTGAGATCAGTTTGCAGGCTCATCCTCTCTCCCCGCACTTATGAACCAACCACATCACAAATCCCTCTCACGACTGACCACCGATCACTGACCACTATCTCCCCAGTTCCGGCGCCCGCCGCACCTGCGTGATCCGCTCAAACGCATAAGCCAGGCGGATCAGCGTCGCCTCGCTCCACGCCCGTCCCATAAACGTGAGACCGATCGGCAACGCACTCCCCGCGCCGCCTCCTGCCCCCTGCGCAACGAAGCCCGCCGGCACCGTCACCAGCGGATATCCCGCTATCGCCGCAAAACGCGAACTGCCCCCGTGCACCGCATCCCCCGCCTCCTCCGGGTCCAGCGGCCACGCCGGCCCGCCCGTCGGCGCAATCAGCGCGTCCAAGCCGTGCTCGTCCAGCACCGCATCCAGCCCCTCAACCCCCGCCAGCCGCTGTCCCGCCGCCAGCGCCTCCAGGTACACCTCCCCATCCAGCGGCCCGCTCTCCTGCGACCGCTCAAACTGCTCCTGCCCGAAAAGGGCCAGCTCCTGCTCCGCGTGCGCCTCGTTGAATGCGATCAGATCGGCAAGCGATCGCGGCTGCGCCAGCGCCGCATCCACCACAACCCGCGTCGCCAAATACCCTGCAATGCCATGCTTGAACTCCGTCCGCATGACGATCCTTTCGCATTCGCCCATTCTCTTACCGTCTACCGTCGGAATGTCGGCCGGATCCACCACCTCCGCACCCGCGTCGCGGACCGCCCGGATCGCCTCCTCGAACACCACGTCCGTGGCCTCGTCATATCCGCTCACCCCGCTCCGGGCAACGCCGATTCGCGCCCCCCGCAGGCCGTCCGCGTCCAGAAACTGGCGGTAGTCGCCGTGCACCTTCCTGCCTTCAGACGCCGTCGCCGCATCGCGCTCGTCCGCCACCGTCAGCGCGCCCAGAACGGCCGCCGCGTCAGCAACCGTACGCGCCATCGGCCCCACCGTATCCTGCGTATGCGAGATCGGAATAACCCCGGCGCGGCTGCTCAACCCCACCGTCGGCTTGATGCCCACGATGCCGCACGCACCCGACGGGTTCACGATCGAGCCGTCAGTCTCCGTGCCCAACGCCGCCGCCGCCAGATTCGCGCTCACCGCCGCCCCCGACCCCGAACTGGAGCCCCCCGGATTGCGGCTGAAATCATAGGGATTGCGGCACTGACCCCCGCGCGCGCTCCAACCGCTCGTCGACTTTGAGGAGCGGTAGTTGGCCCATTCACTCAGGTTGGCCTTGCCCAGGATCACCGCCCCTGCCTCCCGCAGCCCGGCCGCCACCGTCGCATCACGCGCCGGCCGCGACCCCAGCAGAGCCAGCGAACCCGCCGTCGTCTGCATGCGGTCATCCGTATCGATGTTGTCCTTCAACAAAATGGGGATCCCGTGCAACGGCCCGCGCACCTGACCCGCCGCCCGCTCGCCGTCCATCTGCTCCGCGATCGCCAGCGCATCCGGGTTCGTCTCTATCACCGAGCACAGCGCACCGTCAACCGCCTCGATAGCCGCCAAATATCCCTCGGCAATACCGGCAGCCGTCCGCGCCCCCGCAGCCATATCCTCCTGCAGCTGCTCTATCGTCACTTCCGCAAGCTCTGCTGTCATATCCTGTCGACCAACTCCCCTTCGCTAACCACTAAGAGGCTGTTTGGAAAGTAAAGGCTGTCGGCCAAATTGTGGTATACGTAGTTTTTGTGAAAACAAAACGATACCCAACAGATTTGACTGACAGCCAGTGGTCTATTATCCAGCATCTGATTCCCGCAGCCAAACCGGGTGGGCGACCACGCAGCCTGGATATGCGCCTGGTGGTTGATGCCATGCTCTACCTGACTGTGGGTGGCATCCAGTGGCGGATGCTGCCGAGTGACTTTCCGCCGTGGCAGAGTGTTTACACCTACTTCAGGCAGTGGCGGGACGATGGCACCTGGCGCAGGTTGCATGACACGCTCAGAGTGCGGGTTCGTCATCGAAGCGGGCGACACAAGCATCCAACGGCTGGCAGTATCGACAGTCAGACAGTCAAGACGGGCCATACACCGGCAGGTGTGCGAGGCTACGATGGCGGCAAACGCATCACAGGACGGAAACGGCATCTTCTCGTCGATACAATGGGACTCACCTTGGCCGTCCTGGTCACTGCTGCCGACCTGCCTGACCGCGATGGGGCACGGCAACTGCTCAGACGAGACTGCGGTTTCGGCCGGAAACTGCGTCTCATCTGGGTTGACGGCGCCCATCGCGGCTCTTTGCAGAGATGGGTTGCGCAGCCTTTTCGCTTTCGCCTCCAACCTGTCCTGCGCCCGCAAGAGCAAAAGGGTTTCTCCGTATTGCCCCGTCGTTGGGTGGTGGAACGCACCTTCGCTTGGCTTGGCCTCAATCGTCGCCTCTGTAAAGACTATGAACGACTGCCCGAAAGCAGTGTCGCCTTTATCCATATCGCTATGATTCGTCTCATGGTACGCCGCTTGGCACCCAATTGACCCTTTTCAAACAGCTTCTAACCACTGCCTTATGACTACTGCCCTATCAAATTGTCCAGCGCCACGCGCAAATCCGCTTCCGGCTGCGCGCCAACGTACTCCTGCACCACATTCCCCTCCCCGTCCAACAGGATCAGGTGCGGCTGGTAACGAAAATTAAACTGCTGCTTGTACTGCGCCACCGCAGGGTCGTCAATATCCAGATAGAGAAACTCAACCTGCCCCCAGTAATCAATCTCGAGCCTGTGAACCACAGGCGCAAAGCGTACGCAGACCGGTCACCAGAATGCGAACAGTTCCACCACCTGCGGCGTGCCCGCGCCCAGCACTACCGTCGCCGGGTCCGTGGCCTGCAACTCTTCACGAAAAGCCGGCGGCGGTCCGATCGCAACCGCCGTCGGTTCCGGTTCCGGCGTGGCAGTCGGTTCCGGCGCCTCAGTAGCCTGCGCCACCTCTTCTCCCGCCCCCGCGGCGGGCGCCTCCTCGCTCGTGATCGCGGTGCAGCCCGACAGCACCAGGGCCAACACAAGGACAACGAGGATAAACTGTCTGTGTACCGCTGTCATGGTCTTTGTCCTTTCACTCAGGACAGAGGCCCCTTTGCCCGCGTCCTCCTTTACACTTTTTCAGCTCGCCAACCACTTGATTTCAATGGTAGCCGCGAGTAAAATCAACTCCACTGCGCCCTTCCGCAATCCGCCCTGTTCCCTTGGCTTCGCAGCCCACTGGACGCCTTCTGTCCGCCAACTGCCATTGGGAAACGGGAAGCCAGAAGACGGGAAGGCGGTCTCTGCATTATGCCAAAGTAGAACCCGCCCTGCCAAACACCGGGGGCAAGCCACAAGCCCCATTGCAGACCCTGAGAGGCACCCAATGATAGTAGACACCCACGTCCACGTCTGGGAAATCGATCCCCCCAAATACCCGGTCGGCCCCCCCGCCCCCGGGCGCTTATTCACATCTGCCGCTGGCCACAAACGGACACGTGTAGATCACGGGGGGGGGGGGGAGAATATATAAAA
>VXOE01000384.1 GCA_009840225.1 Caldilineaceae bacterium SB0662_bin_25 | reverse complement strand
CCCCGCACAAGGGAGGGCCGACTAGGCCCGACCGCCCAAAAGAGCGAGGAGAGAGTGAAGAGAAGTGAGGAGAGAGAACTGCTGTTTCCTCTGACTCAGAGTTGATCGCGAGATGGTTAGTGCTCCGCAGCGACCTGAGGCATGGGGAAGTTCGCCCCCATTAAGGGATGCACCCGACAGGAGGTGGTTTGCAGATCCCGACAGATGCTGATATAATCCCGGCGCTCGCACGATTGTGCTCAAAGTACACCACTGGTTAAGCGTCAGAACCGACGACATTAGGTAACCAGATTTGAGGGCGGGCCCACGAGTATGTCAGTGAATGCCCATGGAAGATACTTCAGCATTAGCAGATGGTGCTGCATCAATGGCCAGACATATCTGAATCCATCTGTCGCACTGTAATCCGGAGGTATTCAACCAGCAAACAGAACCTGCGAGCAGAATCAGAGGACTCGGACCCACTCGATCCCTGATATCAGACGTAGAATCGCAGGCCCCTCGGCAGTATCACTTCTGCCGAAGCATGCCTCTTCAGGCAATTGCCTCGCCTGAATGTTTGCACACCAAATTGCACTAGTACGCAGCGTCTTCGCGCCAGTCTTGAACCTACAGAACCCCATCGTTGCCGAGCGGAGGCGTCCACCTGAATTCCAGCGTACTGAATTGGGAGCAAAGTGCCGCCGATGACAAAGAAGATCTATGCCTATGGAATGGACGGTTTCGTCACTCCGATGATGAAGTATTTTGCTTCGGAGGGCTGCCTGCCGAATTTCAGTCGCTTGCTCAGCGAAGGAACTGTCAACGAGACCTATCCCTCCTTTCCTGTCTGGACCCCCACCAATTGGGCAACACTCTCCACCGGCGCCCACACCGGCACACACAGCGTCCCAACGTGGCAAACTGTAATTGAGCGAAAGTCCGCCGCTGGCGAGAAGGATGTTTCAGTTAGCAGCTTTGACGGCCGGGCCAACAACGCCGAAAGAATCTGGAACTCTTTGGAGCGCGCCGGCCTCAAAAGCGTAGCCGTACACTACCCGGGGGCCCATCCTTCAGGCGTGGAAATCGGCTACGTTGTCGACGGTTTCGGCGCTCCAGGGCACAATAGCACGGAATTCGAAGTGGCTGCGGCCCAGGCCTACACTACGGATCCTGCTAAGGCCAGCGATGTTGCCATGGCACACGACGGTTCAGCCATCCAGGGCCCTCGCAGCGTTGAACCCATCGAGTCGCTCGCCGCTGCCGAAGGCTGGACCAATCTACCGGAAAGTGCCTCGACTCCCCTGGCGACAGCGATTTCCGTCAACGCGCGTCTGGGTGGAGACGCCAACCACTTTCATTTGCTTGCCGTCGACAGCAGCGGTAAGGGTTACGACCGAGTCTTGATTTGTCGTAGTCGAGATGCTGGCGACGTGGTGACCGCGGCCAACCTTGGTGATTGGAGTGACTGGGCCATCCAGGACTTTCAAATCGAAGGTCGCGCTCAGGAGGCCGCGGTCCGTTTCAAGTTGCTAGAACTGGCCCGCGATGGCAGTTCGTTGAAACTTTATCGAACTCAAGTTACATATACCAACGGCTTCACGTATGGCGATTCTGAGTTGGAAGCCGAACTCATTCGCCGCTTCGGCCCGTATCAGGAACATGCCTCGATGACACCTTATACCTCAGGCATGACCGACTTCGATACAGCGCTTGAAGAGTGCGAATACCAAGGCCTCTGGTTTGCCAACGTGGCAAATTACATGCTCCACGAGAGAGGTTGCTCCTACTTCACCTGCCACTGGCACCTCTATGACTATCTCAACCACATCCACTTAGCTGACGTGGACCCGGAGTGTCCCGGATTCAATCCGGAAACCAAAGAGAAGTATATGGACTACTTCCGCCGCACGTACCAGGTCGGCGACCGCGTCTTGGGCCTGATGTACGAGGCGGCCGACAAGGCCAACCAAGACGGGGATGAAGTTTACGTTGGTATTATCTCCGACCACGGCGCCTTCCCTGACGTCCGTATCGCCAACCTTCGGCAATTCCTGTATGACGAGGGCTTCCTCGTTCTGAAGCAAGGTGGGGACGAGGCCATTGCCCAAGACCTAGATCCCTCTTCTGACGAGATCGACTGGAACCTGACGAAAGCCTATCTCGCCAGGCGCGGCTTCGACATTACGATCAACGCCGATCCCGGACCGGAATTCGATCAGATCGAACGCGAGCTGCTCACTGCCCTGCGCACGTGGGTTGACGAAGAAACTGGCAACACCGTTGTCGCCATCGCCCTGCCCAAACGCGACGCCTATCTGCTGGGGCAGTGGGGAGACGAGTGCGGTGACGTCATCTTCGCCTGGGACCACGACTATGTAAGCGGTTACTACACGCAATGGCTCGGGATTGACGGTGGGGGAAATGTCGGCGCCCCACTTGTTTACGGCGCCCATCATGGCGGCTTCATTCCAACTACAAACGGCTTTTCGTCAACTTTCGGATCGTTTTTCCTCGACGGACCGGGGCTGAAGAAGGGATATGAACGCCCAGTTGACCGGCTGGGCTACATTCATGCCGTCGATGTCGTCCCGACGTTTTGCCACATTCTGGGCGTCGATCCTCCTGCGCAAGCCCAGGGTACAGTGGTGCGCGATCTTTATGAGGGACATGAAATGGTTAGGGAGAGGCAGAAATGACGACGAAAGCGTTAGCGGGCGCACGGATACCACTTCCCAGTTGGACGAGGAACCTGCGCGCCAAAGAGGCAATCGCCGGCTACATATTCCTGTCGCCCTGGCTGCTTGGCATTATTCTCTTTATCATCGGTCCAATGATGACCTCCGGCTTCCTCAGCTTTACCCGCTACGACATCGTCAACCCACCCGAATTTGTTGGCCTGAAGAACTTCATCGAGATCTTCACGAAAGACCGGCTCTTCTGGCCCTCGATGATGCTCACCTTCCGTTACGCGCTGATTGTCGTACCGCTTTCACTAATCGGCGCGCTTGCCGCGGCTATGCTCCTCAACCAGGCACTGCTGGGAACGACGTGGTTTCGAACCTTCTTCTTCCTGCCTCACCTAACTCCCATCGTCGCTGCCGCCGTCCTTTGGGGCTGGATTTTCAACGCCGACGTGGGGCCGATCAACCATTGGATTCGTACTATCACCGGCAGCGACAACGCCCCGGGATGGTTCCGAGACCCGGACTGGGCGATGACCGGTCTGATCATAATGGCAATGTGGGGGGCAATCGGCGGCAACACCATGCTGATTTTCCTGGCCGGCCTGCAAGGGGTTCCCCAGGAACTGTACGATGCCGCTGTCGTGGACGGCGCCGGCTTATGGGCCAAGTTTCGAAACGTGACCCTCCCAATGCTTACACCGACGATTTTCTTCAACATGGTACTTGGAATCATCGGGGCACTGAGAGTATTTGCAGCTGCATACGTCGCCACCCAGGGCGGGCCGGCATACTCTACCTGGTTCTACGCATTGCACATCTACACGCGCGCATTCCAGTACTTTGAAATGGGTTATGCTTCGGCTCTGGCCTGGATCTTCTTCTTCGTTTTGTTCGTCTTTACTTACGTTCAGTTCAGACAGTCGCGACGATGGGTCTATTACGCAGGGGAGGTGGACTGATGGCGGGCGAAGCAATCGCAACAGGCCGAAAACAGACCGGGAGCGGAATAAATCCAGCCGGGATCTTCCAGTCAGCTTCCTTCCAGCGCGCCATCGGCCGAGGAATCCTCTATCTGATCGCCGTTTCCAGTTCGGCCGTGTTCATGTTTCCCTTTGTTTGGACCGTCCTCTCCTCGCTAAAGAGAGGTGGCGAGCTGTTCAGGTTCCCACCTACCTGGCTTCCAGAGGTTCCGCAGTTTCAAAACTATCCGAAAGTTTTTGAAATCGTGTCCTGGGCGACCTGGACCTGGAATTCGACCTTCGTGGCAATTGTATCAACCTTTGGCGCAGTCCTGACCGCCGCGCTCGTCGGATACTCTTTTGCCCGTTTTCGATACCCTGCCCGCGACGTGTTGTTCATCATCACTCTCAGCACCATGATGCTTCCTGTAGAAGTTACCCTGATTCCTCTCTACCTCATGTTTGCGAAGATTGGATGGCTGGACTCCTACAGACCGCTGATTATTCCTTCGTTTTTCGGTGGCAGCGCCTTCCTCATCTTCCTCATGCGCCAGTTCTTTATGAGCATTCCCATCGACCTGGACGAAGCAGCCCGCATAGACGGCGCTAACTACCTACGAATTTTCTGGCAGATTCTGATGCCACTGTCCATTCCCGTTACAGCAACCGCCGCCGTTCTGACCTTCATGGCCCAGTGGAATGAGTTTCTCCAGCCATTTATCTTCCTCAACACGAAGTCCAAGTACACGCTGGCGATCGGCATTCGCTATTTCCAGGCCGTCGCCGGCTTTGCCGATGACACTGAGCCAAAGTACCACCTTCTCATGGCGGCCAGTGTCATGATGACTGCACCTATAATTGTCATCTTTTTCCTTGCGCAGCGTTATCTGGTCCAGGGAATTGTGATGTCCGGCATCAAAGGATAGTGCAATTCTATTGAAGTGGTTGTCGCAGAACGTTCACCTATTCCCAAGGAGGAGTCAACCATGCTTAAGAAAAATGTGAGTCGTCGTCAGTTCCTGTCTGGGTCACTGGCAGCAACCGGAGCTCTGGCTCTGTCTGCCTGCGTGCCCGCTGCTCCCACAGCAGGTGAAGGCGGGGAGTCGATGGAGGCTTCGACAGAACCCGTCACCGTACTATTCCACACGCGGCTCGGCACACACGCCGACTGGCACAAGAGCCGCAAGGACCTGTTCGAAGAGCAGAATCCCGGCATTCTACTCGAAATCGACGAGTTGCCGGGCAATGAAATGTATCCCAAGATTTACGCTCTTTCAGCCTCCGGCACGGTGGGCGATGTAGTTTGGACCTATCTCAACAATCCGCCGGAACACAAGGCCAAGGGAGTCTTGGTCCCCCTGGACGATATCGTCGCGGCCAAAGACTTCGACCTCTCCCAATTCTGGGATTCCCTGCTCGAAGCCGTCACGCTCGACGGTGAACTGCACGCCATTCCCAACCACGGCCACTACGGCACGACCGCCTACTATCACAACAAGACCCTGATCGAAGCATCTGGCGCAGAGAACCCCAACCCTGACTGGACTGTCGATGACTACATTACAATCGGGCAAGCGGTCACAGCTCCGCCCGAGGTGTGGGGCGTCCGTAGCTTCGGTACAGGACAGGAGCACATCCCCTCCTACTTGCGAATCTTCGGCGGCGATGCAATCAACGAGGAAGGAACACAATCCTTGCTGGGTGAGGAGGAGTCCATCGCTGGTCTGCGCTGGCTCTACGACCTGCAGCACACACATCAGATAGATCCCTGCCAGTGCGGCGACGAAGTTGCCAATAACTACGTCGCTGGTACCGTAGGCATCTTTAACACGACGACAGGATGGATCGGTCGCTTGAACAACATGAAGAACGACGGCGACCTGGATTTTGATTGGGATGCCGTTGTCGGCCCGATTGGACCCACGGGCCTGCGCGGTTCACAAGTGTCGGCAGCCGCCTTTGGTATAACCGGCAACTCCGATCATCCCTCGGAAGCCTTCCAGGTCCTGGACTTCTATTCGACGAAAGAAGACGGCATCGAGCATGTCTTCTTCGGCGCCGGCAGCCCAGGCGGCCGCAAGGACGTTTGGGAGAGCGATGAGCTCAACTCCATCCACCCGATCTTCCGTCAGCACCAGGAGATCTATCCAGAAGGCCCGCGCAAGTGGCACCGCCCTGCCAATGCCCGCACTTCTGAGTTTGTCAATACGATGAACAACAATCTGCAGGCAATTTGGACGCAGGCAGTGGAGTTCGAAGAGGGTGTAGAGCAGACCCATCTCCTTGTCCAGGAGGTCTTGGACAAGGATCCAGTCTGACCCTGGTTTGAGCCCGCTTAGGACGCGGCTCTGGATGGCAGGAACCTGAGCCGCGTCCTATCGGGATCCTTCACTTTATTTCGTCACACCGATCAGGAGAGAACCATGAACAGGCAAGTTTCGCGACGTTCATTCTTGCAGGGAGCCCTGGCCGCATCGGCCGTGGCGCTGTCTGCGTGCGTGCCAGCTGCCGCCCCGTCAGGTGATGGGGAAGAGGCCATGGCTTCCGAAGAGCCCATCACGCTCCTCTTCCATACACGCTTGGGTACACATGCCGACTGGCACGTCAGCCGCAAAGACCTTTTTGAAGAACAGAACCCCGGCCTGATACTCGAGTTTGACGAACTTCCCGGAAATGAGATGTACCCGAAGATCTACGCCTTGTCGGCCTCAGGAACGGTCGGAGACGTTGTTTGGACTTACCTCAACAACCCGCCGGAACATAAGGCAAAGGGCGTACTGATCCCGCTGGATGACATAGTCGCAGCCAAAGACTTCGACCTGTCACCCTTCTGGGACTCGTTAATTGCCGCACTCACCCTGAATGGCGAGCTGCATGCCATCCCCAATCACGGTCACTTCGGTACGACCGCATATTACATAAACAGGAACCTGATCGAAGAGTCGGGCGCCGAAGTCCCCACACCCGACTGGACAACTGATGACCTGGTAACAATTGGTCAGGCGATCACCGCGCCCCCTGAGGTTTGGGGCGTGCGCGCGATGGGAGTTGGGCAGGAGCACATCCCCTCCTACCTTCGCATCTTCGGTGGCGACGCAATCAACGAGGAAGGAACGAAGTCGCTGCTGGACCAGGAAGAATCCATTGCAGGCCTTCAGTGGCTCTATGACCTACGATTCACTCACGGAGTCGACCCCTGCCTGTGCAGCAACGAGACCTTCAACAACTACGTCGCTGGCACGGTCGGCGTATACAACTGGACTACGGGTTTTGTAGGGCGCTGGAACAACCAGAAGGAGTCCGGCGACATCACCTTTGACTGGGATGTTCTCGTCGGGCCCGTCGGACCGACCGGACTCAGGGGATCGCAGGTGTCTGCTGCCGCCTTCGGCATTACGGGTAACTCCAAGCATCCATCAGAAGCATTCCAGATTCTCGACTTCTACTCCACGAAGGAGGATGGAATCGAGCATGTCCTTTTTGGCGCCGGCAGTCCTGGCGGCCGAGCCGATGTTTGGGACAGCGACGAGCTCTTCGCCGTCCATCCAATCTTCCGCCAGCACATCGCTACATATCCTGATGGACCTCGCAAGTGGCACAGACCGGCCAATGCCCGCACGCTGGAGTTCGTAGACACGCTCAACAACAATCTCCAGGCTGTGTGGACTGAAGTGACCACATTCGACGAGGGAGTCGAGCAGACCCACCTCCTCGTACAGGAAGTCCTGGACAAGGAGTCTCTGGCATAACCCTGATCTCAAGTTTTTCTTACCGCGGCTCAGGACCCGACGGAGCCTGGGCTGCGGATTCTTAGCATAAACCACATTTACCCGTCATATCTCCTGGGAGAGAAACAGATGAAAGACCGCGTATCAAGACGTTCATTCTTGCAGGGCGCTCTCGCAGTATCCGCCGGCGCACTTGCAGCCTGTGTCGCCCCGGCAGCCCCTGAAGGAGACATGGCCGACGAAGGCGCCGCCATGGAGCCGGTCCACCTGCGCTGGGACACCTTCCGCGGCATTGGCAGCGGCTGGAACGAAGAGCGAATGGAAACTTTTGCCGAAATGCATCCCGATGTAACTATCGAGCTGCGACCGCTCGCCGGCTCCGGCCAGCAGGACAATTACGCCAAGATGTACGCTGCACAGGCGGCCGGAGACCTCGGCGAAATCATCGCCTTCGACCCATCGCATTACCACTTCTGGCGCGCCATCAACAAAGACATCATCATGCCCATCGATGAGTTGGTCGCCGCCGACAGCACCGACCTCGGGCAGTGGTTCGAACACTTCATGAGCCTGCAATACTACCAGGGCGCGCTGTACGGTTTCCCCAGCTGGGGCTGGGCAGGCTTCGACACGCTGGTACTCAATACAGTCCATGTCGAAGAGGCCGGTCTGGATGTTCCGGATCCGGTCGGCCGTGATGTGTCGATCGACATGATCCACGAGTGGGCACACTCCTTCTACGTGGAAGGTGAGCGCTTCGGCCTCAATATCAGCCATAATGAAGCGACCGTCGTCGTATTGTGCCGACTGTTTGGCAGTTCACTCATCAACGAGGATGGCACCCAGTGTCTCCTCCTCGAAGACGCCAACGCCACAGAAGCCATGCGCTGGGCCTATGACCTCGGTGTCGTTGACCAGGTACTCCCCGCCCCCGGCGACATCGACAACGCCGGCGGCGCACTTGTGGCGGGCCTTCTGACGATGAACTGGTGCGGCTCCCTTTGCGTTCGCAACTTCAACAACCAGATCGAGGACGAAAGCGTCGCCAAGGCCGGGCAGATCCTCTTCCCGGCACGCGAAGACGGCCGCTACCCCTCGCAGCTTCGCGGCGGCACATGGAACCTTCGCACCGGGCAGGACCACGCCGACGTCGGCTACCAGTTCCTCCTGCATATCGCAGGCCACGACGGCAGCCTTGGCTTCAACCTGGTCGGCGGCAACTTTGCCATGGTGCGGCCCGACGTGGTCGACTCTCTCATCGAAGAAGACCCGATCCACGAGTGGTTCATCTCGAGCCTTGAGAACGGCATACCCGCCCACGCGCCCGCCAACTCGCGCGGCCGCGAGTATACCTCAGCCGTCCAGCAGTGGACCGACCTCCTTCTCGACCCCCACCAGCCGGTTGAGTTCGAGCAAGGCCTGCAGGACCTGAACGACAATATCCAGGCAGTCCTGGATATGGAACCGGCCTGATATTCAAGGGCAACTACAGAGCGGTGGGCGGAATATCAGCCTCTGCCCGCCGCTCCCATCTCTCGGAGTAACCTATGGCGACTCTGGCCAACCGCCTGAGATTGTCGGGCTTCTCAGAAATGCTCACGACATCGCGGCAGAGGCGGGAAAACTTCTACGGGTATCTCTTTCTCACCCCTTGGCTACTTGGCTTCTTGGGGCTCTTTCTCGGCCCGGGGCTCTTCTCTCTCTACTTGAGCTTCACCAAGTACGATGTTCTCAGTCCACCCGAATGGCTCGGCCTCGACAACTATGTCAAGATGTTTTTCGACGATCCCCTCTTCTATACGTCACTGGGCCGTACCTTCTACTACGCAGGCGTGGGCGTACCCCTGGGCGTCATTGGTTCCATGTTCCTGGCCATCCTCCTCAACGCCAAACTGCGAGGCCTCGCCACCTACCGCACACTATTCTTCATGCCCTCATTGGTGCCTATTGTTGCCTCGGTCGTCCTCTGGAAATGGCTGCTGCACGCCGACTTCGGCATTATCAACCAGTGGCTGATCGACCTTGGCTGGTCAGATCCGCCAGGTTGGTTCGGAGACCGCCGCTGGGCGATTCCATCGCTGATCATCATGGGCTTGTGGCAAGGACTGGGAGGCACGCGCATGATCATTTTTCTCGCCGGCCTCCAAGGCATCCCCGAATCTCTCTACGAGGCCGCCTCGATCGACGGCGCAACCGCGCTTCACAAGCTGCGCCACGTAACGATTCCTCTACTGACGCCCACAATCTTTTTCAATATGGTACTTGGCGTCATCGGCGGACTGCAGGTCTTCACCGCGGCGTTTGTTGCCACTGAGGGAGGTCCTGGTTTCGCAACGACATTCTACAGCCTGCACCTTTACCGTCACGCCTTCGACTATTGGAACATGGGTTACGCTGCCACATTGGCCTGGTTTTTCGCATTCGTAATCGTATCCCTCACCATTTGGCAACTGCGACTCTCACGCCGCTGGGTTTTCTACTACGGGAGCTAAGAGAAGATGGCCGCAACAATCGAACGCCTGCCCAGTACCGAACTCCGCGCCGATGTTTACCGACGCGGTCGCAATCGTGCCCAGAGGGCAGTCACGTACCTTCTTCTCACCATCGCCGCTCTAATGTTTGCTTTCCCCCTATTCTGGACGGTCTCAAGCTCTCTGCAAACCTGGAAGGAGCTGCGTTCCTTCGAACCCCATCTCTTCCCCGCCGTCCCACAGTGGGGAAACTATGCCATGGTCTTCAATTCCGTACCGTTCGCACGCTGGATGGCCAATAGCTTCCTGATCACCGCGATCACTATCCCGGGCGTCATCATTACCGGCTCCCTGACCGCATACTCCTTTGCCCGCTTCAACTACGTCGGCAAGGAGGTCTGGTTCGTCCTCATGCTTGGCACGATGATGATTCCCACCCAGGTCACCCTCATTCCCCAATATGTTCTCTTCTTCAACCTAAAACTCATCAACACTTACGTCCCACTTACGATTGGCTCCTGGCTGGGCGGCGGCGCTTTCATGATCTTCCTCCTGCGCCAGTTCATCATGTCGATCCCCAGAGACTTAGACGAAGCCGCGCTCATGGACGGCGCGTCCCCCATCCGCATCCTCTGGGGCGTGCTCCTGCCCCTCATGAAGCCCGCACTGACTACAGTTGCGATCCTGCAGTTCTTGGGCGACTGGAACGAATTCTTCGGTCCCTTTATCTACCTCAACAGAGTCGACCTATTTACTGCCGCCGTCGGCCTCCGCTTCTTTCAGAATATTCCTCTTGAAACCCGGGACCCGCGCGATCACCTGCTGATGGCCGCGGCAGCCATCATGACTGTGCCCGTCATCACCTTATTCGCCGCTGCCCAGCGCTACTTCATTCAGGGTGTCGTCCTCAGCGGCCTCAAGATTTGAGCAGTTCCTTGTAAGCTATAGCTCTTCGACACCCTGCCCCCTCACCGAAATGCTTGGGGAATCGCCTGCGCACGCTTGTGCCTGCAGAAGGGCGTACCTTTCCTTCATTGTTTAGGAGCCGTTGTTCAGTTGCATTGCCCCAGTTGCTTGCCAGCGCTCATGTTCTTACTACGGTGGACAGTTAGAGCACCACGCGTCCTGGGGCAACAGGAAGAGGCACCTGTGAGAGAGTCCAGAATGGCCTTAGGATGATCCCGTTCGATTCCAATGACATGAGGTAAACTTGCGGCCGTTCGTGGACATTAGGAGCGACTCCTGTCGGCCTCTCATGGCAAGTGCAGGACTTGCTCCCAAATCACCCTGTTCAAGGAATATGAAAAAGAGCGCCCCTTAGGGCGGTCTCACCGCGTAGGCAGCGACCCCACCAACAGCTTCAACATTTCCTCCAGCGAAGGCTCTTCGGGGTCTTCAGGGGTCCGATCTGCCAAAGCCGAAGCACCTACAAATCGGTAGATGTCTGCGGCACCTTCGTGGAACTTCGGCGACATTCCAACAGCTGCCATCGTCGCCGCTATTTCTTCCATCTCGCCTACCCAACGGCGTGACTTAGGCGGCATACTTGGCAGGCCCTGCACGCGCTTTAGCATTGCCTCCTGGCTCAAACCCCACTCGTCAAACAGGGCATCACGTATTCCCAACGCCTCTGCAGCAACCAGCAGGTTTGTGCAAAGCGCGGTCAGTCCCTTGGTCATTCCCGCATAGCACATTTTGATGGCAGAAGCATCACCTATATTGTCGCTGATGACGGGCACATCGAGCCCGTAGTCTTCGAGCTTCGCCAGCTTGCCCGCGTGCACGCCCGACGCGTAGAACCGCGTCGCCCCCTCGCGGCGCGGTGGGGGCCCAATGATCGAGGCATCTACAAACCGGCCACCGGCTTCAGTTATCGTCCGGCCAATCTTGATGGTCGTCTGCGGTGCGACCGCGTTGCAGTCGGCATAGAGCAGGTCAGTGCCTGTCCGGCGAAGAGCCTTCGCCACGGTCAGGGCTGCCGCCCCCGCCTCCGCGGGCACAAGGATGCACAGCACGACATCCGCCATTTCAACCAGCGAGTCGTAAGAATCTACCTCTTCAATTCCTGCCTTTTCGGCCAGGCCTCGCGTGCGAGCGCTGCGGTCGGCCAGATGCGCGATTACTCGCAGACCGTGCGCTTTCAGCCGCTCACCTACCGTATGCCCCATGTCTCCGGGGCTCAGAATCCCTACTGTTTTCATGGCAGTACTTACCCTTTCACTTCTTCCTGCGCCCGGGCCAGCAGAGCCTTCATGTACCCAATCGTATAGGCAGTACCGATGCGCTGATCGTCCGCCATCATGGGAATGTGGTCCGGAATCAGTACACCGTCGAAGCCGGTCTGCTCCAGCACACGCATCGCCTTGTACATGTCAAAATAGCCGTCGTCCACGAACGTCTCGACAAAGTGAGGCAACGGCTGGTCAACGTTACGAAAGTGAATCTTGAAGAGCTTATTCGCCTGACCGAACTCCTGCAGAGACTCCTCAACCCCTTTGCCCATCAGATCGCCGCCTTCCAACCAGCAACCAATGCAGAAACAGATGCCCACGTTGGGGCTGCTGGCGATGTCCATTGCCCTGTAGTAACCATCGAAACTGCTGAAAATGCACCGGGGGATTCCCCCTAGCTCTGGCTGGGGAGGGTCGTCAGGGTGAATGCCTATGCGGACGCCTTCCTCTTCGGCCACCGGAGCGGCTTGGGAAACGAAGTAGCGGAAGTTTTCCCAAATCTCATCTTCGGAATAAGTCCGACCGTGTGTGAGCGGCAGATGGTAGTAGCGTCCCGCCCAATGTCCGGCGTCTGCCTTTGCCAGGTCGAATCCTCGCGCCGAGGCACCGCCTCGCGTCAGCTCGCGCTTCGTGCTCCAGATACCGTTCCCCATGTGCGCGTACGTAGTATAGGGAATCCCGGCTTTGCCCAGTGCTCTCAGATGGCTGACGTACTCCTCGATCTTGGCATCGCGATTATCCAAACCCAGAACGATCGCGTCCTGGTTGTGCACTTCCCGGTTACCAAACCCGTAGACCCGGACCCCTGCCTTCTCAAACCGCTCCTTGGTCCTGGCATAGTAGTCATAGCCGGCGTGTTCGCCGTCCGTCCAGCAAACGGCCCAGTCCAGCCCCATCTGCTTCACAAACTGCAGGTCCTCCTCGCTGGCTTCGGGTGACACCTGAGCCGCGATCTTCATTCCCGGCGGTATTGACATGAGTGACATCGGTGATCTCCTGTCATTTGAATGCAAGTTGGTCGAATACTGTTTCGGATCGTCTGGTCTAACCTTCTTGGGCAAGAAACTGATTGGCGATGTTCGTATACGGTGCTCAATCGGGCCACTCTTCAGCTAACACACTGCCGCCCTGAAAGGAAGCCCATACCATTCCGCAATCTGGCGTTTCCGTTGAAGCGTCCTCCTGCCATTGTATCGCGTCACTCAGCCGGTACAATCTACCATCCGATTCTACGCTGAAAGGTATACCCCACTCAGCGGTCGCCCGCATGAAATTGAATGCTCTCCTCGCGTGCCAATTGGAATCGAGGGTGAAGTCGTCTTGTGAGGGCGCAGGATAGTAGGTCCCCCCCGAAGGCTGGGGTTGCCTTAATGCGTCACTCCGCGACAGCCTTCCAATAATCTCGGCCAGCAGGTTTCCCCCTGACTTCGCGCAAAGCGCTTCAGCGCTTGCGCCACGGATTCCCTCCCTGAATCGAATCTCTCGCCGCCCCGCAATGTCACCCGAATCGAGGCCCGCGTCCATCCAATGAACTGTTACACCCGTCTCCGTTTCCCCATTGCGAAATTGCCAGAAAAGAGGAAACGGCCCCCTGTAGGCGGGCAGTAATGAAGGATGCACATTCAGAAAACCGTATCGAGGAATCTCCAGTACAGGCGCAGGAATA
The DNA here is from genome assembly GCA_009840225.1 of Caldilineaceae bacterium SB0662_bin_25. Classification (GTDB taxonomy): domain Bacteria; phylum Chloroflexota; class Anaerolineae; order Caldilineales; family Caldilineaceae; genus Bin5. The sequence goes on along the minus strand of VXOE01000384.1, from coordinate 21,215 downwards.
ATGCTGTTCCAGCAGGCCACACTAACTACGTCCGGCGCCAACTCCTTCAACCAGCCGGTAGTCTCCTGATGGCCGACCTTCCCGCATTCATATGCAGGAATGCCTTTATTTGCGGCGAGTGCCAGAGGGCTTCCTGATACGCTGGCCACATGCGAAGCAGAGTTGCCCCGCCTGCCGCTCCTGCTCACACGTCTCTCCTCCAGAGCCGTCGTCGCCAAGGTAACGGCCGGGTCCAGTAGCGGTAGTTCGAACTCTTCCCCCTGGGTAGGCAAGGCGGTGCCGGCAGCAGGAAAAACCGCCCGGAGCGGGACATTTTTCGGTCCGGTGAGCAGTACCGCGACCACTTTGATACCGCGAGCTAGCAGCCTCTCCAGCACAATGTGGCTGAACTGTCCGGACATTCCCATGAAAAGGGTACGCATTTCCTTTGACACAGACTCGGCTCAGGCCGTATAATTGTGGCCACAGTTGACTCTATATTAGGTTGGGAGCAAAAAAAATGGCTCACCTGGTACAGTGTGCAAAGATCGGACAGGAACTGCCTGGTCTGGAGTCGCCCCCCTATCCGGGCGAGTTGGGCAAGCGGATCTTTGAGAACATTTCGCAATCTGCCTGGGATATGTGGATGCAGTACTCGGTCGTCCTCATAAACCATTACGGCCTCAGCCTCGGCGATCAGCAGTCACGCGATTTTCTGGCCGAGCAGATGGAAGAGTTTTTCTTCGGGGTTGGCGCCAAGATGCCGGAAGGGTGGACACCCGAAGGAACTCCGGGTGCGGGCAAAGGCGTGCCTGCAGGCAAAGGGGCGCCCCGGAAGTAGCGGCGGTCATTACTGTACCAACGCAAACTCCGGGTCGATCTCGAACTGTAGTAACGAGTGTGCTTGTCGCAGCGCATCCTCCACTGCTGCCGGCGACGGTCCCTTGGAAAAAATGAAGCCCAGATAGGCATCGCCCTCAGGCAGGGGAACAAGGGACTGGTTCAACCGTGCAGTAATCTGAACATCCTCGATTCCCGCCACTTCCTTCGCCTCCTCAACGCCGCTCAAGTGGCGCAGAATACCCCCTTCAGGAATCGGAATCATCATCACTCCGCCGGCCTGTGACTCCCGCTCCAGGCTTGCCAGTGGCAGACCGCACGCCTGCCGCAGAATCAGCTCCTCCAGCGAACTGCCGTTGCCGACCTCCATTCCAAACCTTAAGATTCGCGAGCAAAGTCCACCTATCGACCGCCCGGCGACCTCCACAATCCATGGACCCTCGGCATTGATCCGCAGCTCGGCGTGAATGGGTCCCGTCTGCAGGCCCAGTCCCCGCGCCGCCGCCTCTGTCGTCTCTGCGATTTGATTCTGCACTTCAGGCGGCAGCCTTGAGGGGGTAACGTATATCGTCTCCTCGAAGTATGGTCCTTCCAGTGGGTCTGGCTTGTCGAACAAGGCCAGACAGTGCAGGCGGTCTCTATCCAAGAGGCCTTCGAGAGCGACCTCCACCCCGGGAATGTAGCCCTCAATCAGGAATGGTTGCTCGCGCCCAATCAGGGCAGTCAGCCTTCTCACCGCGGCAGCCAACTCGCAGCGCAGGTTTGCCCTGATGACACCGCGGCTCCCGTTCAACTCTTCAGGCTTGACCACGCACGGGTACCCGATTTCCTCCTCCGTTCGGGCGATTATCTCTTTCAGGTTGTCACTTGTTTGAAACTCGCGGAATTCGGGTACGGGAGCGCCGCACGCGGCAAGCAACGTCCGCATTTGGAACTTATTGCGGGCAGCTTCCGCCGCCATTGGCTCGTTGTGGGGTAGTCCCAATTCTGCCGCAACCAACGCCGCTACCCGGGACCCGGAGTCATCCAGCGCCAGGACGGCATCGACACAGATTTCGCCACTGACTGACCCGCCCGAATTGGCCAGCGCTTCGACAATCTTCTCTGCGGCCTTATCAGGGCGGCCAAATTCTGCGCCGAGGGGGACGTTCCATTCTTCAGCCAGCATCCCAGGTAGGTCCACCGCCACTATTGCGTCGATTCCCAGACGCGTCGCAGCGTCGACATAGTCCTGCGTCCGGTAACTGTTTGGTGTGGTGAGGAGAAGTACTTTTTTTGAGGACACGCTAGACTCCGGTTGCGGCCCAGCCCATATCAGGAATCAGAGATTCGATGCAAGCTCCCGCCAGCGCTCCTTCTGACGCGGGGGCAGGCTGTCGAAGGTCGCTCCCGCCACTGCGTCCAAGGTTTTGGTCCCGTCGCGCTTCCTACTTTGTCCAAGAGATGCGGCATACTGGACTACAGCTTCCTGTTCTTCTTGGCTGAGCCCCGCCAACAGTGCGCCGGCAGTTGCTCCGCTGTGAAGCAGAGCTTCCCGCTCGTCGAATGCGGTGTGGTCCGCGCCAACGCCATCCTCGGCGATGACTCGTCTCAAATTGGCTTGGCTTACCTGCTGGAGGAGCTTTGCGAAAACAGTTACCACCTGAGGATGCCTGGTTTGCGCCGCCAGCACGGCCGCCCGGCTGAAACAGTAGTCGCCGGCCAGGATCGTTCCGCCGAGCAGGAAACTGTCTATCGAGCCGGTCTGCTCAGGCCTTAGCAAAAGGCGGTGAATGTTCAGGGCGATCTGCAGTAGCTCCAGTGCCGCGGCCAGTGCCACCCTGCGGGACTCATCTTCCACCGAATCTCTCACTGGCGCGGCGGAAGCCAGCACAACGCCGGCCAACACTTGATTCTCCGCCAATTCACTGCGGATAAACTGCGCCAACCCAGCCGGAAGATCGGCTACCGCATCTTCAAGCTTCTCTGCAACCAGATTCAGTTCTGCCTGAAGTGCTTCGCCAATCTGTTCAACCATTCGGCATTCCAGCCAACACTAAACTGAAGATCAGAGGAGTTGTACACCCAAATGGTGAACTTACGCGCAGACTATACTTCCCCGGCGGCGTTTCGCTCACAGACCTGAGCCTTCAGTCCGATTCATTTCCGACGATCTCTCGGTAAATCGTCTCAAGGTCCTCATCGCTATAGAAATGAATGACGAGCCGACCGCTACCGTCGGCCTTTCGGTCGAGATTCACCTTCGTGCTGAGCCGGTCTCGAAAACGGTTTTCCCAGTAACGCAACTGTGCCTGCAAATGTGAAGGTTCCTCCTCCCTCTCCTTCACGGCGGATTCATCCTGCCACCTTCGGACAAGCTCTTCGGCCTGCCGTACGTTCAGCTCCCGCGCAACTATCTGGTCGAGAGCCCTACATTTTTCTTCGTCGCCGTCGAGGCTGAGGAGAGCGCGTGCGTGGCCGGCACTGATCATCCGATCATTCAGTGCTGCCTGGACCTCGGTAGGCAGGCCCAAGAGGCGTACTGCGTTGGCCACCGCCGACCGGCTCTTTCCCACACGATACGCGACCTGCGCCTGGGTCAGGCTGAACTGGTCAATCAACACGCTGTAGGCAGCGGCTTCCTCCAGGGGGCCCAGATCGTCGCGCTGCAAGTTCTCGACCAGGGCGAGTTCCAGCAACTGTTGGGAAGTCGCTTCGCGCACGACCGCTGGCAAGACTGACAGCCCAGCCTGGCGCGCAGCCCGCCAGCGCCTCTCTCCTGCAATCAGCCAGTAGCGATGCGGCTGATCAGGACGCTCGGCTACGATTACCGGCTGAATGACCCCGTGTTCGCGGATCGACGTAGCCAGCTCAACCAGACTTGCTGGCTCAAAGCGCGTACGCGGCTGGTGGGGATTAGGCTCTATTTCCCCGATAGGAACTTCGCTGATCCCCCCAACGCTTTCCGGATCGACCTGCTCATCGGTCCCTACGTCGTCGTGCGTGTCTGACCTACCGAGCAACGCGCCCAACCCGCGGCCAAGTCCGTGCCTTCGGCGGGGGTTCAATTGGTCTGGACCTGATTCTCTGCTCATTTCTAAGCCACCGTGGAACCCGGAGACCCTGCGCCTGGCAGACCTGCGGGGGCCGCCCCGACCTTAGTTGGAAAACGACTCATGAATTCAGCGGCCAGTTCTCCGTATGCCAGCGCGCCAGCGCTGTCTGGCGCGTAGCCAAGTACCGTCAGGCCGTGACTAGGCGCTTCACTGAGGCGAACCGAGCGGGGTATCAGCGTATCAAACGTCTCCAAGGGGAAGTGTTCCCTAACGTCTTCGACCACCTGCGTACTTAGATTCGTGCGCACGTCCGACATTGTCAAGAGCACGCCGGCGACCTTCAGTCGTGCATTCAGGACCTTACGCACCTGATGAATCGTGCTCAGCAACTGGCTCAGTCCCTCCAGGGCCAAGTACTCACACTGGACCGGTATGATAATCCCATCCGCGGCAGTCAACCCGTTTATCGTGATCAGGCCCAGGCTAGGAGGGTCATCAATGAACACGTAGTCGAACTCGCAGTGGAGAGGCTGCAAGGCCTTGGAAAGGAGCTGCTCTCGGGCCATCCTCGCCGCCATTTCAACTTCTGCGCCAGCCAAATCGAGGTTGGCGGGCACCAGGCTCAGTCCAGGCAGCGTTGTTTCCGTTACGGCTTCCTGAACGGGCCTGTTTTCAATGAGGACATCGTAGAGGCTTGTTCCCGGTTTCCTGGGGTCGATTCCCAAGCTGGTTGTGGCATTGGCCTGCGGATCACTGTCAACAAGAAGAACACGGCAGCCCGCCCCGGCCAAGTAGGCGCAAAGGTTCACGGCAGTCGTGGTCTTGCCCACGCCGCCCTTTTGGTTGGCGATCGCGAAAATCTGAGCTGTCATCGCACTCTCAACTGCATATGGTGGTAGGCACTTGAGTGGGCCATCTCGCCTATGGGTTCCTTACAGGCTAGGCAGCGGAGTGCCGCCAGGGATGCCGGGCCATGTAGTCCAAGACTTGCTTGTGGCTGGGAATTCGTGTCACGCCCTGACCCTCAACGCCGAAAGAGGCTGCTACATTTGCGTAGCGGGCCGCGTCGAGCGGGTCGCCGGTTTCATCGAGCCGCAGCAGAAATGCAGTTGCAAAGATGTCGCCGGCGCCGGTAGGATCTACTTCGTTTGCCGGGCGAGGAGGAATCGGGACAATTTCAACCTCTGACTCAGGCTTGCGATTGTAGATCGTACTCCCGTCACGGTACTCCGTAAGTACCACGAGCGGCACGTACTTGAGGAACTCCTCCACCTGACTCAAGTCGCCGTCAATGTCCTCAATCGACAAAATGAGTGCGTCCAGATGGGGCAGGATTTCCGCCATATCCGTCCACTGCGTCGGGAAAACCTTACCGTCTTCGTCCCACCGGCGCATCCAGCCCTGAGGCACGGCTGCCACAAGTGTGTCGGAGTCAAATGTCGATGCCACCTCAGCGTGTACCTCGTTCACAAGAGGGCCCAGGAGAGCGATATGTGGTGCCCTTAGTTGCGGGGGAATGTCCACGGCAGCGATAGGCGGCGAAGGTGTGTAGCAGTACTGGACGCGGCCGTCTGGTGAGTAGAGATTCGCGAATGTCGTCGTATTCTCGCAAGGCAGTACGTGAAGGTCGGCCACTCTCTGCAAATCAGAGAGATCAATGTCATCACCTGCTCGAGTCAGAACTGCCGACCGGCGACCGAGTCGCGCAGCCGTAACCGCGGCAAAACTGACTGTCCCCCCCAGCACATAGTCGGTCGCGGACGGATCTGCAATCGCGATGTCTCGCGTTACAGTTCCTATCGCCAGCAAATCGATCGACATGGACAGTTCGTGAGCAGTTTGCGACTGGTACACCTGACTTGGGTGGTTTGCGGTCGGCCGAAGCCTGATCGCTCTGGCAAGAGACCGTCCCTGAAAAGCTGCTCCACGATGCAACAGTTCAACAAGTGAACGGAGGGTTTGCCTCAATCACTTGAGCAAGATCTGGACCTTGCGCCGCGTGTCCTCTCCGGTGCTTGAGGTATAGACGTGCTCGTGGTCGCGTAACGCAATGTGGACGAGGCGGCGCTCACTTGCCGGCATCGGTTCCAAAGATGCAGGTCTACCTGAAGCGACGACCTGGTCAGCGAGGCGGTGGGCCAACTGGCTGAGCTGCTCAGCTCTTCTCTGTTTGTACCCGTCAATGTCGACAATGATGTTTTTCCAGCTATGAATCTCCTGGTTGACCATGAGCCTAATCAGGTACTGCATGCTCGCCAGAGTCTCGCCGTTGCGACCGATGAGGACGCCCGACTCCTCCCCGACAACATTCAGGCAGAGTGCCCGGTCACTGTCCTCCGGATTGTCCTGCCAGGAAACCTCGATTTCAGCTTCGATGCCCAAATGCACCAACATCTGGTTCAGCAGATCGAACGCGAGGTCCTCCAGTTCCGCGTCGCCTTCATCCTCTTCAACATTCGCGGCAGAATCCGAGTCAGCAGCCGAGATCGGCGCGACGTCGTCTTCGACTGGCCCAGGGTCATCCGCTGTCGTTGACTCGAGTTCGCCGGGGGTCTCGTACTCAGGCACTGTTTCTGCTACGCTCGCAGTAAGTTCTGAAACAGTACTGGCTTCCTCGGCCTGAGCTGCCAAAGGTAAGTCCTCAACTCTGCGAGTCAGACGAACGTGTGCATCGGAGGCGCCAATTCCCAGGATTCCGCGACTCCCCTCGTCGATCACTTCAATTTCGATGTCATCCCGGGAAACTCCCAGTTGGCGCAATCCCTCATTGACGGCCGCCTCGACGGTCTTTGCCCTGTACTCGTAGCTCTGACCTTCATTCATCTTATCTTCTCTTTCGATTGCGCCGGTTCCGTCGACGATGAGGCGTCCTCTTGCGTTGGGGTTCCTTTACTTCTGCAGCAGGGGCAACTGTCGAACCTCCGTCAGAAGAACCAGCACCAGCCGTGGCCGTCAAGGCCTGCGGCGCCGCCGGGGCGATCGGGTTATTTACACCGCTCACATAGTTGGCAATGTATGTTTGTCCCAACTGCAACAGGTTGCTCGTCACCCAGTACAACGACAGACCTGCCGGCACCTGCAATGTGAAGAAGCCGAACATTAAGGTCATGATCGTTGTCATCTGCTTCATCATTCCGGCCTGACCTTCGCTGCCGGTCGGCGTGGTCGCTGTCGTCATCCTCTGCATGTAGACCTGGCTGATCATGAGCAAGGCCGGTAAGACAAGGTAGGCCAGCAGAAGCAGATACTCGCCCTCATTGAATTTTTCGGGGATCCAGGCAAGCCCGCGCGTGAATTCTGGAAAGCCAAGATCGGGAATCCAGAAGAAGCGAGCATCCGTCAAGGCAGGACCCAACGCCACCAGAGCCGAATACAGCCCAAACAGGACCGGCATCTGTACGACCATTGGCAAGCAGCCGCTGAGTGGGTTAACCCCTGCCTCCCGATATAGCTTCATTTGCTCCTGCGCCATCTTGTCGCGGTTCTTTCCGTACTTCTTCTGGAGCTCCTGAAGTTGAGGCTGCAGGCTCTTCTGCGCCTGCATACTCCTTATCTGGATCATCGTCAAGGGGAACGTGATCATCTTTATTATTATCGTGAACAGGATGATCGCAAAGCCCCAGCTGTAGGGGATATCCCAGTTTACCAGGCTTGTATTCAGCCAGATTAGAGACTTTGCCAGAGGGAAAACGATGACGACCTGCCACCATCCATCTGCCTCGGCCGTGTTCCAGTCCACCACGCCTTCGCGCGGTACGCCGCAACCGCCAAGTAGAAGCGCCGCCGATACCAGGATCAACAGCCAAAGAATCCTTCTGCGATTCACAGTATTTCTCCTAATCGCCGCACCAAACACAGGCGCGGGCAGGGCCGGCCAAATTCACGACCTTTGCTGCTTTGGTCGTTCCTCAACCTCGAGTTGTCCGACCGCATCACCTGTATGAGTCATCCTTATCCCTTGACCCTCTGTCGAAATGTATCAAGCAAAAGGTCTGCGACCCGGCAATCCGCCTTTCAACGCTCGACATGGGGTAACTTAAAGTGAATGCGACGAAAACAGGTGAGTTTGACAATACCTGTCAAGGAACAGGGTCAAAACCTCCGGGATTCCATGGATGGCAACGGCAGATGCGCCGCAAACCCATCCATGTCCCTTGAGCCACCCCGTATCTCTCCACCGCCTCGTAAGTGTACTGTGAGCAAGTCGGAAAGAAGCGGCAATTGCTTCCCATGAGAGGCGAGATGCCTCTCTGATAGAGACTGATCAGAAGCAGCAGGACAGCGCGCACAACTCAGCCCTCCCAGGCCTTAGCCTCGTTTCGGCCCAGTTCAGAGACCAAGAGCGCTGCACGCGCAAAGAGTCGGGAAAAGGTGTCGTCAATCTGACCGTACGTAGCCTTTCGAATCGGTGTTCGGGCAATCACGACACAGTCCCAACCAGGTTGAATCTGGTCCATGTGTAACCGCACCGATTCTCGCATTCGCCTCTTCACGCGGTTTCGCAGGACCGCATTTCCAATCCGGCGGCTCACGGAAAAACCGAAACGGCTGTAAGGAAGGCGATTCTCGAGAATGCACAATACGGCAAAACGGCTACTATACGATCTGCCTTTGCGGCGAATCTCCTGGAACCGGCTGTTTTCCCGTACTCGGAAGCGTCGTCTCACGCCGCTCAAGGTCCGAAAGATTCAGCAAACACACAATTGCTGGCTGTAAGCGAAGCCATGTGAGCGAACGAGCTTCGCACTTCGTTGAGGATGTCCCACACCTTCCTGCTCATCCACTCTCGTACCGACGATGCGCTGCCAGTCACGCAGCAGTTTTAGGGGCGCGCTGTCAGAATGTTCTCTTACGCGTTGAAAGCTGGACTGAAAGTTCTGTCCTCCGCTTAAGTCGGCGGCGCTTCAACACATTGCGTCCGCCGGGCTTACTCATTCGTTTGCGAAAGCCGTGTGTGCGCAACCGCTTGCGAACCTTCGGTTGCCAGGTTCGTTTCGGCATCTTTTCCCTCTCCAAATGAACAATTCAGAATGACTACCAATAGTCAATTATACGCGGCATTCACTGTGACTGTCAAATCTAGCGCCAATTTCGTTACTCCGCGTTTTCGCTATCCCTTTCCTACCTCGCGTTGGCTCCCTTCCCGCTGCGCCCACCCCATGTTGGACGATGCGTGAAATGCAGCTAGTCGCAATGAGATCCTGTCTTCACTTCCCCTTTTCACTTCTCTCCTGAATCTGTTGCCGCGAATTCGGGCCACTGGCCGCTGCAGATGCAGGTGGCCGGTCATTTGGACTTCCTCTGGGCCTCCGCAACACGCCCTCACGTACTAGAGACCCGTCTTGGAGAGATAGAAAGTGTGAATCCAGCGACCTGTTTCTCACGTCTCATACTGAGCTTCACCCCTATGCCACCCTTTCGTCAACCATCCATGAACTCAGGACTTCAAGAAAAACTGGATTCGGATTCCTCGCATGAAGTGCTTTTCACAGTGCCCGCCGCAGTGCTCAACCTTTGCGCGCGCACCGGTGACGGCTCAATTGCTTCCCCAATTGCATTTCGCCTCTCAGAAAGCACGTTGGCCTGGCTACAGTCAACCCTGAAATCTAACCCCCCCGATTCTGAGCGATGTGAAAGAATCAGGGAGGAGTGAGCAGGCGTAGCCCAAGTAACGTCATGCCAGGCCAGAAAGGTCAGTTCTTCGGAAAGTGTCCCAAATCACTATCTTACCAGATCTCAGACTGCAGAGCGCTCACCCGAAGCCGCCTTTCTCAGTTGAACGGTTCGCGGGCCCTCACTGGAATTCAGAGGCAGCCTTTTTCGCTGAATTATACCGTATGATATAGTACTAGACAGTCCTCTGATCACTGTTGGGCGGTGGGGATTCCGTCAAACCGGTGCCGCCTCCGGGCATTTGGCGTTGCAAATGAACTGTAGCTTATTTTGAATTCCGAATCTGAAAACGCCTCTGCATCTTCGGACGGCAACCCAAATCCGACCGAAGAAAGTAGGGCGGGTCCAGGTCCGATCGACTTGGCGCGGGAAGAGTTGTCTTCCCTTCAAATGCTCGAAGAATCGGCGGCACAGTTGGCCGCGCTGCGTCAACGCGCCGAGTTTCTCCTTGAGCAGATGGCCGCAAGCACGGACTCCGACTCAACTCGCGACTCTACGGAAGGCATCGCGTCGGCGCCAACAAGAGAAGCCGAGGACCAGCAAGAACCGATTTTGCATTCCGGCCAGACAGTGCAGCCCGGACTGGAAAACGCCCCGACACCTGACCAGATTCAAAGCGATGCGGCGGTGCCGGATGCATCCGTCCCAGGTTCGGCCACATCCGGCTCCCCTGATCCCGCCGCGGAATCGCGCCAGTGGTCCCAACCCTCTATCCGGCAAGATACAGAGCCCACCTCTGGAACGTTTTCCAGACAGGGATTCCTCTACCAGTCTCCCCGCAAAGTCGATCAGTCCGACGGGGAAGACCTGCCCCATATACAGTCGGGCCAGGGTCCAGCAGACCAGACAAGGCCACAAGAGCCGCAATTTCCAATTCAAAATACTCGGACGCAATCGGAATCGCTTCTGGACAATCCCGTAACGGTAGCGCCCCCGCCCGAATGGCTACAGTTCCAGGTGGCGCCCGAATCTCTCTCGTCCGACGCGCAACTGATTGAAGAAGAAATCACCAGCCTCTACGAAGCAATCGAACGGTTTCGGGAAACGCGGCGCGAAAACACGGGCCATGCCCTGTCCCTTTTGCGTGAGGCCAGGGAGATCATAGCCGGCCAGCCCCACCGTATCGAGCGGGCTCAGTACAATATTCAACAGGCCAGGCAGATAATCGAACGCGCCAAGTCCAGCCGCAGTCGTTCACGCGGCATCGCACTGCGCACGTTCGGTCTCCTCATACTCTGGTTGGCCGCCTTGGGCGGACTTGGCGCCGCCCTCTATCTCTATCCGCTCGATGTCAATGAAATAATCCTGGTGATCTCATCCAGCACAGGATGGAACACGTCTCACTACTATTCGCTGCTGTGGACGGTGGCAAGCGGCGGGATCGGCGGGTGGCTGGGCACCGTATCGTTTCTCTTTGAGCGAATGCGAGTGCATGAGGAGTTCGACCGCCAATACATTTTGCGCTCAACGATCCAACCGCTGATGGGCGTTGTTCTCGGGCTGGTCTGCTACGGCCTTCTGGCCGTCCTCTTCAACTCGCTAAATGCCTCCATAATCGGACACCCCGTCACCGCTTACCTGCCTGCTGCCCTGGCCCTTCCTGTCGGGCTCTGGCAAGTGTACGTCTACGCCGGAATCTTCCGCGTCACACTGCTTCTAACCTTTCAGCGCCGTCGCCGTTGGTAATGCCCGAAGGCAAGGCCGTCTCTAACCTCGCTCTCCTGTAGCCCTTGTTGCGACGCAGGAAAACCCCATCATTGAATCGGTTGCCGTGGGGAGGACCGCGCCCTTGGCGGCCGCGCCGCACCGGGGTTACAATTCCCTTGGGTTAGACGGAACATATGAGCCATACTGTTCAGAGGGACATCCTGTGTCAGTCGAGAAGAGCCTAGTTGAAGTAATCATATTCATCCCCATCCGCCGTTCATTCAGGCAAAATGACGTTCCGCCGCCAGGCAGTGACTTGGGTGGCGTCGATGGAGATGGCGCACTGAATCTCTCCCTCAATCTCCCAGGGCCGGACTCGGTTCACCAACGTACCGGCGGGGCGGCGCGTTTTCAGACCTTCCACTATCATCTGCCTTCCAACCTGAAAGGTCAGGTAGAGCCGGGGCACCTGGTATGGGCCCCCTTTGGCCCGCAGGAAGTTCAGGGAATCGTTGTAGGGCCTGCGACCTCGTCTCCCGTCGAGACCAAAGCGATCGTTCGACTCGCCCGTCCGCAACCCGTCCTGAACCCGGCCCAGCTGACCATGGCATTCTGGATTGCCGACTACTACGCGGCGCCAATCTCGGAAGCCGTGAAGCTCTTCCTGACGCCTGGCCTGCTCAGCAAGAGCGGCGCGGCTACCAGAGTCCGTACCAAACGGGAGGAACAGGTTGAGTTGCTTATCGATCCAATGTCTGTTCGCACAAATCTGTTCAAACTTGGACGGACGAGGAAACAGGATCACATCCTGGCGGTACTACTGGATTCACCGTCGTTCAAATTGACCTTGGATGAACTGACAGTTGCCTGCGAATTTCCGCCGGAAGACTTTATTCCTTTTTTGGAGGAAAAGGGGCTAGTACGCGTTACAGACGACTGTGTGACTCTTGCGCAGTCGCGTTCGGCCGCAGAAGATGCCATCCTGAGGATGAGGGGTACGTCAAGATACGAGCCGGTCTTGAAGTACCTTGCTGAGGCCACTACTCCCGTCTGGAAGACCGACCTTTACAAGACGGTAGATACCGATCTTGCAATGTTGCGCAAATTGAGGGACGCCGGACTGATCCGGCTCGAACAGAAAGTGCGTTACCGGGACCCTCTCGGCGGCCGTATCTATCCAAGGACAGATCCCCCCGGACTGACCGACCAACAGCAGAAGGTCTGGGATGAAATCAGCAGGACCTGCTTCCCCTCTACGCAAGACGAACCCTTGAATCGGTGCTCGGAGGCAGAAGGGCCTGTGAAGGCGTCTCTTCGGAGTGGGACCTTCCTTCTCCACGGTGCAACTGGCAGCGGCAAGACCGAAATTTACCTGCGTGCAATCGCCGAAACACTATCACGCAATCGCCAGGCCATCGTCCTCGTACCTGAGATTGCACTCACACCACAGACCGTTGCTCGCTTCGCCGGCCGCTTTCCAGATCGGGTTTCGGTAATTCACTCTGGGCTGAACGCCAGCCAGCGCTACGATGTCTGGCGCAGGGCACGGGACGGCCAGATCGATGTCATTGTCGGCGCCCGCAGCGCTCTTTTCTCTCCCTTGCACCGCCTCGGTCTCATCGTGGTCGACGAAGAACACGAGTCCACTTACAAGCAGGACACTGACGAGTGGGGCAGCTTTACCGTCTTCTACGATGCACGCACAGTTGCCATCCAACTGGCAGAAGCAACCGGCAGCGCCCTGATCTTCGGAACTGCCACGCCGTCTTTGGACTCTTACCATGCCGCGCAACAGGACAGGCTGCAGCTGCTTGAAATGCCCGACAGGGTTGTGGGCCATGGCGAACTGGATGATGCCCGCCCGCAGGAAAAGGCTGGACCTCCTGCATACGCCGCACTGCCTCCCGTTGAAATCGTGGACATGCGCCAGGAGTTGCGCGCCGGCAACCGGAGCATCTTCAGCCGCAGTCTTCAGTCCGAGCTGCACGCAGTTCTCGACGCTGGGGAACAGGCCATCCTCTTCCTGAACCGCCGCGGCACGCACTCATTTGTAATGTGCCGCGACTGCGGATTTGTCGCCGAATGCGCCCGCTGCGAAACGCCCCTCACTTTCCACGAACGTGCTGCCCAGCTCATCTGTCACCGCTGCAACGGTCGCGAACCGATTCCCGAACACTGCCCGGCCTGCCGCAGTCATCGCATTCGGTTCTTCGGCACCGGAACGCAGCGCATAGAAGAACTGGTCAGCCAAATCGCCCCGCGCGCGCGCCTCCTGCGCTGGGACCGCGATACCACCGGTCGCAAGGACAGCCACGAAAAGATCCTCGATCGATTTGCCTCCCACGAGGCCGACGTACTTATCGGTACACAGATGATCGCCAAAGGGCTGGACCTGCCGCTCGTCACACTGGTCGGCGTCGTCGCCGCAGACGTGGGTCTCTATCTGCCGGACTTCCGCGGCCCGGAACGTACATTCCAGCTATTGACACAAGTGGCAGGACGCGCCGGTCGCAGCCGCAGAGGTGGTCGGGTCATCTTCCAGAGCTACACGCCCCAGCATTACGCGCTGCAGGCAGCGGCCGGTCACGACTACCACGCCTTTTACCAGCGGGAAATGGAATTCCGACGCGAGCAGCACTACCCACCGGTGAGCAGGCTGGCCCGGTTGATCTTCTGGCACAAGAAACTTGAAACGGTCGAAGGTCAGACTAACCGGATGATGAGGAAGTTAGAGCAACGCGCCGAGGAGATGGGTATCTGGGGCGAAGGTGTCGACCTGCTGGGCCCCGCCCCTGCACCTTATGCGCGCTACCGCGGCTACTATCGATGGCAGATCATTGTTCGGGCGGCGGATCCCTCGGCATTCCTGCAAGGCATCGACATCCCTTTCGGCTGGCGCATCGACATCGACCCGGTCTCTATGATGTAATCAGGACACCGCTGCGAGGCGAGCAGGGCGTGTCTACAGCTTGCTTAACACTCGCCGGAGATTCCGTCCCGGCGCAATCTTGCCCAGTATGCGCTCTCCGCTGGCGCCCGTACACGCGGGCACATTGCCCGCTTCGCCTTGAATCGCCAGCCACGCCAGCAGGGCAAAGCCCAGAGCCTCCTTCGACTCCTCGTCTCCCGGGATCCCTGGCAGTTCGCCATAGCGCACAACTGCAACCTGTCGCCGGCACCTCCGGGTCAACTGCGCCTGCAACCTTTCCAGAAGCACCGGGTTGCGTGCACCACCCCCGCAGACAACTACGTCAGCTACCGGCGCAGGGGCAAACCGACGATAGCTCTCGGCAATCGAAGCCGCCGTCAGCTCCGTCACGGTCGCGACAAAATCCTGGTTCGAGAGCCCCGCGTCGGCAGCCTCCTGACGGTACTGTTTGGCCATCGCCAGGCTGAAAAGCTCCCGACCTGTCGACTTGGGAGGAAGCTGTAGGAAATAGGGATGTGCAAGCCAGCCTTCAACCAGACTATCGTTGCAGCTGCCCCTTGCGGCCAACCCACCATCCTTATCGAATTGCAGCGCACCGTCAGTTGCCTGGCCCGCTGCCCAGTCGATCAGCACATTGCCCGGTCCTGTATCGAAGGCCAGGATGCCTCCGTCATGCCCTTCCGGCGGCAGAAACGTCACATTGCCGATGCCGCCGATGTTTTGAACGGCCCGGCAACCCGTCGAACCTGCCTTTGGCCGCAGAAAGAAGCGATCAAAGATCGGTATGAGCGGCGCTCCCTGTCCTCCCGCCGCGACGTCGGCCACGCGAAAATCGGCCACCGTGGTAAGCCCGGTTCTCTCGGCGATCACAGCCGCCTCCCCAATCTGAAGAGTCGACTGAACCGTGCCGTCTTCTTCGACCTCGTGCCAGACTGTCTGCCCGTGCGAACCGACCAGATCGATGTCCTCTATGTCAAACCCACTTTTTTCGACTACGTACAGCGCAGCCTCGGCGAACCGGTCTCCCAACAAGAACCCCGCCCGGCTCATAGTGCGCGTATCACCCTGCCCTAATATCAGAAGCATAATGGCCTCACGCTCCTCTTGGCCCCAAGGAACGCTCTCAAATGCAATCTGACGCATCCGGGGATTGTCAGCCGTTTCCGAGATTTCAGCCAGGACCGCGTCGATACCGTCAGCGGATGTGCCGCTCATGAGTCCAATGATTTTCATCGCAGGCGCAGTAGCGTTCATGCTCATAGGGGAGAATTTCCGGTCCTGAATGTCGGGCTACCCATTGCTGCCCCTGGTCCGACTGAGCTTAGCCCACTTCCGATGGGGACGGAACCCGCACTTGGCGTAAAAGTCGAGTAATGTCGTCCAGTCGATTACGCACCCGTTGACGCCACTGTTGTGCAACCGCCTCAGCCCGGCATCCAGCAGAAAGATGCCCAGCCCCTGCCCTCGCAGATGTGCGCTTATCCCGATCCAACCAAGCTGTCCCCACGGACGCGGCAGCTGGTACGGGAAGTAGCGGTCAATCGGATTGACCGAGTCCTCAAACGTAAGCCGGCAAGATCCCTGCACGCCCTCTTCCGTCCAGAGCAACATAAAGTCCGATATTCGTCCGCCCTCCTCCAGAAACCTCTCAGCCTGCCAGTGCCACCTTCCCGGAAACTCACTGGCGAGAAAGCCCAACACATCTCGCTCTTGTCCCGGCTGACCAGGCCGCGCTGCCGCCGGCACATGGTCGAGCAACGGCGGACTGTAGTCGCTGAGAGATCGCGCCACGTCCCAAGTAAAGGGCTCATCTTCATAGTCGAATCCACATGCCAAGAAAAACAGTTCGGCATCGGACCCGGCTTGTACGCCAGGCACAAAGTGACGCGGGCCCCCGCCCACTTTCACAAGGCCGGAGGCAGAGGGATTCTCCTGTGAGTCCAGCCAGTTCTGAGCCCAACCGAGCAGCTTCCTGCCGATCCCCTTCCTCTGGTAGGTTGGCGCCACCGCGATCGCCTCTATCCAGCCGGTAACTTCAGTACGCATCGCCGGCGGCGCGCCGGGATGAACGCTGCATAGCACGAAACCGGCGGGCCGGTCTTGCACGAATGCAATGCGGCCCGCCCGTACGACGCCCGCATCTTCTGTAAAGCTGTATTTCAGGAATCTCTCGGTGAGGGGAATACTGCTATTGGCGGCCTGGTTCCAGACCGCCACCATCCAGCGCACGTGCTCTGCATTTTGCGCATCGAACGCGATCTGCCTGGGCTCTGCCGCCAGTGACGATTCCGCCATCCGACGCGTTACCGGTCCAACTCAGTGCCTGCGCCCTGCGCCAGCGCTTTGGCGTAGACCACGCGGGCAACCGCCACATCCTGCGCTGCCAGGCCAACCGACTTGAAAAAAGTTATCTCGTCGTCGCCCTCGCGTCCGGGTTGGTCCCCGGCAATTATCGCACCGATCTCGGCGTGAATCTGGCTGGCATCGTACACACCGTCCTCGATCGGCCGGATCAGATCGCCAGCCTCGGCCAGACATGCGCTCATCTGATCGACCACAACCTTGGCCCTTTGCACTGCGCTGGCATCCACTTCACTTGCGTAGGGAAGGTGCGAACCAATTCCGGAAATGTGCACACCGGGTCGCAACAGGCTGCCATCGAAGAGAGGTTCGTGCGTGCTTGTTGCCGTGACCAGAATATCGGCCGCTTCAACGGCCATTTTGACATCGACGGTGGCCTGGGCTGAGATATTGAACATCTGCTCCAGCTTAAGTGCGAGCGCCTCTGCATTTGCCGGCGTGCGCGACAGGACAAGAACGCGCTCGATGGCCCGCTCGCACAGGGCTGCCTCCACCTGGTACGGGGCCTGCACGCCACTGCCGAAGATGGTGAGCGTCCGGGCGTCCTCCTTCGCCAAATAGCGCGTCGCAACGCCCCCGGATGCACCGGTCCGCATCGCCGTCAGATATCCGGCATCCATAAGGGCCAGCAGGGCCCCGGTCCTGCCGTCGAAGAGCACTATGTTCCCCTGAATTGCTGGCAGCCCTCGCCGCGTCGGGTTCGTCCCGTAGAAGGAGATCAGCTTTGCCCCCAGCGCATCCATCTCGCCGCCCAAGTAGGCGGGCATGGACATCAAGCTCCCCTCATGCCTGGCAACCGGTATATTGGCTCGCACGGGCAACTCCGCCTCGCGCTCGTATATCAGGCGGAAGGCTTCTCCCACTGCCTCGATGGCAGACTGCATATCCAGGAGATTCTCAACGTCGTTTCGTGTCAACCAGAGTGGCATAGCAATTGCAGTAGGTGGAGGTATGGTTTGTCAGAAGCGGAAATAGAATAGCACAGCGGATCCTGCATACACAATTGTCGACAGAGTAGGAAGGATGTACAATCAGCAACTTAAGAGTCGAAGCTGGCTGCAACCAACCGGGTCACCGCCTCCAGGAGGATTCCCATGCCCACCGAGCTCATCGCCCCCGCCCGAGAGGAAGTCGCATTCCGTGAATATGAAAGCCCTCCCTTAAGACCGGACCAGATTCGCGTGCGCAGTCGCTTTGGTGCGGCCAAACACGGCTCGGAAATGGCCATGTTTCAAGGCTACGCCGGTCATCGCGGCAACTACGATGGCGAGCTGCATATTTTCACGCAGGAAAGCCAGATGGTGAAGTATCCAAACGGGCTGGGCAACATGTGCGTTGGCGAGGCGACCGAGATCGGCAAAGAGGTCCAGGACATCAGCCTCGGAGATACGGTCTTTGCCCACGGCTCCTTCCGACAGGAACACGTTTGGCCCGCCCAACACGCCCGCAGACTACCCGACGGCGTTCCGTGGCAGGCGGCAGTCTGCCTCGACCCGGCCGACTTCGCGCTCGGCGCCGTCCGCGACGGCCACATCCGCCTTGGTGACACGGTCGCAGTCTTCGGCATGGGCGCAATTGGACTCTTTGTCGTCCAACTGGCCAAACTGGCCGGCGCCTATCCTGTAATCGCCGTCGATCCCATCTCCTTGCGCCGCGACGTGGCGGAGGAGTGCGGCGCAGACATCGTTATGGACCCGACTTCCTGCGACGCCGGACTCGAAATCAAGCTCGCAACCGACAGACGCGGGGCGGACGTTTGCGTAGACTACAGCGGCCATTACAGCGCATTGCAGGCCGCCCTGCGCGGCGTCGCGTATCTGGGCACGGTTGTTGCCGGGGCCTGGCCCGGCAGCTATCCCGCCGGCCTCGATCTGGGCGCTGAAGCACACTTTAACCGCCCTACCATCGTCTTCTCGCGCGCGTGCAGCGAACCCAATCCCGAATACCCCAACTGGGACGAAAACCGCCTCTTCTCTGTGGTGTGGCGCCTTCTCTGCGACGGCAGCCTGAAGGCGGAGCCCGTCGTCCAGCCAGTCGTTCCATTCGAAGACCTGCTCGATGAATATCCCAAGATCGCGAACGCACCGGAGGAAAATGTAAAATTGGGCGTAGCATTTTAAATGGGTAGCTGCATCGACAGCGGCGGGGCGTGGTTTCCCCGCCGCACGAATCCTTCCCTTTTGCCGCGGCCGGCTTGCCCGACCCGCGGCCTTCTCCCTTCAAACCAGATTGTCCTCGATATAGTCCCAATTTATCTGGTAACCCATGCCCGGTTCCTGCGGCAAGTGGACAAATCCCTCGCTATCCATTCTGTCACCGATGTCCTTCAGATAGGGCGGAGGCGTATTGCAGTCTATTCCCGGCGCCAGCAGCCCGCGTTCGTAGTATTCACACGTGTCCTCGCTCGTAGAACCCAGGATCTGCAGGTTCGCGAAACCGCTCATGTGGATTTCGCACTTGACGCCGAACGCTTCCGCGACCGCAACCATCTTGCGCACTCCGGTGATTCCACCGCGCAGTACGTCGATCCTCGTCATGTCCGAAGCGCCTCGCAGTATCCAGTCGGCGCGCGTATACAGGCTCCCGGCGGCGATCTCAGGTGACAGGATTGGAATATCGAGCTCCCGGCACAGCTTTATGTAGGGCTGCACCCTATACTCGTTCATCGGATGTTCGTACCAGTAGTAGCCCAGTTCCTCCAGTACGCGCCCCACTTTGTAGGCCTCCTCATAGGTCCGGTAGGTACCCCATGGGTCGTAGCTCAGCACCATGTCGTCACCGACGGCGGCCCGCACCGCCCTGCACACTTCTATGTCCTTTTCAATGTGCGACGGCCGCCCCGGTACCGCCTCGTGCGTCACCGGATTCCAGAAATAGTATGGGTGGATTTTGTAGTGCGTATACCCTTCCTCCTTGCAAGCCACAGCATGCGCAGCATAGTCTTCCACGCTGCCCACATTTGGAAAGGTGCTCGCGTACGCCTTCACTTTATCGCGGCAGCCGCCCAGCAGCTTGTAGAGCGGCAGGCCCATAGCCCTTGCCTGGAGATCCCACAGGGCGCAGTCCAGCGCACTCAGCAGATGCTCGGGGACGTTCGCCACCCACATCCAGTGCCAGAAGCGCTCACGGTCGTAGGGATCCTCCCCCAGAACCATATTCTTGAGCCGCCCTTCCATCTGCGACCGGTCTTCCGGCGTCAACCCGTCGGCGTCGCCATGTCCATGCCCGCCAAAATAGTAGCCTTCTGCGCCCTCATCAGTAATCACCTTCATCAGCGTCTGCGTTACCTCACGCGGAAAGCTATACCTGCCCTGATGAAACTGCTCACGCACGACCCGAAACGGAACCACCTGTATGTCTACTATTTTCATCGTCCCTAAACCTTCCTCTCATATATGTTCAGACCATCATATTGACCAGGAGTGCGGCTCTTTTCTCGCATTCCCTTTCACTCATTGCTCGTCGTTCGGATACAGTTCCTCCAGTAGTGTTCCCAACTCCTCTCGCGTCAGCTGGTTTATCGATGCAGCAGGCGCCCTGACAACCGCCGTCCGAATCACGCCGCGATGGACGAGAATCTCCTTATGGACGCCGTGAAAGAGGCCTGCGCCCTGGGCACTGAGGCGGGCAATCGGAACGAGCTGCTTGTTAAACGTCTCCCACGCGCCTGCTTCATCACCTGCCTGCACTCGGTCCCATATATCTACAAATGCCTCGGGCTGGGTACAGAACGGCATTGTCCCAACCGAGCCGCGGCGCATCTCTTCGATAAAGTAACCGCCCCCGGCGCCGCCGAAAACCGTCAGCACATCACCCGCTTCGGCCGACATTGCCGCCACTTTCTCTACCACGGGGAAACTCTCTACCTTGATATACTGGACCCATTCACACTCCTCGGCCAGCCGCCTTGCCAGGCCAGCAGAAATGGGCGACGCGGCCACGTCCTGGATGAAGATGGGCAAGGGAACAGCATCCGAGATGGCACGGTAGTAGGCTGCAATCTCGTTCGGCCCTGCCGGAAAGAAGGACGGCGGCAGCACCATCAGCGCGTCGGCTCCGTTCTCATGCGCCATACGGCTGTAATGAACGGCCAGGTCTGTTCCATTGGCTCCCGTATTGATAACCACAGGGACACGGCCAGCGACCTGGTCCACGACGACACGGGTCATCCGGGCCCGTTCGGCCTCTGTCAGCTTATAGACCTCGCTTCCCAGGGCAACCCCCAACCCGTGAACACCGGCATCCAGATTGAAGTCTATCAACCGGCGCAGGCTTTCTTCGTCGATCTGCGAATCCTCATTGAAGGGCGTGACCAGGATGGGGTACACGCCCTGCATTTTGCTGGTCGGCATATGTTCTCCTCTCACAGCATTGGCTGAAGTCTGCTTTCCTCAGCATATTGCCGTTACTCCGTCAGAAAAGCAAGCGTGCACCCGCATCAGCCGACTTACCTCAGCTCAGTCGCGCCCGCGTGCGAGCGCGGCCACTTTCCCTAACCTATTGCCCGCTTTTGCCTTCGTGTGCATCCCAGATTTGGAGTGGGAACAGTCTGGCGGTGAATCCGTACCAGCGGTGGCTGGGGTTGTTTGCCGTCTTTGGGCGAGACGCAGTACAGGCGCTGGGCCTGGCCGTACGGCGGCGTCCGTCAGTTGGGGCGGGTGCGAGGGCAGGCACGTACGGGGATCTGATGGGACTGGGGACTGGCGGGACGTGGTCGGGCTGGACACCTTCGATTAGGCACCTGTTACGAA
>VXOE01000327.1:910-4367 GCA_009840225.1 Caldilineaceae bacterium SB0662_bin_25 | reverse complement strand
CACGCCATTAACCGCATAAAACCTTTCCTGCTCTCGGCGCTCTTCGCCGTCCTCATCGCGCCGCTCCTGCCGGGCGGACATGCCCGGGCACAGCAAGCGCTGACAGCGACGCCTACGCCTACGGCAACGCCGGCGCCGCCGGCAATCCCGGGTAATTTCTCCGGCCGGGCGACGAATAACGGCGTCGTCCTGAGTTGGACTGCGCCCGCGGGCGGGGCGGACAGCTATTGGATTCGTCGCACGTGGCCGCGCCACAGCAGGACTGGCGCCCCCATCCTCTATCTTGCCGGCAACTCTACAAGTTTTACCGATAGCGACGTCGCCGTCGCTGGCAATTACAGCTACCAGATAAGTGCGACCCGTTACAAGATAGGTGCATCCCGCGGCTTCCTGAATAGCGGCTGGTCGGGCACCCTGACCGTCGCCGTGCCGGAGAGCGTAGTCCCCACCGCAACCGGCACGCCTGTTCCGTCGACGGCTACACCGACACCTACACCGACAGCTACACCCACGAGTGCCCCGCCCGGCTTTCCAACACCGACACCTACGGCAACACCGACGCCTACGGCAACGCGGCTGGCAACGCGGCCGGCAATCCCAGGTAATTTCTCCGGCAAGGTGACGGACAAAGGCATCGTCCTGAGTTGGACTGCGCCCGCGGGCGGGGCGGACAGCTATTGGATTTATCGCTCGTGGCCGCGCCACAGCAGGGGTGGCTTCATCGTCAGCTATCGCCCTCCCGGCAGCGCTACAAGTTTTACCGATAAAGACGTCGCCGTCCCTGGTGGCCATTACAGATACCACATACAGGCAATCCGCGGCGGGTGGGGTAGCGGCTATTCTGACCTCTTGACTGTCGTCGTGCCGGCGAACGCAGTCCCTACCGCAACCGGCACGCCTGTTCCGTCGACGGCTACACCGACAGCTACACCCACGAGTGCCCCGCCCGGCTTTCAAACACCGACGCCTACGGCAACGCCCGCTAACAGGGGTCGCCGGCTGAGCGATGGTGGTGCACCTGAACTGACAGCAACGCCGACACCCACACCGGCATCAGTGCTGCCGGTTCCAAAACTGACCGCGCAGGCGGGCGCGGACGCGGTCGAGTTGCGTTGGCCAGAGGTGTCGGGCGCGGTGCGCTACGAACTGATGGTGTGGTGGGACGCAGAGACGGGCTGGCAGCCGATCGGGGGTGCCAACCTGACCGGCACCTCCTACACGCACACGAGCGTTACCGCCGGGACGACCTACTTCTACACCATCCGCGCCGTAAACGCCGCCGGCGAGACAAGCGGCTGGCTGGGTGCGGAGACGAACGCGTATCCGTCTGTGATCGCATCGCAAGGGGTGCCGGCGGGCGGGACGTCAACGGCTACACCGACGCCGACCGCAACTGCAGCAAGGCTTTCGACACCGGCGCTGACCGCGACGGCGACCGAGGGCGGCGTGACGCTGCGTTGGGGCGCTGTACAGGGCGCGGTACGCTACGAACTGATGGTGTGGTGGGACGCAGAGACGGGCTGGCAGTCGATCGGGGGTGCCAACCTGTCCGGCACCTCCTACACGCACACCGGCGTTACGGCCGGGACGAAATACTACTACACCATCCGTGCGCTGAACGCCGGCGGCGGGACAAGCGCATGGCTGCTGCAATACGCCTCGGCCACCGCTGTGCCGTCGCGTTGACGCCTGCCGCAGGCGGTTCACCGACTCGATGCCCCGGCATCGCAGCAGTAAGGGCGCCCCTTGTGGGCGCCCGCCCTTAGGGTTGCCCCACCCCCTGTGTCTCTATCTTGCCGTCGCTTTAGATGGCAAGAATTACGCTACGATTCCCTGGACCCGATTCCCTAACCCCTGCTGTTGCGCGCGAGCGGTGTGACGATCTGCGGGCCGCCAACGGCCGTATCCTGCACGCTGGCCCGGCTGCCGCCGCCGGCACAATCCATCCGGAAAATTGCGGCCCGCCGCTCGAGGAAGAACAACGCGCGTGGCTGGCAGAACGAAGCCAGGAGTTGCATTAAGTCATCTATGAACATATCTACACATGAATATACCTGCGCCGCCGGCGATAGATCGGATAGGAACGCACAGTGGACAGACGCGAGTTGCGGCATATCATAGTGGAAAGCGGCCGGGAAATGATCAGCGGGCGCGGCCAGGTGGACGATTGGGCCATCGAGCAGCTGACACCGGTTGTAAAACAGGCTGTCAAAAGCGGCCGCCGCAACCAGGTCCTGAGCGGCTACTGGATACACTGCGAACTGAGGGACGGCCGCCTTGCGGTCGCCATTGGCCATGCCGGCGCGGGCGAAAGGGTTCTCGTCAGCATGACCGTGCAGCCGGCGCACCCTCATGATCTGCCCGTCCTGCGCGTCCGCACCGTCGGCCTGCAGGCGCAGCTGGCAACCGGCACCGGCAGCGAACTCTACCGGATCGCAGGTGAGTTGAACGACCTGGAAAGGTCCATCGCCTGGGCCTGGCTGGCCCAACACGAAAAAGACGGGCCATGACTCCTGTCTGGGCCGCTTCAACCTGCATGACCGATCTGGGGCCCGTTGACGCTTGTCCGAACAACGACTTGCAGAAGCAGAGTGCGACCGGTCCGCGACCGGCTGCCCAACTGCACACGGAAACCCCGCCCCGCCTTTGGTGTTCTCCGTGTCCCTCCGCGTCCTCCGCGGACAAAAAGGTGTTCTTCGCGCCCCTTCGCAGATGAAAGCAGTTAGATCTTCTCCGTGTCCCTCCGTGTTCTCCGCGGACAGTTAAGAACTGTTTCGACTGCCGTTGCCTGAGGCTGCGTGTCACAACGCCGTCCAAAGTCCCGTACAGAGACGGATTATTCCAATATTGGCACAATCTTGACACCAAAAAAGAACGGAATGACATCCTAACGACATACAAACGTGATATACTTGAACTTTGGCGGCTTTGAGCTTGGGGTCCTCATATGGTCCGCACACCCTTACGCTGCGGAGGTGAATGCACGTGACGAAGATAAGGGCAATGACAATTGTGGCGAGCGTTCTGGCTCTCTGCGTGATTGTCGCCATACTCAGCAAAGCGCCCGCGGCGGCCCAAGAGCAGACGATTGTCGGGCCATGCTTTAGTGACCTGGGAGGCAACTGGCATTTTGAACTTGGAGGCGTTCCTCAAGGTCCGTACTCCTCTCAAGGTGCATGTGAAGCAGCACGCGCGCAGCACTTGCCTGACACCGCCACGCCAACCGCAACCTCAACACCTACAACTGCCTCCACTTCCACGACTACGTCCACGGCTACACCGACGTCCGCGCCGGTTCAGGGGAATACGCCCACGGCTACTTCCACGGCTACTTCGCTGTCCGCGCCGGATCAGAGGAATACGTCCACGGCTACACCGACGTCCGCGCCGGTTCAGGGGAACACGCCCACGGCTACTTCCACGGCTACTTCGCTGTCCGCGCCGGATCAGAGGAATA
>VXOE01000327.1:0-810 GCA_009840225.1 Caldilineaceae bacterium SB0662_bin_25 | reverse complement strand
GGGGAACACGCCCACGGCTACTTCCACGGCTACTTCGCTGTCCGCGCCGGATCAGCGAGCTACACCGACGCCAACGCCGGTGCGGTCCGCGAATATGGATCCTTCCACCTCGAGCCAAACCGGGAATCAGCATGGAGATATGCCGTGCTTGCCCAACCATGCCGGTCGACCCCTGGCAATCTGTCCCAATGGCAGCGTGTATCTGTTCGGCGCTCCATCCTATGAGATGATTCCGGTGGTGGACGGGATGCTGGTTGTGACATCCTATGCCGATGGCAAGCCATATGTCTTCATCTTGCGCGGCGATGAAGTCGAAATCATTCACTGGTAGACGCCGATAAACGAGCCACGTCGGTCTGTCGGCATGATCGGCCCCCGATGTTTGTCCCACTCGTTATGTCAGTCGACAAGCATGAGGACAGGGTCGGCAGGCAAGAGGGTCTCAGGCGCAGGCGGCAGGCAGCCCAGAGAGCTGTGCGGTCTGATCCGGTTGTAAGTCCGCCAGTACCGCTCCGTCAGCACACGCACCGCCAGCAACATATAGAAGAGCTCTTTGTCCAGCAGCTCGTCCCTCAACTTCCTGTTGAAACTCGCACGCCGTTCTCCGTGTCCCTCCGTGGATCAAGAGCAATTAGATGTTCGCCGCGTGCTCGGCAGTTCACTAAAAACGAAAAACCAACCACGAAAAACTGCCGTTCCGGCTTCGCTATCCCCCAACGGAGGTCCCAATGCTCGCCAAAGTGCGCAGCTGTGCAATTGTAGGTCTGGATGCCGAACAGATCGAAGTCGAAGTCGATATCACCAACGGGC
>VXOE01000237.1 GCA_009840225.1 Caldilineaceae bacterium SB0662_bin_25 | reverse complement strand
TTTTGTCTTGTGCTCTCGGTGCCCGCGCCCCCGGGCCCCGCGGCCGGGGCGCGCGGGCGCCCGCGCCCCCCGCCCCCGCCCCCCCCCCCCCCCCCCCCCCCCCCCCAACGCCCCCCCCAACAACATCCCTCATCGACCTGGTGTCGACATTCGGACGGGTGCCTACTCGAAGGGGTTTAGCCAAACCACTTCGCGCCAGTCCCATCAAATCCCCACAGGTGCCGGCCCTGTGCCTGCCTTCGCATCCTCCCTAACTGACGGAACCCGCGATAATGTCCGGCCTGGCGCCTCCCCTGCGTCTTTCCAAAAGTCGCCAGACTATCCCCACCCCAAATTTGGGTTGCACCCGGAAATTGCATCAAAAACAGTGATATAATATCCCTGCGCCAGAATGCGAAAAGGCATGACCGAGAGCGTACTGTCATCAAGCCATGACTCTCTCTGGCGGGGAATCCGAAGGCGAAGGAGGACCCTTCCAGGACTGGTAACTGCCCAGTACCCAACTAAGACAGCAAGGAAACGTGTGCGAGGCAAAACGCGAAGGACCACAGAAGGGTAAACTGCCCGCACTGACCCGACTTAGCCCGACTCTTAGCGTCCGGACACGACACACCGCCCCCAACCGCCGGCCGACCGGCGTGAGTCTGGCGTCTGTGAGAGAGTCGTGGCGAGGCTGCCAGTACCGGGAGTCGGCTCCGGAAACGAAAAAACTGATGCAAAACCGTAACGGCAAAAAAGGGCCATAAAAATTTTTTCGCCCGACTTCACCCGACTTTTGCCGACATAACCCGACTTGACCCGACATGACCCGACCGTCTCGTCCCACCATGTCAGAGTACGTACAACTCTCGTACAGCGCACGCAAACAGTTGAACGGCCCCGCCTGCGCCGGCGAGGCCCTAACTGCAGCCCATCACACAAACTGTATGAATCGCACTCAGACAACACGCAAACGCTCGTAAACTCTCATCAACTCTAGTCCAACGCTCGTGCGAGACAACCTGCACCGGCAAGGCCCTAACTGCAGCCCATCATATAAATCACAAAAAATGCAGTTCAGACAACACGTCAACGCTTGCAAACACTCGTAAACGCTCATAAACTCTCGTCCAACATACATATGAGAAAGCCTGCGCCAACATCAAGATGAATCTGACTCCAACAACCCACAATGAATGTGGACGACAGTCACACGGGCAACGGCCATGCGCAAGACAACCTGGCCGTCTTGCACCGCTTGGCTTTCAACACCCTGCGCCAGAAGAAAAGTGCCAAAACCGGTAGTCCTGCCAAAGGTAAACGATCCGGCTGGACTACTGACAATTTCCTGAGAACGCTCTCCCAATGAGACGCGTATGCCCTGGGGTTGCCGCGGAATGACATGGTCAATTCGGCAGCCGCAAGATATGATTCCTCTTCGACCTCACCAAAAATAAATGACACCAAAATTTTGACAGCCGTCGACTTTTTCGCTAGAATTCTCGCTTGATATTCAGTCCGCGACCGCCTCTTCACTACGGCCGCAAAGATACGAAATCTTACCCGCGGCACAACAGAGAACTTAGCTGTAGCTCCCGGGAAGCCGCGCCCCATCAGGCATCACTAC
The DNA here is from genome assembly GCA_009840225.1 of Caldilineaceae bacterium SB0662_bin_25. Classification (GTDB taxonomy): domain Bacteria; phylum Chloroflexota; class Anaerolineae; order Caldilineales; family Caldilineaceae; genus Bin5. The sequence goes on along the minus strand of VXOE01000237.1, from coordinate 33,625 downwards.
AAATCATTTTGTTCACATTCAAGGAGACAGGAAGAATGGAAAGCAAAGTAAGCCGACGTCAATTTCTCCGTATGGTTGGTGGCGCAGCCGGCGCTGTTGCACTGGCCGCATGTGCCGCGCCTGCCGCACCCGCGGCGGACGGCGGAGAAGCCATGTCCCAGGAGAAGATCGTCATCCGCTACGCCGGACTTGACGGTATGGGGGCCCGCGTCGAAGCATTCATGCTGCCGTGGGTCGAGGAAAACGGCTACGAACTCGAACGCGGTGCCTTCGGACAGCAGGAGCTGACCGACAAGATTATGCAGTCCGTCGCTACCGATACCTACCTGGCCGACATCTTCCAGTTCCCCAGCAACGCCCGCGCCGATGTCATCAACGCCGGCGCTCTGCAGGAGATCCCGACCGAGGTCCTGGAGGCCATCGACTTTGACGACGTCCTCCCCGGTATCGTCAATACCCTCTCATGGGAAGGCAAGATCTACGCCCTGCCCTACGACGGCGATATCCACTACTACTCCTTCCGCAAAGACCTCTTCGCCAACGAGGACATCAACAGCCGCTTCAGTAACACCTACGGCTTCGACCTTTCGCCCGACACAGGCGCCGTCACCTGGGATCAGTGGCGCAACATCTGTGAATTCTTCACCGGCTGGGACTGGAACGAGAACGGCGAAGACGACGACTTCGGCGCCGCCTGCATGACCAAGCGCGGCGATACCCTCTGGTGGGGCTTCAACTCTCGCGCCACCGCCTACGCCAAGCACCCCGATGACGATGCCTACTTCATCGACCTCGACACCGGCGAGGCCCGTCTCAACAATCCCGGCTTCGTTCGCGCCCTGACCGAATGGGTCGAAGAAATGCAGAACTGGGCGCCTCCCGGCGGCACCAACTTCACCTATGGTGATTCCCTCAACGCCATGAACGGCGGCCGCGTCGCCCAGACCTACAACTGGGACGCCGTCACCAGCGCCACCTCGCCTGAGACCTCCGTCATCCAGGGCCTGCAGGGCTACAACATCCTGCCGGGCTCACACGAAGTCTTCAACTCCAAGTCCGGCGAATGGGACTACTTCGACATTCCCAGTCATGCGCCATTCCACGCCTTCGGCGGCTGGGTCATCGCCGTTTCCGCCCAGGTCGACGAACTGGCCTACGACGCCGTCTGGGGCTTCGTCACCCATCTGACCAAGCCGGAGAGCGGCCTGGCATTCGTTACCGACCTCACCGGCGCCAGCCCCTACCGCTTCAGCCAGATGGAAGCGGTCGAAGAGTTCGCCACCGGCCCGCTGCAGTTGGGCGAAGAAGTGGCCATGGACTACCTGAACGCCGCCCGCGAAACCCTTGACCATCCCAACGCCGTCACCGACCAGGCCTTCGGCGGCTGGGTACAGTACCGTGACGCGCTTGAACTGGGTGTATCCAAGGCGCTTGCCAACGAACTCCCGCCCCAGGATGCCCTGGACGAAGTCGCGGCCGCCTTCAACGAAATTAGCGAACGCATGGGCGGCCTCCAGCATCAGGCCGAACTCTACGCCCGCACCCTGGGCAAGTAACCGCAGTTGGTAATGTCAGTGGCCAGCGACCGGCGGCGAAGAGCCTGCCCGGTCGCTGGCCGCTGACTGCTTCTCTTCTCTCTATCATTGCGGCGTAACTTTCACGCCAGCCCGCCAATCATCCAGGGCACAAATGGCAACTGAACCCCAAATCTACCCCTCGAAACGATTTCGCTTCGAAATCCGGGACAACCTCTGGAAGTGGATCTTCCTGGTGCCCGCAGTTGCCATCATCCTCATCTTGCTGGCTGTCCCCGTGCTGTGGACCCTCTACGCAGCCTTTACCGATCTCCACCTCTACCGCATCGGGGATTTCGACACGAAATTCGTCGGTCTGGCCAATTTCGAAAAGCTGCTGAACAACCGCTCCTTCTGGCGCACCGCTCGCAATACCGTCGTCTTCATGCTTGGTGTTGTGCCCACGCAGCTCATCATCGGCCTGACCGTCGCCCTGGCGCTGAACAACATCACGCGCGGCCAAAAGCTCTTCCGCACCTGGTTCCTGATGCCTCTCATGGTCAGCCCGGTCGTCGTGTCCTTCATTGTTGGCCGCATGTTGTTCCAGGAAGACATCGGCCCCATCAATGACATCCTGCGCAGCTTCGGTTTCGAAGGCGTCCCCTGGCTGACCAGCCCCACCTGGGCGATGGTCGCGCTGATGGCCATCGACGTCTGGCAGTGGAGCTCCTTCATGATCCTGATGCTGTTGGCCGCGCTGCAGGGTGTACCGCCCGACCTGCACGAAGCCGCCCGCGTCGATGGTGCCAATCAGCTGCAGGCGTTCTGGCGCATCACAGTACCCCTGATCATGCCCATCACCATGACCGCGCTCCTGATCCGTATTATCGATGCCTTCAAAGTCGTGGAAATTATCATGGTGCTGACCGGAGGAGGGCCGGGACAAGCCACCGAATCGGTGACGCTTGCCATCTATCGCACCGGGGTCAAAGGAGGCGATCTGGCCTTCGGCAGCAGCCAGGCATATTTCCTCCTTATTGTGCTGATGATCTTCGGCGGGGCATACCTTGTGCTGACGAGACGAGCGATGGGGAAGGACTGATGGGACTAGCCGCACAAAAACGGGTTCGCACGATCATATCGTACTGCATTCTGGGATTCTGGTCCTTTATCCTCCTCTTCCCCATGTACTGGGTCGTGATAACCTCTTTCAAGAACGCCATTGACATGTCGATCAAGGCGACCTACATGCCCTTTATCGACTTTCAACCCGGCCTTCACGCCTGGCGCTACCTTTTTGTCGACCGCCTCACCTGGTTCCTCGATCCATTCATGAACAGCGTGCTCGTCGCCTTCATCTCGTCCACGGTCGCCCTGGTTATCGGTTCCAGTGCCGGCTACGCCCTCGCCCGCTTCGATTACGGCGGCCGCAATAATTCCATCGTTCTCGGCTTCATGTCCCAGCGTATGTTCCCCGGCGCGCTCTTTATTCTCGCCTTCCTGGTAATGTTCCGCGAGCTGGGCCTTCTCGACACCCGGCTGGCCCTGATAATCGTCTACAGCAGTGGCGCCATCCCCTTCATCGTCTGGGTGATGCGCGACTTCTTCGAAGGACTTCCGGTGGAAATCGAGGAAAGCGCCATGATCGACGGCGCCAACCGCCTCGGTGTCCTCTTCCGAATCGCCATGCCCTTGGCCGCGCCCGGCCTGGTCGCCGTCTTCGTCCTCTCCCTCATCGGCGCCTGGAACGAGTACCTCGTCGCCCTCACATTGACCTTCCGTGAAGCCATCACCATTCCCCTCTTCATGACCATGCAGGTCAGTCAGACCGGCTACACCGAATGGTGGAACATGAGCGCCATTTCGCTCGTCAGCGTCATCCCCGTCGTCGCAGCCGGCATGGCCCTGGAGAAATACATCACCGGCGGCCTGACCTTCGGCGCGCTCAAAGGCTAACCCGGCAGCACTTAGCAGTTAGCCTGCCGGGTTACCGCGATTCCTCCCTTCTGCGCCGTCGACCCATCCAAAGACGCACCAGCCAGATCAGGACAGCCAGCGGAATCAAAAAGACCAGCAGCAACGGGGTCAAGTACAGCACCGCCCAAATCAGCGCCGTCAGCAATCCCTGTAGCGTTGCCACCAGTGCCCGCAACGCATTTCGTACCGGACCGCTGGCGCTCCAAGGCTCCTCCACAATCGGCCGGAAAACGCTGTCCGGGATCAACTCAACCCAGATCGTCGAGAAATTGATCTGGTTGTCCAGTAGGTTCTTGCGTCCCTGCAGCATCTCAATCTCTTCACGAATCTGAGTCAAGCTGCGGTGGACCGCCAGAATGTCCTCTACCTTGGCATTGGGCCTCTCACGCACCTCCGTTAGCAGGGCCAGCAACTCCGTCTCGGTTGCCCGCAGGTTTCGCAGTTGCGCATCCAGATCACTGTACTGGTCCGTGACATCCTGTCTGTTCACATTCAGGTAGTTCACATCCGTGGCCAGCGCCTGCAGCAAGTCCAGCGCCTCCTCCAATCCCGCTGAAGGCACACGGAGCGTTAACGAGCCCCTCAAAACGTCCGACTCGTCATACCTCCCCTTGGACAGATCCATGTCGGCTACATACCCGCCCAGATCCGTTACGATCTGCTCGACTCCCGACAGGGCCGTCGCCGCATCGGCTACAACCAGGGAAATGTTAGCATTGGCGATGACCTGGCGTGGTTCTCCCGCGCCTTCAGCCGCCTGCTGCCCTGCGGACGCCTCTACGTCTGCCATGGCGGGCGCGCTCATCGCCGCCGACTCGGAAACGGCCATGTCCGAAACGCCGGCGCCGCAGCCCGCCAAAGCAGTCCCTATGAGAAACAAAACAATCGAAATGGTTAATCGTATTCGTCCCACTGATCTCACTCCTGCCATCTCAACATAACGCAATGAGCCTGGAATATAGGACGAACGCCTCCCCCCTTTTGTTCCCGTAACGACCGAGTGTTTCCCCTGGGTCTGCCTCTTATCCGCCGAACTTGTCAGAAGCAACCCCGCGTACCCCGGGGTCCGCTACGAACAGTCCACCCGCATGAGGCTGTTCCGCCTTCTCCGCGTCGCTCATTCGGAAAGAAGCGCTTGTAATGTAGAGTTGGTCCAGATTCGGTCCCCCGAATGCGCAGGCAGTAATGGCTGACGTCGGCAGTTCGACCTCCGCCAACACGGCTGCCGTTTCCGGATTCCAGCGCCGTACACGGCTGGCCCCGTAGTGCGCCACCCACAGCATCCCTTCCTCGTCAATCGTGAAGCCGTCGGCAAAGCCTACATCTTCGGAGAATTCGATGACGATGCGCTCATTCTGGATACCGCCCGATTCGACATCGTAGTCATAGGCCCGGATCGCGAAATCGAGCGAATCGGTGTAGTACATCGTCTTTGCGTCCAGGCTCCAGATGATGCCGTTCGAAATCGCGATATCTTCGATCATCCTGTGAACGCTGTGGTCGGTATCCATTCGGTAGACGCTACCCTGGTCCGACTGGTCTTCATAGGCCATCGTGCCGGCCCAGAAACGGCCTCCGGGATCGCATTTGCCGTCATTGAAGCGGTTACCCGGCAGATGGGACTCAGGATCGACAAGCATATCCAGTGCCCCGCTCTCGGGGTCAAAGGCGGCAAATCCGTCCTTCAGAGCCAGCATCAACCCGCCGGACGCTCGCTGTACAACCGTCCCCACGTGCTGCCCCACGTCCCATTCCCGGTTAACCCCCGCCGCCGGGTCATAGGCGTACAGCTTGCTCGACATGATATCCACCCACCACAGCACACTGTCGTCGGCGTCCCAAATGGGCCCTTCGCCTACAAGCGCGTGGGCGTCAATGAGAAGATCAACATCAATGGACATACGATTCCTCCTCCGGGATCTTCGTGGTTTCTACTCTAGTACCTCTCCAATATCGCAAACTGCCGATTGCAATGTTGGCCACTGCAATGCAGTCCACGTATCGTCAGATGCCTTTCTCAACACCGCGCCGCGCGTATGCAGTAAAGTCCTCGCCTACCTCGGCTACCCGAACCGGCCTCCCTTCCTCGGCAGAGAGGATTGTCGCCAATGTGCAGCGTACTGCGCGCACACCGTCTTCGCCGCCGTATCGCAGCGGTTGACCATCGAGTATCGCTTCGAGCATGTGATGGACCTGATTGACATGGCCTTGCCCGTAATAGCTGATCTCCGAATCCCACACGCGGTCTGGCTCCTCATCGAACCGGAAGCAGACCGTCTCCCGCCCCGCCCGGTGCAGAATTAGATGCTGCTGTTTCCCCTCCCACATCAAATTGTGCCCGCCCTCTCCCAATACCTCGATCATACCTTTTTCGCCGACAACAGTCGTACTCAAGCCATGCATCATATCGTACTTGCCGTTGAGCGGGTCCGCCCGCATCCACACGCCCTGCCGCTCCATATCCGCGTATCGCCACGTAATGATGGGAATGTCCAACTCCTCAGTGGCGTATGGGTCGTGGGAGGCGCCCGCCCTGCGTCCCCCTCGGCTTCCAGCCGCAACCACCGCATAGACCTCGTCGATCGTCGCGTCCTCCATGAGATACTCGGCTGTGGCAAAGAAATGAACCGCATGATCGAACATCCACGGGTAGCGCCCTCCCCCGGACTGCTCTCCGTCCAGCCGCCACGCGCGCGCCGCCGCGCTGAGATGCAATTCGTGGTCCGCCCGCCGCCGCCAGGCGCCGTGTCTCTGCCGAATCTGCAGGGGCCGGCCGATTGCGCCATCCTCGATGAGCGCACGCGCCTTCATGTGCGAAGTGAGAAACACATACGTCTCGCCAACCAGCAGCTTGACGCCGGCGTTCTTCACCGCCCGCACCGCTTTCATCCCCTCTGCCACGCTGCGGCAAAATGGCTTCTCGCAGTGGATATGTTTGCCCGCCTGCGCTGCCTGCCGCGTCATCGTCGCGTGCAAGAAAGTAGGCGTCGCGATGTCGATGACCTGTACGTCGCGGTCATCCAGCAGATCTGAGTAAAACGCAAAAACGCGTTCGACACCGTACCGCTCGCCGAATGCCGCGGCCCGCCCACCGTCAGTGTCACAGACCGCCAGTACTTTCGCAGAAGGGTGGCTCAGATATCCCTTGACATGAGCGGTTGCCGCCAGCCCTAACCCCACAATCCCAACGCCTATTCTGTCGTTCATGTCCTGTACCCCTGCGAGCATGAGCCGGTTGGAGATAAAGAAAAGGCAGAGCGGACGCGACGCCGTTCAACCCTCAAAACGCGGCATGACTTCCTGGATGAACAGTTCCGTACCTGCCGTTTCCGGAAAATCGGCAATTCGGATCTGGAACAGCGTTACGCCCAGATCGACATAATCCTGCAATTGCGCCGCCACTTGGTCCGGTGTGCCTGCGAGGGCGCCCCTGCCCCCCAACGCGTAGGGTGACGCCTCGCCCTGCTGGCGGGCCACGTCTTCCGAAAGATGGACCGCGATCGGGGGCAATGCGCTCGTCTTGCGTATCTCGTCATAATCTCGGCCCACCGCCTCGCAGTGTTCGCGCAACACACGTAACTTGTGTGCATAGATCTCAGGTGTCCCGCCCGGCAAATTCCACCAGTCCGCGTGCTTGGCCACCACCCGCAGCGTCAACTGCTCGCCCCCGCCGCCGACCATCACCGGCGGCAGCGGATCAGGCTGAGGGTGGCAGTAGGCATTGTCGATGCGGTAGTAGCGCCCTTCGTAACTGGCAGGTGATTCCGTCCACAAGAGTCTGACGATCTCGATCGTCTCTTCCAACTGGCGAATCCGGGCTGCCGGTCTGGGGAACGACCAGTTATAGGCGTCGTACTCCTCCTCCAACCAGCCAGCACCGATCCCGAAAATGTGGCGCCCGCCCGTAAGCCACTGGAGCGAAGCGGCCATCTTGGCCGTTAATGCCGGGTTTCGATAGGACTGGCAAAAGACCAGACTGCCCCAGTCATAGCTCGGATAGAGGGCAGCGAAATAGGCCAGTGTCATCGCCACTTCTGTGGCAGGCGTATCTCTCGGCACAAAGGTCCCCCATGGATGCACGTGATCGTCCACCCAGACCGATGTCAGATGACCGTCCATCAATTGAAGGTGTGTATGCATCTGCTTCAGAAAAGTGTCGGCATCGGCTCCGTCCGTCGGGAAGGATGGCGCATGCCAGCCAAATTCAACTGATTGCATTACTTTGGCTCCTTATATCGAGTCGGCCGCTCGTCAGTCGTCCACAGTTTCTGAGAAAATCAGCCCAGCGGCAATGATGAGTCCGTTGCAGTCCACTTTCAACAGCGAGGAGTGTCGATAAACTGGGTGCTGGTCTGCCGGTAAGTTTGGAGAGAATTGACCATGCAAGTATAGCTGTGCCTGACACCGGAGGCAACTGCCTTGCCATCGTGACCTTTGTTGCTCGTCCGCACCATTTTTAGGGAATCACCCTCTTTGTTTTCGATTTTTGTGGCGTGTTATACTCCCTACGTAGTGCCGTCTGGTGCGTCTCCCTTTTGCTTGTGAACACGACGTGAATACCGCCGACTGTTCTTCTCGCCGCCTTCAGTGGATATTTCTGCGGCTGGCTCCCTTCCTGCTGTACGTCGCGTTGGTCGCCGCTTGCGAACCTTCTCCGACAGTGAATGTGCTCGGCTACTTGCTGGAGCAGCGTCTGGGAGGGCCGGTCGAATTTGACCCTTCGGTCCCCAGAGGCAGCCTGGCCGGTCAGGTTCTGTATGCAGGTGAGCCAGTTGAAGGCGCCTCCGTAATCGTCGCCACGCGTACCGGCACGCCCTTTACCGCACGCACCGACGAGTCAGGCCACTATCACATTGAAGACATCCCTATAGGCAGGTACGTGCCGGCGGCTGTAGCTCCCGAATTCGAGGAAACCGCCCTCAGCGGCGCTTTCGACCTCCCCTATCCAATCACAGTGCAGGCAGCCCAGACGACCCAGGTACCCGCGCTCGTCCTGCGCCGTCACCGGCCTCGCCCATTGCCCGCCCCCTTGCCTGAAGCCGCAGATCTCTGGTCGAGCGAACCGGTCACGAAGACGGCTCCATTTCCCGCGGGGGCAATCGCCTGGGAACGCGCGTACGCTTTCACACGCGCAGGTGCTCGAATCGTTTCCCTTCGGCTCTACCGTCCCTTCCCCGACTCCGGTGCCCAGCTGCCTCTGCTATTCGGTCTCTTCCCCGGCTGGGTCGACGATTGGGCGCCGGTAAACGTGGCCCTGGCTGATGCCGGCTATACGGTGCTTGCGTTGTCCCCGACCGGCGCGTGGGGACTGGATGTGGCCGCCCACGCCGAGGACGCCCGCCTCGCACTGGCGCTGGCCCGCGGCGGTCACTTGGGCGTTGACCTGGCCGACGTGCCGGCCGTGGCCCTTGGGGGCAGCTTCAGCAGCGCTATGGTCAACCGGTTACTGCGGGATGAGCGCGATCAGTTCGCCGCCTGGCTGACCCTGGGAGGTGTCAGCAACGCCTTCACCGGCAGCGCAGACTTCTATGCCAAACGCCTGACCTTTCCCGAAAGATTCCAATACCTGATCCCTGCAATGGGCCCGGCAAATCTCTATCCCCTACCCTTTCTTTACTTCTCGCCGGTCTACACCGCCTCCCAACTGCCGCCGACAATGATCATTCACACCGATGTCGACCGCATCATTCCAATTACCCAGGCATACGAAATGGAACAGGCGCTGCGCGACGCGGGCGTATATGTAGAGGTCCTGTACTATGAAGACGTGAGCCACTATCTCCAGATTGGCGAGAACATGACCGAGTCTGGCGAAGAGATGTTTTGGCAAGTGCTCGAATTCCTGGAATCCCAGACCGGAAACATTGGGGAGTGAGGCGCAAAGACCGCCTTCAGTTTTCTCCTCTGCAGCCCCACTGTGATCTGTGGAAATTGTCGCGAATGAACTATAGTAGCTCTGGATAATCCAGAATGCCTGACCGATCTTGAATTGGAAACCGCTTCTTCCCTACCGGCGCTGCGGAGGGCAATCCGAATTACTTGCCATCAATGGATTCGCCTCCGATTGCTGTCATCGTCGACCCGCCCACATGGGCGGCTGGAAACAGAGACTGGATCGATTTGGAGGAACCGATGAGCGTTACGACAGCTGTATCAGTGAGTGACCGCGACGACCAGGCCCTGACCTCCGGCGCAGCCGTCCTGCCCCGGCCTCATTTCGGCGTCCTGCGTCTGAGAGAGCGGGACCGGGTCGATTTTCTTCAGAGAATGACCACCAACGACATCGCCTGCCTCCAGCCGGGCCAGGCCGCGGTGACCATTCTCACCAGCCCTACGGCGCGTATCGAAGCCGTCTTCTCCGTCCTCTGCCGCCAGGACGACCTAATGCTACTGGCATCTGAAGGACAGGCAGATGACCTGCGGCATCGGCTGCAGAGCCAGATCTTCTTCATGGATAAGGTGACCGTCACCGACGACAGCGCCGAATTGGGCCGTCTACGCCTGCTTGGTCACTTGGTGGCAGATTTGTTGCAGGCTGTCGGTCTGCCCCAACCGGAATCCGATGACCAATTCCTTGAAAGCGATGGCTTTTCAATCCTCTGGCAGGAGCGATACGACCTTCCTGGCTTTGAGATCATCGGACCTGCCGGCGAAATTGCCGCGCTCCAGGAGAGACTGGCTGGCGCAGGCGCCGTCGTTCTCGTCGGCAACGACAGCTACGAAGCCCGCCGCGTCGAGCTGGGCCGTCCTCTTCCCGGAAAGGAACTGACTGACGCCTTTACGCCGTTGGAATCGGGCATGGCCTGGGTATGCGCCGAGAACAAGGGCTGCTATACCGGCCAGGAAATCATCGCCCGTCAGCTCACTTACGACAAGGTAACTCGATCGCTGGTCCGCCTTCGTAGCGAACTGCCTCTGCCGGAGGGCGCAACCGTCAGCGTAAATAAACGCTCTGTCGGTACAGTTACCAGTAGTGCCCACAGCCCGTCAGCCGGTCCGGCCGCGCTGGCAGTACTGAAGCGGCCCCACAATGTCCAAGGTGCAGAGGTCACGATTGAGGGTATTGCTGCATACGTCGAACAGATTTCTCTGCCCTCGATTTGAGTGGCTGCAGCCGGCCATGAGTACCAGCCTTCCTGGAGATTCCAGGATCTGAGCGAGTAGTTGGCCAACTAAAGCCAGCCGATTTCTATCTGGCGTTTCTCTATGCCCTCTCCACCTTGGCGTCTGATAATTGAGGACTCGCCCCGCTCCGGCGCAGCCAATATGGCTGTTGACGAGTCGATCGCCGAGGCTGCCGCCGGCGGAGATGTCCCGCCCACTCTGCGCTTCTATCGTTGGCAAAGTCCCACTGTCAGCCTGGGACGCTTTCAAAAGATAGCCGACATCGACGAAGCCCGCGTCTCCGCACAAGGCTACGACCTGGTGCGCCGTGCGACCGGCGGCAGGGCGATTCTGCACGCCGACGAACTGACCTATTCCGTCACCGGCCCCATCGCCGAGCCGCACATGGCCGGAGGTGTGATGGACGCCTATCTGCGATTCAGCAACGCCCTGCTGTCCGGTCTGATGTCGTTAGGGCTAAACGCGGAAAAGGCCGGCGCCCGCGCTCGTGCGGGACGCGAGCTGTCAGCCGCCTGTTTCGAAATGCCCAGCGCCTACGAAATCACCGCCGCAGGCCGCAAACTGATGGGCAGCGCCCAAAGCCGCCGCAAGGGCTATGTCCTACAGCATGGCAGTTTGCCTCTAAGGGGCGATGTCGCGCGGCTTGTGGATGTGCTCGCGCTACCCCGCGCCGCGCAGGACCATCTACGTCAACAGCTGCGCCAGCAGGCCGTCACCCTTGCAGAGGCCTTGGAACTGTCGCCGGATTCAGATCAACTGGACTTTCCTCGAATAGCCGCGGCGATGGCAGACGGGTTCGCGTCAACGCTCGACCAGGACATCGAACCAGGCACCCTCTCTCCGAACGAATTACGTCGCAGCGCCGAACTGATCCGCAACCGCTATACCGATCCGGCCTGGACCCGCCAGCGGTAACGTCACATGGCTATAGGGCATCTGACCCTTGAACTCTATCTACCCCTGACGAGTTCGCTGAAAGAGAAGCGAAGCATCGTCAAACCCCTCATTGCCCGGCTGCGCCGTGACTACAACGTTTCGGTCTGCGAAGCCGAAGGGCAGGATACGCTGAGCCGGGCTGTTCTCGAAGTAGCTTGTGTCAGCCAGAACGGTGCGCTGGCATACAGGCAACTCGAAAAGATTGCCATCCGCGTCGAAAACTGGCGACTGGACGCCGAGGTTGTGGATTACTTTATTGAAATGGTTGCGTGAACGAGGAGGTCGGCGCGCGGCCATGCTGCTTGCAGGACCCTCTCGTGCCGGCGCGTCAACCGACTCTGACGCGATGATGACTCTTGCCAGCACGAACTGCAATTCCATTGTGAACGCGATTTAGCTGGTCTGCGCAGCCTGGGGAACGCCCGGAGAGGCGTTGTGTCTGCTCAGTGATACAATGGACTCTTCCTGGTTCTCTTCCGCCGACCAGCCGTAGTGCCGCACAATGAGAATAGCTACGCTTACGATAACGCTGATTATTGCGATCCACTGAGCGGTCGCCAGTTGGCCCATGACCCACGCATCCGGGCGAAAGTATTCGACCCAGAAGCGGCCCAACGGGTAGGCTATGAAATACATCAGCGCACCGTCGCCCCGGCGTAGCTTGTGCCCGAACTGCCAGTAGATGAAATAAAGCAGACCAAACAGCAGGAGGCTCCAACCGGCCTCATAGAAAAAAGTAGGGTGGAAGCCGTTGTTGGCATACCAGTCCAGCGTAGCCTGTGGGACATCGGCCACGCCGCAAGGAGGCGCCCCCTCTGGGCGCTGGCAGGGATGTACGGGGTTGATGTGGAACGCCCAAGGCAGGTCTGTAGCCTGTCCGTACAACTCCTGATTGGCGAAGTTTCCCATCCGCCCGATTGCCTGGGCGACCAGCACATTGGGGCCAATGTAATCCAAATAGCTCAGAAAGCTCAGGCCGTTGCGCCAGGTGTACAAAACAATGGCGACAACGCCGCCTATCAGCCCGCCGTAGATGCCCAGACCGGTAAACCCAAAACCTTCCTTGCCCCCGCCCCACAGTCTGACGATTTCAAATGGGTTTTCGCGATAGAAGGCCCAGCCTGGCCCGTCAGCCGGTGTGCTGAACACGTGGTACAAGCGGGCGCCGACAATTCCCAGGAGTAGCGTCCAGGCCAGAAGGTTCCAGATGTGGTCCGGGTTTTCGCCGGCTCTCCGGGAAAGCCTCGCAGACAGCCAGGCGGCAACTACTGCGCCGCCGACAATGAATACACCATACCACCCCGGAGCAAAGACTCTGCCGAAGATTTCAAGTTCAAAAATGGTCGGGCCCATACCGTTATCGTAGCCTTGTCAGTGAGAACACGCCGTTACTTTCACTCCAGAGTATAGAAGATCCTTACGCTTTCACGAAAAATCCGCCGTACGGGCGACACGATTACTCCCCGCGTCGAGTATCCCTCTTACGGTCCCGGAGCACCGTTCTCCAACCACACCTCCAGCGTGGCGCCTACCCTCTCAAAACTTTCCTCTCCCAGTTTATCGATCGTGTCCTCAACTGTATGCCAGTACGGATAGGTGAAATCGATGATGTCGATGGCGGTGTAGCCGGCCTCAATAAAGGGCGTATGATCGTCAATAATAGGCGTGCCCGGCGCGAGGCGGAACCACTCACCGTATCCCAGCTGGTCAGCAACCGACCAGATCGCTTCTGTCAGACGCCTGTCGGAATTCGGTTCCCACAAAAGCTGCTGATCTGCGTCGCCAATCATGTCTACGATTACCGTGTATCGCGGCGACTGGCACTCGCCCAGCGACTCCAGATTCTCCACAAAATGGCGGCTGCCCAGAATCCAGTCCCATCCAGGAATGCGTCCATTGTCCTCAGCATCAAAGAATGCCAGACAAATCGTGTGATCTGTGCTATCCACGTCCAATGTGCGGGCCAACTCCAGCAGCACCGCTACGCCGGAGGCGCCGTCATTCGCCCCAGGTACAGGTTTTTCTCGGTTGGCGGGGTCCGGGTCCTCGTCGGAATAGATTCGCGTATCGTAATGCGCGCCCAGAATTATCACCGGCCCCGATCCCTTGAATGCGACAAAATTGCGCGCTTCCACTTGGGGAAGCGGGCGGAACGGCTGGATCAGTACATCCCATCCATTTGAAGTTAATTCATGTACCATCCAGTCGCCCATCTCACGATGGGCGTCCGTCCCGGTTATTCTGGGTCCGAATGCCATCTGCTCCTCTACGTAGGCCATAGCCTGCTCAGCCGAAAATGACGCAGGCGACACCGGCAATTCCAGCAATCCATAGCCCAGATATCCGAAAAACCCCGCAGATGCAGCCAGAGCAACCAGTAGCGTGATTTCGGTGCGAAAGGTCTTGGATGTATTCATTAGGCGCCGCCAGTTTGTTAGGAACATAGGTCTTGGTCCTGGTGCTTCGGCAAGTGTATGTCCAATGAAGATTGGTCTGGATTCCGTTCTACTCACAGTCAAGCAGGTCGATATCTCTGTGATGTGAGTGTGGCTTACCCCGGGAGTCCTTACGCTTGGCAAGGTCTCAACTTGCTCCCTGTTGCCGCATCCTGCTCAGCTAAATGGGCTGTCAAAGGACGCGATTCAGGAGCGGGCCCGTAGGCGAATCCGCATGGGCGTACCAACAAATGGGTAGTGCCGCCGCAGCTGGTTTTCCAGATACCGAAGATAACTGAAGTGGGCCAAATCCGGATCATTGACGAACAGAATAAAGGTAGGCGGCTCGACGCTGGCCTGGGTTGCGTAATAGATGCGCAGAGGCCGCTGTTGCTTCGTTGCCGGTGGTGAACGGTGATAAGCATCCTGAATGACGCCGTTCAGCTCTGCCGTTGAAATACGGTGCTTCCGTTCTGCCGCCACAGTCAGCGCCGTCGGCAGCACCTTCTGCACACGCTGCTTCGTTAACGCGCTGATGAAGAGCACCGGCACGTAGTCAAGAAACTGCAGGTCCGCGCGCACCTGTCGCGTATATTCTACCATCGTCTGTGTGTTTTTCTCGACGATGTCCCATTTATTCACCAGGACGACGACGCTCTTGTGCGCCTCCAGTACATGGCCGGCGATGTGCGCATCCTGCGCTGTGACACCCTCGACTCCGTCGACAAGAAGCAGAGCCACGTCGGCTCGATCGATGCTGCGCATGCTGCGAAGGACACTGTATTTCTCGATACCTGGCTCCACCCTCCCCCTTCGCCGGATTCCCGCCGTGTCAATCAGGGAGATCTTCTGACCATGATAGACGATCTCAGTGTCAATGGGATCGCGTGTCGTGCCGGCGATATCACTTACGATTGCCCGTTCCCGCCCGATCAAGGTGTTGAGCAGACTGCTCTTGCCTACATTCGGTCTCCCCACAAGCGCGATGGCAACGACATCTTCTTCCCTGTCATCCTCAACCAGACTATGGGAGAGCTCCGCCGCAATCGAATCGAGCAGGTCGCCAACGCCTATCCCGTGAAACGCGCTGATCGCAATCGGTTCACCCACCCCCAGCGCCCAGAACTCCGCCGCGTCGAGCTGCCTCTGTTCACTCTCCGCCTTGTTTACCGCAAGGTAGACCGGTTTGGTCGTCTGCTGCAAGAATTCGGCAAGGTCCTCGTCAGCTGCTGTAAGGCCATCTTTTCCATCCACCACCAAAACGATGACATCGGCCTCGTCCACTGCGATCCGGGCCTGATTCGTGATTTCGGTTACATAACGGGCCGAGTCACGCGCCAGGGGCGCCACGCCCGGCCGCGTTGCCCTGAATTCTGCCGTCTTATGCGCTTCCAGGCCACCTGTGTCGATTACGACGAAGGAAACCCCGCTCCATTCCGCCTCCCCGTAAATCCTGTCCCGGGTCGTGCCAGGGAGGTCTTCTACGATCGCTGTTCTGGCGCCAATGAGTCGGTTGAACAGGGTCGATTTTCCCACATTGGGCCGGCCCACAAGCGCGACCACTGCTTTTCGTTGTGTCATTCCAGATCAATTGGACGTTTCAGGTGTTTCCGTCGGAGGCGGCTCAGTTTGCTCTGGCGCCGGAACGGGCGAAGGTTGAACAGTTTCACTCGCCAACGGCGGCGGCGTCTCGGTCAATTCCACTTCGGTTTCGGCCGTCGGTTCCACTGGTTCCGGAACAGGCGTAGCCGGTGTTTCAACTGGTTCAGGCGTCGCTGTGGCAGTCGGTGTGATCAAAGATTCGATCAACACTTCGATCGCTTCAGGGATCACGCCTTGTTCAACGATTCCTTCGGGCACGACAACTGTCGGTTCGACCAGGTGGCTGCCGGGCAACAGTCCCGCCAGGTCCAGGAGCACACGTACTTCTTCAGAGCCCAGCAGTTCCAACCGCGGCAGTGGGCCGCTTACAATCACCTCGACCTCCTCCAGTGAAACGGTGATACGCATGTCATCACCCGCGCCCTGGATGACCGGATGACGAGTGACGGTCAGGCTGCTTTCCAGCGGTGCGACGCCTACCGTCACCAGGACGCTGTCCTGAAGTGAGGAGACATTCTCTGGCAATATCAAGGCAAGACGTTCCCGAACGTCGTCAATCGCGCCCTCAATAAGAAGTGGCGTCGTCTCTACAAATCCGGGAACTTCCCGCAGAGCGCTCGGGCTGCCCGACAGGACAACCGTCTGCGGCTCGACATTTACACCCGTCAAGCGGTAGTTCGGCGAGGGCAAGCCCTTCACATCGGCGCGCACAACCACCTCTTTGCGTCCCGGAGGCTGCACAACAGGCACGACGATCCGGGCCGTGCCCGGTTCAATGTTTACCCTGCCCACCTCCAGATTCTGCGCATTGCGGGCGATGAGGGGTCGAACCTGCTCCACCTGGCTCTTGGCATTGCGCAGAAAGACCGTTGCAATCACTGACCGCACCTGCGTGACAAGTGTCCGCGGGCCGGATATCTCTACTTCCGCCGGCTCCGACAGCGGCTCCTGCCAGTCGTACCCGAATGCCGGGCTGTCCATTACCTCCACTTCTATCGGGACAAAACGGGAAATCACCGGCTCCAGCTGTATACGAAGTTGCCGCGGTTCAAGCGCAATGACTTCCACGTCGGGGTTCAGTGCCGTGACCTCCACTTCTACCTCGTAGCTTCCCGCTGTCAGATTCGCCAAGTCTATGACCGCGCTGAAATCGTCCACCTGAAGGGCATCCAGTGTGCGCTGGGGCGCCCGCAGCGTCAGCATGGCTGTGCGATTCGTCAGGTCCTGCACACTCTGCAGGCCTGGCCCCATATTTCTGAGTTCGATCAGAATCGGCTCTTCATATTCCTCCCGAATCATCGGGTTTTCCTGATCGATCGCGATAAACCAAACGACAAACGCCAAAAGAACCGACAGAAGCAGCGTCGTCGTCGGTTTCATGGAACGACCGTATCGCCGAATCTCATCAAACCTCTGCAAGAAATTCTCCGGTCTCTGCATTTCCCATTATTGGTCGTGGCTCATAGAACTCGGTCAGCCTGCGACGTAACTCGTTTGCTTCCAAACGCCGGGCCATGCGGCCGCTCGTTGCAATCGAAATCGCACCTGTTTCCTCGGAAACGACCACACTCATGGCATCCGTCAATTCCGTTATCCCAATTGCTGCCCGGTGTCGTGTGCCCAGCTGGTGGTCGGCAATATTGCGGTTTGTAAGAGGCAAAATGCAAGACGCTGCTGCAATTCTGCCGTTTTGGACGATCACCGCTCCGTCGTGGAGTGCTGTTCCAGGGAAAAATATCGTGAGCAGAATCTCGTCTGTCAGTTCGCCGTCGATTTTGACCCCGCGGTCGATATACTCCATCAACCCGCCGCTTCCTTCCAGCACCAGCAGAGTGCCATGGCGCCGCGCCGACAGCTGCTCGCACGCACGGACGATCTCATTGATCAGTGGTTCGGCTCCCCCACTGGTGCGGCGCAAGAAGAACGGCGTCCTGCGCCCTACCTGTTCAAGGACGCGACGGATCTCCGGTTGAAAAATAACGGGGATCGACACAAAAACAACCAGAGAGCTATTGCGTAACAACCAGCTGAATGCAGTCAACTCGACCGTACGAACAAGAACAAATACCAGGATACCGATTATCAAAATGCCAAGTACAAGCTGCGCGGCCTGCGTTCCTCGCAGCAAATGTAACAGTGCGTAGAAGATCAGCATGAGCAGGAAAAGATCTACGATGTTTTGCCAGTCGGTTAGGCGACTGAGAATAGCCACAAAGTCAGTCATGTTAATCTCTTTTCAGAGGAGGAATCCTCATCGGAGCCTTCCCTCTGCCCGTATAGCCTGTTCGCTTCTTTCCCAGTCATGAATCCAAGTCGACACCACTAGCTGAACCGCTGTCGAGGACAGCTACTGACAATTGAACTGCTCTCTGCCCTCACAGTCTGTTAGACCGCGTTCCCTTATGAAGGCAACTCTACGCCCCCCAGCAGATGCGCAAGAACCGCCTTCTGCGCGTGAAGTCGGTTGTGGGCCTGCGGAAAAACCCGGCTGTGGTCTCCGTCCATCACGGCATCGGATATTTCTTCGCCGCGGTGGGCGGGCAGGCAGTGCATGGCCAGCACCTCCTCATTCTCCGACCGCTTTACCAACTCCGTGTTTACCTGGTATGGCGGTAAGACAGCCATCCTCTCTTCCCGCTCCTCTTCATCTCCCATGCTGACCCAGACATCCGTATACAGCACGTCCGCTCCTCTGACGCCGTCCAAGTCATCTGTAACTTCGACCTCCGCCTCCGCCGCGTCCAGCACACTTCCGGAAGGAACGTACCCCCGCGGCGCCACGATGCGCACGTTGATGCCGACCTTTCCCGCGGCCATGAGCAGGCTGGTCGCAACATTGTTGGCGCCGTCTCCCACATACACCAGCGTCCTGTCCTCTACCGAACCGAACTGCTCCCAGATGGTGAACACATCGGCCAGTGCCTGACATGGATGGCTGAAGTCGCTCAACCCATTGATGATGGGCACGGTCCCCCACTCCACCATCTCCTCGATATGGCGATGCGCGAAGACGCGTGCCATCACACCGTTCACGTAGCCGCCCAACACTCGAATTACATCCGCCGGGCTTTCACGCGTACCCAGGCCGACCTCCGCCGGACTGAGATAGAAGGCATAGCCTCCCAGATGTTGCATGCCCATTTCAAAGCTGACACGAGTGCGCAGCGACGGCTTCTCAAAAAGCATCGCCAACGACTTTCCCGCCAGGACCGGGCTGTTGCAACCCCGCTGCGTAAACTCATCTTTCAACTGTCTTGCCAGCTTCAGAAGACCCCAGAACTGCTCACTCGTAAGGCTATCAATGCCAGTAAAATGGTTAAGAGGAGTAACGCTCACAATCTTCTCCTGCATATGGACCTGGAGACATGTCTCCCGGCCAAGGTGGTTGTATCCGAGAATTAAGACGAACAGTTCACTCGCGAAGTTCCAAGATTGGCGGACCTGTCCTGTACGGGGCCAGTCAGAACTGTCCCTCTGTCAGAAAACCGCCTGTGACATCGCTGCCGCGCTGACCAGCAAAGCCGCCGTCCAGGAGGCTTGGATGTTGACAAGCGACTGACCGCGGTAGACCGCCACCCACGTGGCCATCCACAATACGACTAGCACAGCCAAAGGCAGGGGTGCCCGGCCGAATATCAGCAACAGAGCGATTCCGGCTTGAGCCGTCGCCATGCCCGCGAGTCCGCCCAGCCTGCCAGGGTTGTCCAAACTGCTGTTCGCGCCCCAAACATGCAATGTCCACAACAGAATCAACGCCCAATGGCGTCCACTCCAGGGGTCAAGGCCGAACAGCGACAGTCCCATGAACCAGGGCGCTGCCACGACGGCGAGACTGTGAAGAACGGAGGCGGGAATCAGCGCCACGTGGCGTTGAAGCCAGGCGCTCACCGCCAGACCGAGCACAACCAGTGTTGCCCAGACCGCTGACATGCCGATTGCAAATGCGGCCACAAAGGCTAGCGCCACACCCGGCAGCCAAACGCGCGCCACTATGGAGAGAATGCCTGGACCGTGCATTCCCAAAACGCGAGCAGCTGGCGACCCCAAGGCCAGATAAGGCAGCCCCGGGCGTTTCCGCGCTACAGTTGACTTTATTCGGGGCAATGCCTCTGGCGTAGCAAGACCGCCCCATATGTTGCCCCACAAGGGATCGACCAGCAGGAAGAGGAGTATCAGCGTCTGCAAAGAGACTGTCCGGCCCACGTCGCCGATTCCAGCGGCCAATGCCGCCGCTGCCAGCGACCAGGCGGCAGAGACGCGCCACGGAGAGAGTTCCGGCCAGAAGCGAGCGTCCAACAACGCACTGCTTGATGTCGCTGAAATGGGCGCAGGACCCAACTCCAGTTCGGCGTTCGCGCCTGTCACATCATCTGGCGTGTGCTTGGGTCTCAACTCTGCTGCAGCCGCGCCGAACTCCTCTGATGTTGTCAAAGTCTACCTGTATTCCTTCTCGCTACTGGCAGGATCAATTTGCCCCAAGATCTCGGAAGCCGATCGACCTTCGGGAAGTATCCTCTAGGATGTGGGGTATCCGGTTAATCTGAATAGAGTATTATACCAGAAGGAGTGCCCGCAGAGAACTTTACACGATTACCTGCAAGCGGCCAGGCTGCACTTCAACGCTCAGTCTTTCGATATTTCGCGACAAGATCTCCCCGTCCGTATGCACGGGAACGGGCTGCCGGACCGCGATGCGAGCGGAACGCAATCGACCAAAAGACACGCTCTTCTGCCCATGTAGCCCTGTCCTGGTCATTGCACGTGGAAGGAGGTTAAGGATTCCCAGCTGCGACAGCGCGTCGGCAAATGCCATGTCGAGCAGACCGTCGTCCATCTCCGCATCCGGTGTCAGATAAAAGGCCCCGCCAGTCCGTCGCGAGTTTCCGATGCTGACCAGCAACATCTCTTTGGCAACCGTGTGCTCGTTCCCGGCGTCGTCGGTCCACCCGACCTCAAAGTGGGGCTGGTCATAGGCCCGCAGCGCTCGCAGCGTCGCCCACAGATAGATGACGAACCCTCGCAACCGTTTAATCTCGCGGCTTTCGACAGTCACCTGTGCCTCAAAACCCATGCCCAGATTGTTGTCGAAGTAACGCCGCAACGTGTTGTGTCCGTCGAAGGCTTCGACCCGCCCCAAATCGACGTCGCGCGTATTGCCTTCGCGGATGGCATGTACGGCTGCATCGATTCCTCGAGCCGACCCTGCCATGTCGGCGAAGTCGTTTCCGCTGCCCGCCTGCAAAACTGCCAACCCCTGCACCTGTTCATCTTCAGGGGTAGCCTCCGCCAGCCCGTTCACTACTTCATGTACCGTTCCGTCGCCGCCGGCGGCAGCCACGATCGCGTAACCGTCCAACCGCGCGCGCCGAGCCAGAGAGATTCCCTCTCCCGGTGCTGAAGTTTCCGCGATCTCGAAAGGAACGTTGCCGCGGCGAAACGCGGCTTCGATCTCGCCGGTCACCTTACCACCGCGTCCCCGTCCCGCGTATGGGTTGAGTATGACCTTAACTGTTTCCACTTCACCCCTCTTCCGAAGCAGCGGACTGCGACGAGCCCGCACCTTCAAGGATTAGCGCTTCCCTGGGCGGAATCGTAAGGTCCCAAAGAGTACCATTGCGAGCGCAACAGGTCTGCCCGGAGGCTCCCGGCGGCCAGACGACCCGGAAAGTAGGCGAAGACAAGGCAGTGTCGGATTCCCCCTCCCTGCCCTTGCCGGCGAGAGGTACTGCCAATCGCGCCTCTGACCTTGCGCGGTTAAAAAGGACGATCAGCTGCTCTTCAGCCGGACAATTGTCCTCAGTTGCCGTGTCAGAAGAGGTAGGGTCATCGCATATGGATCGGCTGAATCCAAAGACGTCGCCGGCAGCGACAAGGGTCCTGTATGCGCCGGTACGCAGCGCGGAGTAGCTGTGCCGCAGAGCAATCGCCTGACGATAGAAGCCGAGCATCTCGCCATCCCAGCTCTCTTTCTCATCCCAAGGGAATGCCCCGCGGCAGCCCGGGTCCGGGCCCCCGTTCATGCCGATCTCTTCGCCGTAGTAGATGCAGGGCGCACCGGGCAGCGTCATCTGTAGCAGAAGGCAAAGCCGCACACCGCTGGCATCTCCGTCCAGAGCCCACAAATTGCGCGCCGTATCGTGGCTGTTCAACAGGTTGAACTGTGCGGTCACGACCTGCCAGTCATAGCGTTCCAGCATCCGCTCGATCGCGGCTGCGAACGCCAGCGTATCCAGCTTCTCGATTGCATAGCCCCCGGGCCGGTAGTCGCGCGGCACCGTCTCCGCGCCGAAATAGCCGTAGGCAGCTCGGCTCAGGACATAGTTCATCACGGCGTCAAAGCGGTCTCCCTGCAGCCATTCCTCGGCCTCATGCCAGATCTCTCCTACTGTGTAGGCGTCGGCATTGGACTTCTTCACTACACGGCGGAACTCCTGCCAGAAGGGCGGATCGTCGATTTCCTCCGGTACGTCCAACCGCCAACCGTCTGCGCCGAACTCGATCCAGTGTCGAGCAACCTCCAGCAAATAGCGCCTCATGCCGGGATTGACGGTGTTCAGCTTTGGCAATGCGGGCAGATTCCACCAGGCCGCGTAGTTGTGCGGCTGTTGCTCGTTACTGTGATAGGGGCGCAGCGGCCAGCCCTTCACACGGAACCAGTCAAAATAAGGGGATCTTTTACCAGATTCCAGGATGTGGTGGAACGGCCAGAAGCCGCGTCCGCAGTGGTTGAATACGCCGTCAATTACGACCCGTATGTCCCGTTCATGCGCCCTGTCCAACAACTCCCGAAACGCGGCATCCCCGCCCAACAGCGGGTCTATCGTCATGTAGTCAAAAGTATGGTAACGGTGATTCGAGGCCGAGCTGAATATTGGGTTCAGGTAGAGGGCATTGACACCTAAATTCTCCAGATAGTCCAGGCGGTCAACAATTCCCAGAAGATCGCCGCCCTGGAAGCCCTGTTCCGAAGGCGGCGCACCCCAGGGTTTAAACTGGATTCCGGGAGGGTGCTGCAAACGGGGGCTGCGACTGAACCGGTCCGGAAAGATCTGATAGAAAACTGCGTGCTTAACCCAATCTGGTGTCTTGACGCCCATCATCGTCCCAAGGTGATAGGAGAGGAGGCCGAGGCCATTTAAGCCTGCGACGCCTGGAATCTCAGTCTGATTGTTGCATAGGCACAGGCGGTTGTCAATGCATTTGGACGAGGGGCCAGGGTATAAGCATCTAGGTCCGGACGCCGGAATCGTCCACGCAGGGCCCGCACAAAGGGTAGCTACCCGACTCAGGCGGCCTAACGAGGCCGTGAACCAATTGGATGCCATTTTTCTAGGCCAGGTCGGTCAAACTCGATCCAAGTCGATCCAGGGCAGGGCACGTCCTTCTTTTTTCGGACATTTGTCATGCCTTCTCAGACGTTTCTCCCATCCTACACTGGCAGCCTCACAAGGTCGGTCCCAGTTCGTTGCAACTGCCCTGGGTTTGGGCAGGTCAAGTCGAGTTAAGTAGTGGTAAGTAGTGGCAAGTCGTGGTAAGTCGTGGGAATTTCTTTTTTTTTGACTCAAATGCTTGAGTTCGCAGACGTTTCCTCGCCGTCTTTGATGGCATATGAGTTGACTGTTCATGGGCAATTCATCGACTTGCAGCGGCCCTCGTTCGCCCTCAGATTCTTTTCTGGTGAAAGTCATGGAAACTCAGGTTCAGAGAAAACGATTCCAAGTTTGGGCGCCATTACAGCACACGAATTGTGCCCACAAGGGGCACTTCTGTCCGAATCTGGGAGCTTGACGAGGATCGTCCCAATTCGTGGCAACTGCCCTGGGTTGGGGCGGATTTCGACGGATTATGACGGATTAAGTCGTACTTTGACGGAGTGGTTCCTTTTTTTCGGCCATTACGTGCTTGAGTTTGCAGACGTCTCCTCGCCGTCAATGATGGGAGAAGGTAGATGAAGTATGAGCAATTCACAGACTTACAGCTGCCCTCCTTCGACTTCAGACTTTCTTTTGGCGAGAGCCACGGCTCCTAAGGGTCATAGCAGGCGCTTTTGAATTCGGAGGCAATTATAGCATATGAACGGCGCCTATTTGGGGACCCCTACACGAATGAGCAGGGCACAGGCATCCCATCATAAGAGAATTTTCTGGAGATGGTCGTTTTTCAAGCCGTCTCGTTTGCGTTCTGCCGCGAAGCCGATGTTCGCGCTTTTCTGGTCACGCAGGAGGTTGAGGGGCATTCGGCACAGAATCGCCTTCCCCACAGGTCAACTGGCAGTCCTGATCAATCCGTGCAAAGCGCCTGAAAATCTTCACTCTTCAGGCCAGACTCTTTGGATTCTGTGCAATCTATTCGAAGGCCGCCAAGGTCAGCGCTCAGTTGCGCCTTCCCTCCCCTTCCTTACTATTTCCATTGCGCGCACTCTGGCCCTGTGTGATAATCTCTGTGGCTGCCCTTGCCATGTCACACTCACAGGACGAGCTGCGGCGGAAGGGTCCTTCAGTCAGCCTCTACGCCCAATACACCGTTTGACCATCACTTCATGTACCTGCGCTTTACTCGATTTCTCCTGCCCCTGGTTCTGACAATCCTAATCTTTGAGTTCGGCGCGCAGAGTATCAACGGCGGGATGGCGCGTATGCCCGACGCCATCCGCGTACTGGCCGCCTTTGGACTGGCCTGGGGTCTGGTTACGTCTCTGTCCAGCCCACTGGCGCAACTTCGCTATGCCGGGATGGTATTGGTGGAGGACAAGCGAGACTTCTGGCGAGGCTTGACTTATGTAAGCGGCCTGGCGCTGATCATGGTGGCAGTGCAGTGGCTTCTCGGCGGCACATCTATCAGCCGCCATCTGCTCGAAGGCCTGCACGCTGTCGATTCGGAGACAGGCGAACGAGTACGCGTTATGATGTTGTCAATGCTGCCGATGCCCCTGCTGCGGGGTATAACACAGCTCGGCATGGGCGTCCTGACGCGCGGCAAGCAGACAGGCAGAATCAGCGTAGCCACCGCCTTGAGCGTTGCCGCCGGACTTCTGGCGGTCGTTGCTCTTCTCCAGGTCGACTCGATTCGAGCCCGGCCTATCTGGCTGCCGATCCTCGTTCTTTACGCGTCAACGCTCACCGAGTCAATCACTATCGTCTTCTATCTCTGGCGCTTCTTCGGCCGACTCCCGGACGCGCTCGATCGCCCCGCGATCACCTATGCCGCTTTTTTCCGCTTTACATGGCCGATTGCGCTCATGAATTTCATGCAGGAGTCCAGCCGCCCGCTCATCAATCTGTTCGTGGTGCGGGGCGCCCACGGTGCAGAAGCGATGGCGGCGCTGACCGTGGCCTATACGCTTGGACAGTGGACCTACCGCTGGCTGAATGAACTGCGCGCGCTCGTGCCCCCATTCTACGCCGAGCTGCAGTCTTTTCGTCCCTTTCTTCGCTACGCCTACTGGTGTGGACTTGCTGCCTCCGCCATTTGCCTACTGCTCTTCTGGACACCGCTGCGGACCGTCCTTCTGGAGCAGGTCATCGGAATAACGCCCGCCTTGGCTGAGCTCAGTCGAGTGCCCCTCCAGATCTACACATTCTTTCCGTTCGTTGTCGTACACCGAGCCTATTTCCACAGCATCGCCTTTATGGAGCGCGACACACGACCTATGGCAGTTGGCGCGCCGATGCGTACCGGCGCTATTCTCATCGCCCTGCTGGTCCTGCCGCTGTTGGGAGTACAAGGCGCGACACTCGGGGTGGCTGCGCTGCTTGCCGGCTTCACCTCCGAGACAGTTACACTCTGGTGGCTTATCCTCGGCAAGAAGCAATTACGGGTCTGGCGCACACGCCCGGCGGTGTGAAACAACTGTAGCCTGGTAGTCCCCGCGATCAGGAATAACGGGCCACCGCATCCATATCCAACTCGATTCCAAGGCCCGGCCCGTCGGGAATCGGCAGCATGCCTTCCTCGTCCAGTTGCCAGCCGCCGGCTACGATCTCATCGATGTAGGGCGAACCGGTCTTGTACTCCACCAGGTCGGTATCGGCGAGGGCCGAGGCCAGCTGCAGATCGGCCGCCAGCCCAAGGGCGGTGTTCCAACCGTGCGGAATCATGCGTACGCCATTCTCTTGCGCCATCCAGCCGATGCGGCGCTCCTCACTGATGCCGCCGACTTTGGCGACATCCGGCTGGACGATGTCGAAGGCGCCCTGCTGTAGAAAGGGAATGAAGGACTGGCGCCGCGTCAGGACCTCGCCGCCGGTAATGGGGACCGTCGTGTAACGGCGCAGATGGATAAAGTCTTCCAGGTCATCGGGGCGCAGCGGCTCCTCAAACCAGTCAACGCCGTAGTCGGCCAGCATCCCTGCACAACGCAGCGCCCACGTATAACGGCCCTGCCAGTGGGCGTCGCTGCCGCCGGCGTCCACCATCAACTGGTTGTCGTCCCCCACAACCTCGCGGGCGGTGGCCACGATCTCCTCATCCAGCTCGTCGCTGACGCGGCCGAAGGGACCCCAGCCCATCTTGAAGGCGCGGAACCCCTGCTCCTTCCACATCTGCAGTTCGTCGCGCAGCGGGGCCGGCTGGTCCATCAGCAGAGAGGCATAGGGCCGGACCCTTTCCCGGTAACGCCCGCCGAGCAGGCGGCCGACCGGCTGTCCCGTGACCTTGCCCAGAATGTCCCACATCGCGATGTCAATTCCGCTGATCGCGTGCGTGATGGTGCCGCCGCGTCCCATCCAAAACGTGTTCTGGTGCAGCCACTCACTCACCCTTTCCGGCTCGATCGCGGACTGGCCGATAAGGAGCGGGCGCAGCACCTCCAACGCGGCCAGCACAAGCCCGTCGTTGGTGAAGACGGAACCGTAACCGGTGACGCCTTCATCCGTTTCGACAAAAACAAGCGTGTGGACGCAGTCTTCCTCCTTCAGCTCCTCGCTCCAGCCGCCCTCCGGCGTCGCGCCGCGCAGACCCGTCGCGCGTACCTCTGTGATCTTCATCTCTGCTCCTCGTCGGTGTGATTTGACTGCCGTTCGAGTTCTGCATAAATGTCGCCGATGCGTACCAGTTCAGCCGCGACGTTGAAGTATCCGGTATACCGGATGGTTTCGGGGCTGACATCATAATGATAGTGGCCGGCCTGATTCAGGTTATCCATGTGGAAAAAGTGAGTGTGTTCCCCCGAATCCCGCAAGTGCAGGCGCCCGCCGGTGGGGTCCCCGGTCCAGAATACGGTGAAGCATAACAGGTCGGGCCCCATGTGCTCGTAGAACTGAAGAAAATCGGCGACGACTTCCTCGGCTTCAGTGTCGTAGTACCGGTGGGCGATGCACTCGTAATCCGGCATGACGTGCGAGCGTATCTGACCGGCCTCGATGACAAAGACGCCGCCCATCCCCACCTGCCGTGCTCCGGGAGGCGCGCCCTCGCCGCCAGTATCAGGATGGGCTTGCAGACTCTTGCGCAACGCCTGCGTGAAAGAGCGTTCGTTGCCGGTCCGCCTTTCCACGCTGACCTTGAGCACAGGGCCCGGCCGGCCATCCGACAGGAAGAGATTGGACAGTCCGCTGTGGCGCGTCGACGCATAGGGCTCAACAATGCACTCTTGCTGTAGCCCAACGCGGGCGACCTTGGACCTGTTGACGCCACCCGCCTGCAGCGTTGCGATCACCTCGCCGCAGTGTCCGTCCAACACGCCCGGAAAGGCCATGCCCGCGCCAAAGATGCTGCCTTCGGCCTGGCCGCAGTCGCTCGCCATCTCCGCCATGTCGAAAGTGACGTGCCGGTATCTGGGATTGTGGGCGTACGGTTCGCCGCCCACTTCCAACAGAACAGTGGACCCGCTCAAGCCGGGGCTGGCGCATCCGAGCGCACGCAGGTCGGGACAATCGACCACCTCAACATCGACACTGGCGTAATTGGTCTGTAATCCCTCCCGAATGACTTGCTTCAATTCTTCCAGGGAAGGTGACCACAACGACGCTCTGCTCATCGAGTCAATCATAACTGCCCAACCTCTTTTCACTAAGGTCTCGATTCAGGCAAGAGTCAATCAGTCTGGGTAACCAGCTTCTCGGCAAGCTCCAGCGCATCCGCCGGCCAGAAAACTTCGGGCCTGGGCTTATGCACACCTGGTGTCCCCCTACGAGGTCGGCAATTCTGAATCGTTTCGATCCACCGTTCGGGGATGGCCTCCCGTCCATGGACAGCACCCAGGAGGGCTCCGCAGATCGCCGCGTTTGTGTCGGTATCACCCCCTTGCATGATTGTCTCGACGATTCCCTCTTCGACGGTTTCTGCGTTCAGAAGCTGCCAGAGGGCGTTTGGGAATGCAATAAGTACCCATCCCTGCTGATGGATGAATTCGTCTGGTGGAGATTCAGCAGCTTTGGCAACAGCTTTTTTCAACCGATTGTCGACGTCCATCTCCTCTGCCCAGCCCTCGATCTCCCTGTACAGGTCACTGGCGTCGCATCCAGTGCGCACAGCCTGCGCGATCGCCATCGCAAAGAGCGCGTTGGCCTCCTGGCAGACCCGGTGGATGTGGGTAATCTCTGCGTCCTGCCGCGCCCATTCCGCCACCTGGTCCAACGCATAGTTGGCGCCGAATATTCCCAGCGGACTGATCCGCATCATCGCCCCGTTGGCCTGGCTGTTCGAAATAGGACGTCCTCTCAGGCCGCCGAAAATGGCACCGCCTACGTCGAAGGGATCGGAATCCAACCAGTAAACGTAAGCCTTCTGCACATCATCTCGGTCGAACGTACCATTTGAAGCGAGCGATCGGGCCAGCAGCAGTGCCATCTCTGAATCATCTGTGGGCTGGCCGGCAATTGTATTGAAGGTGCCGCCGTCCGCCATGTCCCGCACACCGTCGGGATATCTGCTGCGTATCCTTTCCGGTGTCTGGAACTCCACCAGGCTCCCAAGAGAGTCCCCGATCAGCTGGCCGAGCAGGCAGCCCTGCGCCCTGGAAAGGACGCCAGAATTGGAATGGCTTCTGTCACTTGTCATCTCATCTCTCCTCTTAAAAGGATTGTACCATTGTGCCTACACCTGCGAAGCCCACCAGCTGTCCTAATGGCTGTAGTCGACGGTGACCGGATCAACGTCGGCGCGGCATGAGTTCGTAAATTGTGAAATTCCCTTCTTTGGCCCTCTGCACCAACTCCAACTCGCGGGCGGCCAGTTGGGGATGGAAATTCCTCAACGGCTGCCAGGCAGGTGCGATGACGAACCTGGCGCTCCGCGGTCTCTTCGCGGCATCGTCCGCCAGCGCGACCGGGCTTGCAAACCAGCGCAAAGTGTAGTCTCTTGGATTCTCATACATATAGAATTGAAAGTGCCAACTCAGCGACTGGTGATACAGCACCGCCCCCGCCGGACTATGACTGTCAAGCCAGGCAGATGCCTCCCGCAGGCCGTCGTACGCGCCGTGATCGCTCCCTATCGGAAATTCCCCCCTGGCCGCCTGCACGCCGCCCGGCAGCAAGAGCACAAGCCAGAGCCCGACAACTATCTGTCTCCACAGGCTGGAATCGGACGCCAGAATCCTCGCTCCCAGCCATCCGCAAAGGATGGCGAAGGCCGGCGCAAGCGGCAGGAAATAGCGGTCCCAAACCGGAAGACTAAGAACAGCGTGGATGCCCAGGTACAAGCCGGCCCATCCGCAAAGAAGGGCCACAAGCACTGAATTTCGCTTCGACTGCGCAAATCCTGTCCGCGGCACAAAGACCACCGCCAGCACAGTGGCAGCCGTCAGAACTATCCAGACGAAATTACTGGCCGTCAGATACCAGAGCAGGTCGGCGATGCGCACAACGCGGTCCGGCCACGCCCCCACCGAGAGCAGTTCAAGCGCACCATAGTTGCGCACGCCCAGATCCCAGGGCGATGGTGCCACGGCCCAGCGCAGGCTGTCCCAATACAAGACTGGCAGAACTGTCAGGGCCAGCCCTCCGGCGACGCGCAGGCCCGCTGCCGCCATGGCCCTGGCTCTCGGGTAACCCGCTATCAGAACGGACAGCGTCAATGGTACAAAGAAGACCCCCTGCTGTTTGGTCATTATCGCTGCGCCCAGGCAAAGTCCAGCCAGGAAAGGGCGCGAGCTCTGTGCAGCGAAGAGCGAACAGACACCCGCCAGCACCAGCAAAGGATCGGTGAACGCCGTCGGGCTATAGCTGATTGCAAACGGATTCAAAGCGAAAACGGCCGCTGCCACTACGCCCGCAGCCGGCGTCCATGCCCGTTTGGCGATTGCGGCGACGACCGGGATCGTGAGTATGCTTATGCCGATATTCAGCAGCCGCGCGCTGGCCTCCGAAGCGCCAAGTGCCTTGAAGCTGTAGGCGAGCAGCCAGATAAACAGCGGTGGTTTATCGATCCACTGTCTGAGAAATTGGGGATCATCGTGGAGAAAGTTCAGCGCCCAATAACTGTAGAGCGCTTCATCCTGGTGGAAGCGAAAGCGGTCCAGCATGACCAGGCGCAGCCCAAATCCTAATAGAATCAGGAAACACAGATAACTCTGATAGCGTGACAGTGCGCCAGGAGTGCTGGGAAACGAAATGCTTCTGAAAGATTGGGCGACAGTCAGTTTCTCCGCGGCAGTGCGGTGCAACGTAGAGTGCACGATTCCGTGGGTGTCGTTCGATCTTGCGGCAAATGGGAAGCTGAAACCTCGCGCCGAGAGGTGCTCAGGGCACCCGCAGAGCACCGCATATTCTACTCCAAGGCAATTGGGGGTTCAAAAAAACGAAGACAAACCAGGGGGCTTTACGAAACAGCTGGCATACTGAAAGCAAATATCGGAGGGCTATAAGGACTTGCAGTCCAAAGCATCGTCAGATGTCAGAGCCGGCCCTGCCCCACTTTTGCAGAATCAGCCGCTATCTTTACAGATTGCCAATGCCCCTGCCAGTAGCTCATACATGTCCAACGTGTACGGCGAGGGATTGGCCCGCTCATCGAGGCGTGCCCTACCCAATTCGCCTATGATCGCAAATACGCCGGCTTGAAATAATGTTACTGCCGTTATCTGGGCAGGGGTCAACTCAGATCGGCTACCGTCCCTTGATTTCTCTTCCCCAATTCCTGCATTCCAATTGCTAAGAAAACAGTCAGAAAACTCACGCAGCAGAGCTGCGTACATTTCTGAACCGTCCGATCTATCCATTTCCGCCAGAACACTTGCAAGGTCATTCAGGTCAGCCTTGGGGGAAGGCAGCGTCGGGTTCGCTGTTTCAGTCTCAGGAACGGAACGCCGATGGACCGAAACCAGAGCAGAGTCGCAACGGATTCTGTCCCGGCCGCGAAAGTAGTCATTTGTTTCTATAAGGAGCAAATGTTCGCCTGCTACGCTAGGGACATACCCTGTCATCGTCAGCGTGTCCTTTTCGTGCGAGACTTCTATACTGGCATCCCATAGCGCCTCTGCATACCAGGGGCGTTCCTCCTCACTGCCTTCATCTCTCTTTATTGCCCACACGTTTGATTCCACAAAGCTCACGATAGAGCCGGAATCGGGCACTATGGCTTCAACGTCTTCTGTGAAGTGGGCGGTCATCAGGTGGTGTCTGAACCTCGTCATCCTCTCAACTTCATCTGCCCAAGGCTCAACGTAGCCACTTTCGGAAATCAAGACCATCCAGGAATACTCTATACGGTTGTTCTTCATACCCTCTCGATTGAAGGTCAATTCCTCGGGAATGTCTCTGAGATGGAGGACGACAGTCAGCACCTGCTTGTACAGTTCTGATTCCACTTTGACAATATCAATGTAACCGGGCAATTCGTCTGAAGGCTCTGTCTCAACCGATTCTCCAATCAACAGGGCTCGTTCATCCGAGATACACGGCCCCGCAGGCTGCGGCGAAATCGGAACACAGGTCGCCGCGAGCAACACGGTCCCGGCGGTCAGAACTCTTTGGAACATGGTTTCGCCTTTGAAGTGTTCAGGACGAGCGCCGGACCTAAGTTTCGATCGCACTTCTCGGGGCATCGAAGGCGATCGAAGCGTCCCGCATCAACCAGGACGGCACGAGACGCCGTCCCGTCCGTGCAGGGCATCGAACGTCGAGAACGAGATTATCGAACTGTCAGCAATTCCCGGAACCCGACCGACAAGAGTAAGCGTGTCATCTTCGTGGGAAACGATCAGGCGCGGAATGACGGGCAACTCGAGAAGGCGTGTTTCATTCTTTTCAGGAGAGTGCCTGTTTTTCAACACCATAGTCTGAACAGCAACCTGAAATGGAAGGACCGCGGTCGCCGTGTCTGCCGAGTCACTCCTTGCGGCATGGAAGGCGGCAATCGTGAAACCGGTCGAATCATGTGTGACGATGGAGCCGCCATCAACGTCGATTGAAACAGACCACATGTACTCCATGTGCAGGTCTGCCACACCTTCTCTGTTGACAGCCATCTCTTCAGGAATCTTCCTGAGATGAAAGACGGCTGTCAGGGTTTCGCCCTCCAGGCTGGAAGCCGCTCCAACAATGTCAATGTAACCCGGAAGAGAGCCCAGAATCGGATCGCTGGCCGTCTGGCCGGGCAACATGTTAAGGTAGCCGCCGGCACAATCATCGAGCTTATCTGACGACAGCGCTTGTTCCGATGCTGCCGGCGGCTCTGCGGGAATTGGCACACAGGCTGTGGCGAACAGCGCGATCCCAACGAGCAGGAGTTGCTTAATCATGGTGCATCATCCTTTTTGACCGACTGTCTTGGAAAGGGCGGTCCACTGTGTGTGTCTCCTTCGCGGGAATGTGGAACCGACGTAATCATTTATGAAATAGTGTAGCCTTCGCTGACTGCGTCTGTCCCCCTGCAATGTACCGATTTCGGGAGATTGTAGGTTCTATTTTGGGAGATTCCTCACTTGAAGTCGTGGTACAGAGTGATACAATTTTTATTAGAGGGTGATGCCAGATTACAGCGTTGTATCTGGCAGTAGACAGCGGAGGATGCTGTGGAACGGAAAATGTTCGGCAAAGTCGTTGCCGCACTGCGAAAGGAGCAAATCGATTTCAACAGCGGCAACAGTTGGAGCCAGGAAAAACTGGCAGAGGAAACCGGGTTGACAACAAGAATCGTGGGCAAGATCGAGCGGGGCAGCCAGGTACGCCTGGACAGAGGGACGCTACAGGACCTGGCGCGGGTCTTCAAACTTACGTCGCTCGAACGCCGCGAATTCTTCGCCATGGCCAGTGAAATCACAGATGAGGCAATCGTGCGCGACGACCTCAACCATCAGGAAGTCTTCGCCCAGGTCTGGGCAACGCTCGGAACGCTCTGCACACCCGCTTTCCTTATGGACTCGTTCGGCGATCTGGTCGGCGCCAACCGCGCCGTCCTCGATTTTCACAGACTGAATTGGTCACAGTTCAATGCTGCAAGGTGTTCCGCCGGCAACGTCAATATCCTTTCACTCCTGCTTGCACCGGATGCGCCGATACGCCGCGTGCTGGGAACCGGTTGGAACACTATCGCACTGGCAAATATGCGTCAGTGGCGGGTCATGACACTGCGATATCGTCATACCAACCGCTTTCGCAATCTTTTCGCCACACTGTCGGTCTACCCTGACTTCCAGATGCTATGGGCGGCCAGCCGCAGACGCGTCGAAGACGACAACAGTCGCCTGCGCAGTCATTTCTACACGCATGGCATCTATGGGCCTGTGGCCTACACCGTATTCACCAACATCAGCCTGAGCGCCTGCGGCGATCTCTACCTCGCCACCTTTGTGCCCCAGGATCGCGACACAGGGGCTGTATTCCAGAACCTGGCCGACAGAAGCAACCGTCCCTTGGCGCTGACGCCATGGCCGAATTCCAGTCTCCCCTGCAATGCCTACGCGTAGACGAACACGATGTCAAGGCAAAAGGACAGCCTGCTTTTGGAGAACCTGCCTGTTATATGGCTGACGGTAAGGGAGAGGCCGATCTGGCGACAGTGGAAGTGAAGTGGGAGCGTGAAGAAAAAAAGTGGAGGGCGTAACTACTAAGCCATGTTTTGTGTGTGTACTGTGTGCGGTCTGTCTGGGTGGAA
>VXOE01000373.1 GCA_009840225.1 Caldilineaceae bacterium SB0662_bin_25 | reverse complement strand
CACTGCGTCTCGCCCAAAGACGGTAAACAACGCCAGCCACCGCTGGCACGGATTCCCGCCAGACTGTTCCCACCCCAAATCTGGGATGCACCCCTTTGGATGCTCGATTCCTTTCCCGCAACCATCCCGTATGGTAGAATCTCTTGAAGTTCATCCGTTCGACAGCGACTCTCTGCCAGACTCGTTCCGTCACAAGGGAAGACGAGCAGCACACTTGCCGCCGTTCCTCCGGGTCTTACTCGCTCAGGAATCTCCCAATGGGTAATGGCGATAAACAGACTGCACTGACCAGGCTTAGTCTGGGAAAACAGATCTCCTCCCGCCAAAAGCTGCATCTCACAGGCTGCGCCGTCCTTCTGGCCGCCGCAGTGATCTTTTCTGTGGGCTCCGCTATGGGCTTTGCGATCGGCCGCTTGAGCAACGCCGACGATAACGCCGGCTCAACCGTGATCGCAGCCGAGACCGACCGCGCCCTCGCCCCCGACGACCTGGACATCTTCTGGGAAGCAATGGAGCTGGTCGAAGAGGACTTCTACGGAGAACTGCCCGCGCCAAACGAACGCAGTTACGGCGCCATCCGCGGCGTGCTCGAAACGCTCGACGACAAAAACACCGGCTTCCTGGCCCCCGATGAAGCCACCAGCTTCATGGAAAGCATCGAAGGCAGCTTCGAAGGCATCGGCGCTATGGTCGAATGGGCCGAAGACGAGGGCGCAGTTCGCATCATCGAACCCTTTGAGGATCAACCCGCCTGGAATGCCGGCATTCGCCCCGGCGACCTGATCATCGCCATCAACGGCCAGGATGTGGCCGAACTGACCGGCCTGAATGAAGCCATCAACAGGATTAAGGGGCCTAAGGGTACCGAAGTCCACTTGACCGTACGCCGCGAAGGATTGGATGAACCGCTGGAGTTTCCCGTTACCCGCGCTCTGATCGATGTCCCCGTTGTCGAGAGCGAGATCTACGGGGACAATGACGAATACGCCTATGTCGCCCTCAAACGGTTCTCCGTTGATGCCAGCAGGAAGCTGCGCGACGAGCTTGAGAACCTGCTGACCGACGACACGCAGGGCCTGATCTTCGATCTTCGCAGCAATCCCGGCGGCCTCCTGCGCGAGGCCATCCGCGTGACCAGCATCTTCCTCGAAGACGAGCGCGTACTCATTGAGCGCTTCAGCGACGGCACCGAAGAAATCTACAACACCGAAGGCAGTGCCCTCGTTCCCGATGACCTGCCCATGATCGTGCTCGTCAACGGTGGCAGTGCCAGCGCCAGTGAAATCGTCGCCGGCGCCCTCCAGGACGTCGAGCGCGCCCGCCTGCTCGGTGTGACGACCTTCGGAAAAGGCAGCGTCCAACTGCCCCACACCCTCAGCGACGATAGCCTGCTGCGGGTGACCATCGCCCTCTGGTACACGCCGTCCGATCGATCTATCGACGACACCGGGTTGGAGCCCGACATCGTCGTCGAACGGACCATCGAGCAGAGAGAAAACGAGGAAGACCCGCAACTCGATCGCGCCCTCGAGTTACTCAGAACCGGGGAGTAACGAGGCGCTCCCAATGACCGCGAATACAGACATTGGCTAAGAAAAAGCAGCAGACGAAGACGGCGCCGACCGGGCCGCGCACCGTCGCCACAAATCGCAAAGCCCGTCACGACTACTTCATCGAGGAAACCTTCGAAGCCGGTATCGCGCTTACCGGCACCGAGATCAAGTCCGTGCGCGCCGGCTCAGTGAACCTGCGTGAAGGGTTCGTTCTCGTCCGCGACGGCGAGGCCTGGCTCATGGGCGTCCACATCGCCCAGTACCGGCACGGCAATCGCTCCAACCACGAGGAAACCCGCTCCCGCAAACTCCTCCTCCATCGTCGCCAGATCGATCACCTCCACGCGCGCGCAACCCAGCGTAACTGGACCATCGTCCCCCTGCGCATGTACATAAACGACGCCGGCCTCGCCAAAGTCCAGATCGCCCTCGTACGCGGCAAGCGGCAGTACGACAAACGCCAGTCCATCGCCCGGCGCGACGCCGAACGCGATGTCAACCGCGCCTTGAAACAGCGTTACACCGGCGGCAACGGCCGGGCCTAGCCGGTCACGTAGCAGTTGCGCAGCAAACGGCCTGCACCACCACGCTCTCGGCCGCCGGCAATCCATTCGCCCCAACCACAATGAACGCCGACCCGCCGCCGCCCGACGACCAGCTGGCCCAGGCGCTGGCTTCCATCCTGGCCGCCCGCAAATACCGCGCGATGCATCCCGGCCTGGTACGCGACATCGCCGCCGCCGAACTCGCCAAGGGCCGCTCCCTCAAAGAGGCCGTCAAAGCCGCCAAAAGCCAGCTCCATCAGAGCGCCGCCGCCTACGTCCGCCGCAACCTCGACTACGACGACGCCCTCCGCCAGCTGCATACGACCGTCACCGCCGCCAAACGCGGACCCGGCAACGACCCAAGTGCCGACCCGTCCGTGCGCACACTCCTGCGCCGCCTCATGGCCGCCCACGCCTCCACAAACGAACGGCTCCCCATTCTCGACACCCTCTATCCGCAGCTCTTCCAACAGTTTCCGCCCGTCCGGTCGGTCCTCGATATCGCCTGTGGACTGCACCCACTGTCCCGCCCCTGGATGCCCCTCCCTAACGATGTGCCCTACTTCTCCTACGACATCTACTCCGACCAGATCGACTTCCTCAACCGCTTCTTCGGCGCCATGGGCTACGCCGGCGCCGCCCAACA
Source organism: Caldilineaceae bacterium SB0662_bin_25 (assembly GCA_009840225.1). Lineage (GTDB taxonomy): Bacteria > Chloroflexota > Anaerolineae > Caldilineales > Caldilineaceae > Bin5. The sequence continues at coordinate 1,648 of VXOE01000373.1, read as the reverse complement.
GCGCAACGTCCTCGACGCCATGAGTACCCCGGCCGCAGACGTCGCCTTCCTCCTCAAAACACTGCCCTGCCTCGAACAGATCGAGACCGGCGCATCCGAACGCCTCCTCCACCAAATCGACGCCCCAACCCTCATCGTCTCCTTCCCCAACCACACCCTCGCCCGCCGCAAACAAGGCATGGCCCAACACTACACCGCCAACTTCCTTTCCCAGATCAAAAAAGCCGGCTGGCAAGCCGGCTCCCTCTCCTACCCCTCCGAACTCATCTACATCGTCCAAAAAAACTGACCGCCTCCCTTCATGCCCTTTTCTTGATAGTCCGGGTCTTGCCCTCGCCTTTCTCAGTTCAGCCAAACCTCAAAGGACTGGTAAGACTGGTGTTCACTAAAAACTAAAAACCCGAAACTCAAAACTAAGAACTGATTCTCCAATACAAATACCGCTGCGTCGCCGAAGTGATCACAAACCCAACCTTCTGCAACACCCGCATCGACGCCACGTTCATATTCGCCGTCTCCGCAATCACCGCCTCCACGCCTTCCTCATCCAGCGCCCACCGCACCATCTCCCCGACCGCCTCCGTCGCCAACCCGCGATTGTGATAGAACGAATCAAATCCGTAGCCTATTTCGACCGCGTTATCGCGGTCCGGCGGACCCTTAAAGGCCAGGCTGCCTACAATGCGCCGCTCCTCCTTCAACACCGCCGCCCACTGGCAATGCCAGCGCGCATGGTACGGCCTGCGCCGCATATGACTGATCGCCCGCGACACGATCGGCCGCAGCTCCTCCTCCAGCCGCTGCCCGCTCGCCGCCAGGCCCAGCGCCTGCTCCAGTCTCGCAAAACTGTCCCGCTGCCAGCGCATCTGCTGCACCGTCAGTGCCATCAGCGTCAGCCGCGGCGTTTCCAGGCGTATCATCGTTGAATCGTCTGAACCGGACCTGAACTCAGCCCCAATTGTGGTCAAACTGCTGTTGCCTGGACGCCCTGGCGTCCGCCCCCGCTGCCCCTCATGCAGTACCCTGAATAACCGGCCGACTAGATTTCGGACCATGACCGCGCCTATAAACAAGTAGCGTACGTTTGAACTCGATTACTACCACACCGTCCTGATTGAACCCAACCGTCCGCACCGTGACAATCCCCTGATGCGGGCGGCTCCGGGAAGCCCGCAGATGCAACACCTCACTCTGAGCGTATATCGTGTCGCCCTCAAACACCGGCGCCGGCAGCCGCACCTCGTCCCAGCCCAGATTGACCGCATTCTGCGAAATATCCGCCACCGAAAGCCCCGTAACCAGCGCCAGCGTAAACGTCGAATCCACCAGCGGCCGCCCCCACTCCGTATGGCTCGCATAGTGAGCATCGAAGTGAATCGGATTCGGGTTCACCGTCAGCAGCGTAAACCAAACATTGTCCGCCGCCAGCACCGTCCGCCCCAACCTGTGCTCAAAAACATCCCCAACTCCGAAATCCTCAAAAAAGCGCCCCTCGCCCATCCCCAATCTCCTCAATCATTCCTACGTCACTTCGCTCTCCCCCGCACCACCTCCTGCAACCCTCTATCGCTCACTAACTACTGACTACTGACTACTGCAGTTTGGGCGGTCGGGCCTATTCGGCCCTCCCTTGTGCGGGGGCTCCGCC
>VXOE01000121.1 GCA_009840225.1 Caldilineaceae bacterium SB0662_bin_25 | reverse complement strand
CAAACTGCAGTGGTCAGTGGTTAGTGGTCAGTTGTCAGAGACTGCGTTTGGTCTGTCTCAGGGTTGATCGCGGACTGGACATGGCTCCGACGCAAACAGAGGCATGGGGAAGTTCGCCCCGATATTGGGATGCACGCTTGCCTTCCGCCGTCGTTGAATCTCTCTCTGGCCTATGCTATGATTTCAAAGTCCTCAAACATAACCATCCGGCCCGGCACACGTGCCCCCGAAGCCAGCGGCCGGCACGTCAACAGAAAGGCAGACCCATGACGAACGTCCTTGTAATCTCCGGCAGCAATCACGGCTTCGCCGCCAGCGCAGAAGTCATCGGCGGCTTCCTCGGCGACGCCCCGGGGGTCGATGTCACAGTTACCGACGACAAGAGCATCTTCACATCGTCCAACCTGGCAGAACACGATGTCTGCGTGCTGGGTTCAGGATTTACCCGCTCCGAACGCCATGCCGACGGGTCCGCCACCTATCACTCCGAGCTTAGTCCAGAGCAGGAGGAAGGACTATTCGACTTTGTGGCTGGCGGCAAAGGATTCGTCGGCGTCCACGGCACGGGATGGTGGATTGGCGGCAAAGCCGCAACCATGCTTGGCGGTCACGCCAACTGGCATCCGCCGGGTCTGACCTTCACCGTGAATGTTGACGACGCCACCCATCCGGTCATGCAGGGTATCTCCGACTTCGAAGTAGAGGACGAAATCTACATGTCTGCATGGGACCCTGCCATTCACGTTCTGGCCAGCGCCCAGTGGGCGGACAAGGGACATCCCATGGCCTGGGTCAAGTCCTACGGGAATGGGCGCGTCTTCTATACAACGCTGGGCCACACATCCGATACCTTCCAGCGCGCGGCAGTGCAACAGATGATGAGGCAGGGCACACTTTGGGCAGCTAACGGAGCCGCCGACTGACGCCCACCGAGGAGAGCAGCGCCGGCCTGCTGGCTCCTCTGGCACAGTCGAACTACCGCCATCTGCTTCTCAGCAGCATTCTCTGGTGGCAGACCTACTCAATCTGGGTCGTCGTGGCAGGGGTCGTGGTCCTGGAGATGACCGACTCGGCCCTAGCCGTGACCTTGCTCACCTTCTGGCGACGCGCCGCCCAGCTGGCCTTCGGGGGATTCGCGGGCTTCATCGGCGACCGGCTGGGAAGGCGGGCCACACTGATCCTGAGCCAGGTCGTGATCTTTGCGGCCTGCCTCTCGCTTCTTCTCCTCCTTGAGGGCGAAAGGCTGAAAGCGTGGCAGATAACAGCGGCCGCCTTCATCATCGGCGCCGGCTGGACGGTTGACGCGCCGGCCCGCGCGGCACTGGTGCCCGATCTTCTCGGAAGCAGGCTCACCGCGGATGCGATGCTGTTGGAGAGCCTGACGCACAGCGTCCTCCTGGGGGCCGGGGCTTACATGGCCGGCTGGCTGCTCGAATACATTGGCGCATCGGCGGGGTTCAGCGCTCTGATCGCGCTTACGGGCCTCAACCTGCTGTTGCTGGCCTGGCTGGGCCGCATTCAAGTGCCGCAGACTACGCCGGTGGCCCACGAAGGCGTCTGGCAGTCTTTCGTTGGCGGCGTTGCCTACCTGCGCGGCAACCGCCGTCTGCTAACCGTAGTGGTGGTATCCGCGCTGATAAACATATTGGTCTTCCCAGCGCTGAGCCTTATGCCGGTATTTGCCCGCGATGTGTTCGACCGCGGCGCGATTGGGCTTGGGATACTGAACGGAAGCTTCAGTCTCGGCTCCTTCGTGGGCCTCTTTCTGACCCAGCGCCTGCGCCGCCGCATGTCGTTCCACTCCATCTTCGCCGCCGGTTCATTGCTTCAATGTATCGCCTGGACACTGTTTGCCCTTTCCCCGCTCTTCAGTCTGGCGATGCTCCTACAGTTCCTGGCAGGCGTAGGCCAAGCGGGCTTCTACGCAATGCGCAGCGTCATTTTACTTACGTCCTCCAGCAACGAGATGCGAGGCCGCGCCATGAGCACCGTCGCCCTCAGCCAAGGTATCGGCCTGCCTGGGGAACTCGTGACCGGGTCTCTCGCGGAGACTGCCGGGCCCCGCCTCGCCGTCTCTGTCCAGGGAGCGCTGGCCGGCCTGGCAACTCTAGGCATCTTCTGGAAGGGAAAGTCGCGCCAGTCGGCAAGCACATAGCCGGCGCCGCCTACCCATGGTTCGCCAAATGGCCCATGTGGCCATAGAGCCGTTTTTTGCGTCCCTGTGTGCTCGGATGAAGGAGTTCCGAGGTACTCTCTGAGAGCAAAAGTCTGTCCAAGAATGCGGGCAGTTTCCCACAAAAGTCAATCCACAGTTTTCAATCAGAAAGAACAGCCAAATGACCAGCTCACTCAACATCAACACACCGATGGCGCCGCCCCACTGGGCCCTGCTGCAGCGCAGACTCCTGCGCGAGCAGGCGGAAGGCTGCCGCGCATTTTTCGATCATTACTTCGACGACCGAGGCTACCTGTTGTGCGTCCCCCGGTGGGGCGGCGACGACGGGCCTGACGACGCGGCCGAGAACATCCTGAACTGGACGATGCTGCACGCCCTTGGCGCCGACGACGACATTCTCGACCTCTACAAGCTGGGTTGGGAAGGCCATCTTCAGCAGTACACGGAGGCAAAGACCGTGGACGTGCCTATGGCCCGCGACGGTATGTACTTCAAAGAGTTTCCCGTCATGTTCGACTGGTTTCACAACGGAGAAGGCTTCTCGGCCTTCTTCCTTCAAGGTCTCTCAGACCCCTATGACTCCAAGTTTCAGCTGCGGTGCCGGCGCTTCGCCGGGTTCTACATGGACGACGACCCGATAGCGAAGAACTATGATCCGGAACACAAGCTGATCCGCAGCATGTTCAACGGCAGCCGCGGCCCCCTGCTCCGCAAAGCCACCGGTCTGGACTGGGCTGGCGACCCGATCGAAGTCGAAGGCCGCTTCCGACTCGGCCATGGCGAGCGCAGCTACGAGGAGATGGTGGCCCACTTCAAGGACTACAATGACGTCGTCGGCGACCATCCGATCAACATGGCCGCGACGGTCCTGCCGTTGAACGCGTTCATGCTCGGCCACGAGGACAGATACCGGCAGTGGGTCCTGGACTATGTCGATCAGTGGGTTGAACGCACCGAGCAGAACGGCGGCATCATTCCCACAAACGTTGGTCTCGACAATGTAGTCGGCAGCGAATGCGAAGGACGCTGGTACGGCGGCGTTTACGGCTGGGGCTTCACGGTTACTGTTCCACAGACGGGTGAGCTGGCCCACCGTACCTACTTCCACACGCGTGCCATTCACGGCTTCGGCAACGCGACGCTACTGACCGGCGATCGGCGCTATGCCGATTCCTGGCGCGGCGTCATCGACCACGTCAACAGTAACGCCCGCGAGATTGACGGCCGCCTGATGTATCCCAACGCCTACGGGGACTACTTTGGCGAGGAGGACTGGTATGATTTTCAGGACGAGCCCTTCACGTCCGGTGCGCTCGAAGTCTACTACTGGTCCATGGACCCGGACCACCGCGACCTCCTTGCGGACGACCCCTGGATTCTGTACCTGGAAGGGAATAACCCTGCCTTTCCCGAGGAGGCGCTGCAAGCCGACTTCGAAAGGCTGAGAGGAAACCTGGAGGCGATGCGCGCCGACACCGCTACCCCCGACACGCGCCTCTCCGACGACATGAACCACATCAACCCGGCAGTCACCGAGAACCTCAACAAGCTTATGCTCGGCGGGCTGCCCACGGGCCGAACAGGCGGCCCACTCCACTGCCGCCTGCGCTACTTCGACCCGGACAATCGACGCGCCGGCATCCCGGCTGACGTCGCCGCGCTCGTGGAAAGCCTGACCGGGGAAGCAGTGACCGTGACTCTGGTGAACACGAGCCAGGTATCGTTGCGCCGGGTGACGGTCCAGGGCGGCGCGTATGCAGAGCACCAGTTCGGTTCGGTCAGGTTGAACGGAGAGACTGTCGACGTGGAGGACAGCTCATTTGAGGTTACAATCGCACCGGGCTGCGGTGCCCGCCTGGAGATTTCCACCGGTCGCTACGCAAATACGCCAACGCTGGCTTTCCCGTGGCGAAGGTGAAGAGAGCCTGAATTCTACTGACTGGTATTGTCACATGATCAAGCGGCGGGGCAGGTTCTTGCCTGTCATCGTTGAGCCGGATGGGTAGAGGAGGACGCTCCTGTTCGATTCGGGCTTTGGCGTGTAACTGCCAAGCGGGGTTCTGTGCTTGTACAGTGTGCGGTCTGTCCGGGTGGAATGAACCGTCAGTAATTGTGTAGGGGGCTCGCGGTGGTCATGGCGGTGAATGTTGGATATGCATGGGAGTTGCCCCGCCTGGCGTGCCTGCGCTGGCACATACTTGGAATCTGCCACGACGCGGGGTGGGGTGGGGTGGGGGGT
>VXOE01000049.1 GCA_009840225.1 Caldilineaceae bacterium SB0662_bin_25 | reverse complement strand
GGTGCGGGCGGTTTGCCCCCCCTCCTCCGCGCGGCCCTCCTCCGGCCTCCCCCTGCGCGCCGCCGTGCGGGGTGCTGGCGGTGGGTTGGCGCGTTTTGGGGGTGAGGGCGGGGTTGTCGCTCAGAGGGCTACGTCGGTGTTGGTGTCGCCGGCGGCGAGGGCGTTGTAGTAGGCGAGGACCATGTGTTTGGTGCGGTAGGCGCCGAAGGCGGCTTTGTCGTGGCGGCGGACGATGGGGAAGGTGTCGAGGATGTAGGCGGCGTCGTTTTTTGAGAGGCCGTAGAGGTGGAAGTAGAGGGCGTCGAGGCGGGCGCGCAGGTGGCGGCGTTTTTCTTGGTTCCAGATGAAGGGCGGGCCGTGGTAGCCGAGGTCGCGGGCGAAGGGGGCCATGTCGTGGGCGGTGTAGGTGAGGCGGAGGACGTGGTGGCGTACGAGGTCGCGGGCGGTGGTGTTGCCGAAGGCGCGGTCGTAGTCGGCGGGGGCGATGACGGGTAGTTGCTCGACAATGTACCAATTCATATGCGTGCCCTGAGCTTTTTGCCTCGCAACGAAGTCCAAGCATAGGGAACTCAAGTTGGCGACCAAGCAGGCGCCAGAAAAACTATCACTTAATGCTAGCAATGGAATAGTATTCCCATACCCCGCCCAAGGGGCGACAGACGCGATCATCGTTCGTATATCTGTTGGCCTTGCAATGTCGCGGAATCCCAATATCCAACCCTTTGACTCTGAAAAAGCCGACTCCACGTCTTCTGTTGGTACCCAGAATCGCGTCTGTGGCAAAAAGGACGGATCTGCGTGCTGCTGCTCGCTGACCGGTTCGCTCAGGTAAGGGTTATGTGTACTTTCTAGGTTGACCCGAACGGAGTTAGCTCGGTGGTCGAAGTGCCATATCATTCGGCCCTGATATAGCGGCAAATACAGTTCTTCACCTCTCTTCCAGCGGTTGCCCAGCACCGGATAAAAGCCGTCGGCTTCGAGTTGGGCCGCAGTGCGGAAAAGATGGGAGTCGTTTGTCATGTGGAACATGCTGAAGTTTCGCACTGGCCAAGCGCGGACTTTCTCTTCGCCGGAGCGGTCGACAAGGACCGGGTGGCTTTCGTAGATGTGGCGGGTGATGTCGGCGTCGCGGCGGGTGCGGAAGACGGGGGCGGTGCCGGTGTTGGGGTTGACGCGGGCGAAGTCGGCGGGGGCCAGAGGGAAGCAGCGCTCCGGGTCGTCGATGGCGGCGGTGTCGTGGAGGAAGAAGGCGCAGTCGGTCTGGGGGAAGCGGCGCTCTTCGCCGCCGAAGATGAGGGCGCAGAATTTGAAGCGGGAGTCGACGTCCGGGAAGAAGGGCGGAAGGTCTGTTCCGAGACGACGGTTCTCGAAGTCGAAGAGGCTGCCGACGCGGCCGCTGGTGGAGACGGTTTTGAAGAAGCGGGCGGCGGTTTTGTCGGCGTAGATGCCGGAGGGGGTGAGGAGGCCGACGATGCCGTCGGGTTTGGCCAGGCGCATGGCGCGTTCGACGAAGAGGGAGTAGAGGTTGATGTCGCCGCCGCCGAGCAGTGGGTAGTGGTCGGAGGCGCGGATGAGCTGGCCGAGGCGGTCGGCGCGTAGTTTGGCGGCGTCGAAATCGGCGGCGAGGGAGTCGCCCTGTTGGCGCAGTTGCTTGATGCCGCGGCGGCGGGCGGCGGCGGTGGGGGCAAGGGCGAGTTCAGGTGAACGGGTGGCGAACCATTCGACCTCCTGCAGCTTGATGCGGTCCCAGGGGGGGTTGCCGATGATGGCGTCGAAGCCGCCAGTGGGTTGGTCGTCCTGCCAGCGGCGCCAGACGCCGGGGAAGGCGACTTCCCAGTTCAGAAAGCCCTCGCGGTCGGCGACGCATTTGGCGGCGCGCCAGATTTCGGCGAAGGCAGGCCAGTAGGTGTGTCGCCGGACCGGATTTGCGTCACCGACGCTGTCGGGACCGTTCGCCAGTAGCGGAAAGGCCTCTTCCTGCTGCGAGACGACTATCGCCTGGAGCGGTGCTTCGAACTCGGAGCGCTGCTTCTTTTTCATGCCGGCGACGAGCCAGTTGACGCCGCAGAGTGTGTTGAGCAGGCCACGAAGAGGGGCGGTTGTTTTTTCGACCTCGCGGAAGAGGGCGGCGGATGCTTCGACCTCTGAGATGCCGGCGTCGGACATCTCTTCGATCTGCTGCATGCCGGCGGCTGCGTTTTCGGCGGCCTGGATGGCGCTGGCGGAGGCGAAGCCGCCGAGGCGGGAGAGCTCCTGGGCGGCGTCGCGGACGCGCAGGCCGATGAGGGAGTCGCCGCAGCGGAGGTGGTGGTCGAGGAAGGAGAGGGGGGCGCCGACGGTGAAGCTGTGCAGCCAGAGGGAGACTTTGGCGAGCTCGACGGTGAGGGGGTTTTTGTCGACGCCGTAGATGCAGCGTTTGAGGACCATGCGGCGGATGATGGCCTGGTCGGTGAGCTGGGGCCTGTCGATGACCCAGTTGGCGGCGTCGGCGCGGGCGAGGATGTCGGCGCGGATGGCGGCGATGCGGTCGAGCAGGGGTGAGGTGTAGGCGTCCTCCAGCCAGGGCGCGGCGGTGGGGGCGTATTCGACGAGGTCGGCGATGGCGTCGGAGAGGAAGTCGACGGCGGTGACGAGGAAGTGGCCGCTGCCCATGGCTGGGTCGAGCACTTTGAGGTCGAGCGCGGCTGCGGCGGGGTCGAGAGGGCGGAGGTCGGCGATGCGGTCGGCCTTGGGGCGGGTGTCGCTCTGGAGGTCGGCGGCTTTGGCGTGGAAGGCGGCTCTGCGCTCTTCGAGCAGGGGCGTGAGGGTGCGCTCGACGATGAGATCGACGAGCGGTTGGGGTGTGTAGAAGCTGCCGCTGTCCTTGCGGGCGTAGCTGTTGGGGCGGACGACGATTTCGCCTGCGGGTGTGCGGACGGGTTCGCGTTCGAGCAGGCGCTCGTAGATGGAGCCGAGCTGCTGCACGGTCATGTCGCGGTAGTTGACGAAGCGGCGGCCGGATTCGCCCCTGGTGCGGCTGAGGTTGTGGATGATGGGGGCGAGCACGTGGTCGGAGAGGCGGACCTGTTCGAGCATGGGTGCGGCTTGGCGGGCGAAGAGGCCGCCATTGTAGGGCGGGAGGCCGATGGAGGCGTCGCCCTCGTCGACCTGGCGGCAGAGGGTGGTGATGTGGTTGTGGTAGTTGGGGGCGACGGTGGAAAAGGCGTCGCCGGCGGCGATGCGTTGGTCGATGTCGTCGCGAACGGATTTGCGCAGTCCGTAGTCGTCGTAACGGCTGTCGTTGACAGGCAGCAGGTCGCGGTCCTCGGCGTAGAGGAGGAAGAGGAGGCGGTAGAGGAAGATGAGGGCGGCCTGGCGGACGTCTTCCAGTTCGGCGCCGCTCTTGCCGGCGAGGGCGCGGACCAGGGCGGGGTAGACTTTGTCGAAGACGGTGCCGGAGAGGTCGCTGGCGACCTGTTCTTCGTAGCGGCGGCCTTCGGCGATGGCGTCTTCGAGGAAGCTGGTGTGGGCGCCGTGCTGGGGGCTGAAGGCGGGGCGGCCGAAGAGGAGGCGGAAGGCGCGCAGGCTGTGGGCGCCGTCGGCGGCCTGGAGGGCGGCGTTGAGGTCGACTTCGTAGTAGCCGCTGGCGCGGGGGAGGGCGCGGCGGTCGTAGAGGCGCCAGATGCGGCCGTTGGTGAGGATACCCCAGCGGATGCGGCCGTCGGAGTTGATGTCGGCGGTGGCGAGGTAGCGGAGGATCTGGCCGTGGGGTGAGCCGGTCTGTTTTCCTTCGCGGGCGTCGAGGGGCAGGCCGAAGCGCTTGCTTTCGGCGACGGCGAGGGCGTCGGGGTAGCGTGCGGCGGCGGGTTTGGTGGCGGCGTTGTCTTTGGCGTTGGCGTCGCCGAAGAGCAGATGGTCGGGGATGTCCTGGTTTTGGTCGCTGCCCTGCTGGGGCAGGTAGTGGTTCCAGCCGAGGAGCTTAAAGAGAGGGCGGATGAGCTCCATCTCGGTGGAGGCTTCGTTGATGGAGTGGAAGTTGGCGGCTTTTTGGAGAAGGGTGAGGGCCTGGGTGCGGAAGGCGTCGAGGTCTGCGGGTTGGGAGAGGGATTCCTGCCAGGCGTGTGTGTGGAGGATGCCTTCTTCGAGGAAATAGTTGGTGAAGAGTTGGCCGGGCATTTTTTGTGGGTTGTGGCTGGCGGTTGTTCGCGGTCGGGATCCTGGGATATGGCGGGAGGAATTGTCGCACAGGGGGGCGGAGAACGGCAACATCTTTCTTTCCGCGAAGGGGCGCCGTGTACTGAAAAGGGCGCCCACAAGGGGCGCCCCTACAGGACCGGTTAGGGGGATGGGGGAGGGGACGCCGGGACGACGCGAGGGCACGCACCAGGCCAGGCCCCAACGGAAGCAGAGGAATTTTAAAAAAAGCCAACCCCCCCAA
>VXOE01000281.1 GCA_009840225.1 Caldilineaceae bacterium SB0662_bin_25 | reverse complement strand
TGTGGCAAAATGACCTTGATGACCCGCTGCGACCGGGATTAACCCCCCACCCCACGCCGCGTCTTGGCACATTCCGAGTATGTGCCAGCGCAGGCAAGCCAGGCGAGGCAACGTCCACATATACCCGACGTTCACCGCTATGACCTTCGCGAGCCCGCTACAGACATACTGACGGTACATTCCCCCAGACAGACCGCACACAGAGCATGGCTTAGTATTTGCCCTTTACACTAAAATTCTGCCCCGATTCAGGGTTGAAGTCAAGAGATTTCGCTTACATTCAAGGCAATGAATCCTGGCGAACTTCCTGCCGTTATTCTGGCAATTACACTGGAATCCCTTGGCAAATCACTGTGTATCGTTCCCTTTCTGGCCCGGAAGACGAACTGGGTAATACACCTACGATCCGGCTACGTTATGGTTTCCCATCGTGGTGCGGCCTCCAACGAGGAAAAAAGCGAGCAAATAATGATGAGAACCATTACTGTCGAGACGCCTCCCTTTCAGTCCGCGGTCCGACTGTTCTTCAGGGCAACTCACCGCCGCCCCATCTGATATAATGACCGGGGCCGACCCCGGATTGGCCTTGATTGCGACTCCAAAGGAACTGTCAAGACAATGGCAAAGTGGTTCATAATCCTCGGAGTGATCCTTCTCCTGATGGGAATTGCGCTCCAATTCGCGCCTTGGCTCTTAAGCTGGTTTGGAAAACTGCCGGGCGACATTCGAATCAGGACGGATTCGACCAGCGTCTTCATTCCCATCACCTCCATGATTCTCGTTAGCCTCGTCTTGACCCTGCTGCTGAATCTTCTAAATCGCTAGCCACTGAGGCCGCCATGACACAACACCAGGCAATTCTGATCGAGCTCTGGAAGGCAGAAGAGGAACAGCCCTTCATAGGCTGGGACTTTTCCTACCTTGACGGCCGTATGCTCCAGGACAAACCGCCATGGTCCTATTCCACCCGCGCACGCGAACTGATGCGTGAATCGACTTCATGCCTCGATATTGCAACCGGCGGCGGCGAGCGTCTTCTCTCCCTGAGGGACAGTTGGCCCGAGACCGTTGCCGTAACCGAAGGCTATCCCCCTAACCTCGATCTGGCCCGCTGCCGCCTTGAACCCCTGGGTGTCCGCGTTGTCGAACTGCAAAATGACGAGTATACCCCCTTGCCTTTCGACGACGTCGAGTTCGCGCTTGTCTTGAACCGGCATGGTGCGCTCAATGTCGACGAGATCGCACGCATACTTGAGCCAGGAGGCCGGCTTCTCACCCGCCAGGTGCACGGCCTCTGGGCCCAGGACCTGCTCGCCGCCTTCGGCGCAACGCCGCAGTGGCCTGATGCGGCCCCCGAGAAATACGTGCCGTGGCTGCAATCTGCAGGATTCAATGTTCTCGACGTCAAGGACTGGTCGGGCCGGCTGGCGTTTACCGACGTGGGGGCAATTGTCTACTATTTGAAGGCCGTTCCCTGGCTTGTTCCCGGCTTCTCCGTCGCATCGCACACAGACCAACTGATGGCACTGCAGAGTAACCTCGAGTCACAGGGCGAGCTCGCCTTCGCAGCCCGCAACTACCTGATCGAGGCCCAAAAGCCAGAGTAAGTGCGCCATCCTGCCATCCCCCCGTAGGGGCACCCCTTGTGGGTGCCCTCGCCCATAGCCCTGAATCGCCCCAACCTGGCCCATCCCCCCGTAGAGGGCACCCCTTGTGGGTGCCCTCGCTGGAGCTTCGTGAATCTCTGTGACTCTCTTGGATCGACAACACCGGGGGCCTGCAAATCCCAGGTCAGAAAAACGCCAACGACTCCTGGTTCTTGCAAGGACACTCGCCAGAACGCGCTTGCCCCCACCCGCCTCTGAAGATTCTCAGCGGCGCAGGCTGGCGGCACATCGTTCTACAAGTCTTCTGTTTTTTCCTATTGATTCCTGGGAGAGTGGACTGCTATGGAACCGCCTGAGGCCAACCGCGCCGATGGGCTGGCCCTTCGCTATCGTCTGGCCTGCTAATCCGCGGGAGGGTCCGCCGTGAAGCATTCAACCGGGGCCTATGCTTGAATACCGGGCCGTCGTTCTCCCTCTCGACCTCACGACTGATATTTCTGCAGGATGCGCCGGGCGACGCTCATCTTGTGGACTTCGTCGGGACCGTCGTAGATGCGGGAGGCCCTCTCGTGGCGGTACCAGTAGGCAATTGGTGTGTCGTCGCTCATACCCAACCCTCCCAAGGTCTGCAGAGCCCGGTCCAATACCCGCATCAGCACGTCGGCCACATAGAATTTGATTATTGAAATCCCGTCCCTGGCCGCAAAGACGCCTTCCGTATCGATCTTACGCGCCGTTTCCAACACCATCAGCCGCGACGCGTTTATCTCCGCTCTGCTCTCCGCAATCCACGCCTGCACCATCCCCTGGGAGCCCAGTAGCCGCCCAGGGGCAACCTCCCGCTGCGCGGCCCGGCTGCACATGATGTCGAAGGCGCGCTCACAGATCCCGATCCAGCGCATACAGTGGTGAATGCGTCCCGGCCCCAACCGGTACTGGGCCAGCGCAAAGCCCTTGCCTTCCTCCCCGATGAGGTTGTCTACCGGCACGCGCACATCTTCGAACCAGACCTCCGCGTGGCTGTTCCAGCCGCCGTGGGCCTCGCCCATCACCGAGATGTTCCGCTCAATGTGAAACCCCGGTGTGTCCAGATCTACGATGATCTGGCTGGCCCGTTGATGACGGCTCTCCTCTTCCGGGTTCGTCACCGCCATCAGAATGGCAAATGACGCCCCGTCCGCCGCAGTCGTGAACCATTTGTGGCCGTTGATAACGAACTCGCTGCCTTCCCGTACCGCCGTCGTGCTCATCCACGTCGGATTGGAACCGGCATGCTCCGGTTCCGTCATCGCGAAGCACGAGCGAATCTCGCCCCTGGTGAGCGGCAGCAGGTAGCGGTCCCGTTGCGCCTGTGTGCCGGCATGAATCAGCAACTCCATATTGCCCATGTCGGGCGCCTGGCAACCAAAAGCGTAATGTCCTCCGGGCGTGCGCCCCAACACCTCGCTAACGCGTCCGAACTCAGCCAGTGTCAATCCCTGCCCGCCGTAATCGACCGGAAGGGCTAGCCCCCAAAGGCCTGCCTCCTTCACCATCTCCCGTTTCTGATTGAGCAAGGGTTCAACTTCATTCCAGGGCAGACTGATCAGCAACTTCTCGGTCGGTACGACCTCATCGTCGATAATCTGACTTACACGCTCTAAAAGATCGGGAAGAATGTCGGATGTCATTGCAAAGTCAAATTCGCTTTCATTGGAATCTCTTGCGATAGCATGCTATCTTGAGACCGGGTCCATTCTCCAGGCCGGCCGCTCACACGCCCAGACCGGCATCAACCCACTGGCCGCCGTCGACAAGAAACGTGCCGCCGGTGGTGAAACTACTCGCTTCCGACGCCAGGTAAAGGGCAATGCCGGTTATCTCTTCTGTTTCGGCAATTCTCTTCTGGGGAATAACCCCAAGCACAGTCTGATTGAGCTCCGGGTTCTCCCAGATGGCACGGCTGAAGTCGGTCCTCACGTAGCCCGGCGCGATCGCGTTGACCTGGATCCCCTCTGCCGCCAACTCCGCGGCCAGCACCTCTGTAAGCATCAACACGCCGGCCTTGCTGACGCAGTACACGCCCATCCCCGGCTGCGGCCTTTTCCCGGCAATCGAAGCAACATTGATGATCTTGCCTCCCCCCCGTTTCGACATCTCCGCACTGCATACTTTGGCCATCCGAAAGTAGCCGACCACGTTCACGTCGAGGATCTTGTGCCAGTGACTCTCCTCCGCAGAAAGCACCGGCCCGAAATGAGGGTTCGTAGCAGCATTGTTTACCAGAATGTCGATCCCGCCGAACTCGCGTACCGCCTGTTCCGCCAGGGCCGCTGCCGCCGTCATGTCGCCCGTATGCGCGGCCGCGGCCAGCGCACGGCCGCCCGTGGCCCGAATCGACCCGGCAACCTCGTCAAGAGCCGCCTGCTTGCGGCTGCTCAAAACGACCGCGGCGCCCTTTGCTGCAAAGCAGCGGCTGATCGCCTCGCCAATTCCCCTGGAAGCGCCCGTGATCACTGCCACTTTGCCCGCAAGATCGAAATCAGGAAGATGTCCCAACTGCTTTCTCCTGACGGTGTTGGAGAACACTAAACTCGTTACTCTGGAGGGAAGGGATGCTGTCAGTATAGCACCGGGCAGAGTCGCGATCAATCCACCCTATGATTAGAGGCGCATCCCAATTTATTGCGGCGAACTCTCGTATACCTCTGGAGCCACCCAAACCATGGTCAGTTCCCATCCTGGTCTCCGCCAGAATAAGTGCTGCCTCTGACCACTAACCACTGACCACTGACCACTGCAGTTCTGGGCGGTCGGGCCTAGTCGGCCCTCCCTTGT
>VXOE01000194.1 GCA_009840225.1 Caldilineaceae bacterium SB0662_bin_25 | reverse complement strand
CCCCCCCCCCCCCCCACGCCCCCCCTACTGCCTCATCGACCGGGTGTCGATATTCAAAACAGGTGCCTAATCGAAGGTGTCCAGCCAGACCACGTCCCGCCAGTCCCATCAGATCCCCTTACGTACCCGCCTTGTGCCTGCCCTCGCACCCTCCCCAACTGACGGCCTCCACCGTTCGGCCAGGCCTGACGCCGGCACTGCGTCTCGCCCAAAGACGGTAAACAGTTCCACCCACCGCTGGCGCCGGTTCCCCGCCAAACAGTTCCCACTCCAAATCTGGAATGCACCCTCCAACCTTGAGCTCTTTGACATCCGCCCCCTCATAGGGTCAAATAGTGCTGGCCTCTTCGATACCTGAGTGCTCCTGCCATTCACGAAAGTCTCTCCCATGACGACGCAACCCAACATCCTGGTCATCCTTACCGATCAGCAGACACATTCCGCGCTGAGCGCACACGGCAATCCCTATCTGCACACACCGCACATGGACTCCCTCGTCCGCAGCGGGCTGAGTTTCCAAAACGCCTACTGCGCCTCACCTGTCTGCGGGCCATCCCGAGGCAGCCTGCTCTCCGGTCGAATGCCGCACCGGACCGGCGTCGAGGTCAACGGGCCTGCCGTCGACCCCGGCATCCCCACGATGGGCGCACACTTTCGCCAGGCCGGTTACCGTCCCTACTACGCCGGCAAGCTGCATCTGGGGCCGAATCCCAGGCAAGGCATTGAGGAAGTCGGTGGCGTTCAGGGCTTCGAGTTTCTCTGCGACGAATACCCCGCAGGGATACCCCGTCAACTCGGCACCGACACGGATCCTATCTGGACAGACCATGCCGTAGAGTTCCTCCAAAGCCAGGGCCCTAAAGACTCCGGACCCGATGACCCTTTCCTGCTCGTGGCTTCCCTCCACAACCCCCACGACATCTGCTACTGGGTCATGGAATGGCGCCACATCGTCGATCTCCCTTCCGGCATCGAACTCCCTCCGCTCCCCGCCAACTTCCAGCCTTTCCCGCACGAGCCGGAATTCGTCGGCCTCTGCCGCAACCGCACCGAGTACGGCCCTGAGATGAGCTGGACCCACGACTGGGACGAAACAGACTGGCGCCGATACCTCTATGTCTACAACCGCCTGACCGAACGCGTCGATGAGCAAATTGGCCGGCTGCTCGGGGCCTTGGAGGAAAGTGGTCTCGTCGACAACACGTTAGTCGTCCTGACGAGCGATCATGGCGAAGGAGTCGCTGCCCACAAATGGGTCACCAAACTGATGCTGTGGGAGGAAGTAGTCAGAGTGCCCTTCGTGATAAGACTGCCGGGGGCTGTTCCAGAGAACCACGTGGACCGCACGCACCTCGTTTCCGGCGTTGATCTGCTGCCGACGCTGTGCGACTACGGAGACATCGCCGCCCCTGAAGGAATAGACGGGCAAAGTGTACGGCCGGTTATCGAGCATCCCTCTCTACCAGGGCGTTCGAATCTTGTGACGGAGCTGCAGCCCTTCTTGGACGACGAAACAAAAAAGGGCCGCTTGCTTCGCACGGCCCGCTACAAATATCTCGTCTTTTCCCACGGACAGCGCCCCGAAATGCTCTTCGACATGGAAGTCGACCCTGGCGAGACGGACAACCTTGCTTACCGACCGGCCTACGGAGAGATCCTGTCCGAGCACCGCCAACTGTTGAGACAGGAAGTTGCAAAGACTGCAGACCCGATCGTTCTTACCGTCTGAGGTCGGGTGCGGCAGGCTCAGATCGGCAGATTCGTCATGCGCAGTTTCCCCTCCTCCGCGTCCAGAACGCCAGATACGGCGGGCTGACCGCCTTGAAGTGCTCCCACGAACCCGGCTCCGGGTCTTCTTCCCAGGTCGTGTGCTCACTGAATGCCAGGATCTCGAACCCGCTGGCAATCAAGCCGTTGATAAACGTTGGCATCGTGTGCCGAAACTCCCTCGGGCCCGGCAATTCTATCTTGGAGCCATCCACGTCTTCAACGCCCCAGGTATCGGTCCCATAGATGGCAACGACGTCTACCTCGCCATCCCTGTATATCGAATTAGACGAATACCCCCTTACTGGATCGTAGTCGTCGGGATTGAAGGTCTGCGTATACGGATTGTGCCACTGAACGTGGTACAGACCGCCCGCCTTTAGAACACGCGCCACCCCGGCAAAGACAGGGCGGACCTCCGGCACAAAGTTAATCGAAAAGGGCTGGAAGACGATGTCAAAGGAGTCATCACCGAATCGGGAAAGATCCCGCATGTCACCTTGCAAAAGCACCGGCGAGTGCCCATAGTGTTCTGCCGCCACTCGATCCTTCACTAGCTGCTCATCAGACAGATCAAGTACGGTTACTTTGGCCCCCAGAAGACCCAACGCGGCCGACTGCTGTCCGCCTCCGCCTGCCAGGACGAGTACTCGTCTATCGCGCACGTCACCAAGTAACCCGGTCTCATCCACCATCTCTCGCGCCGAGGCTTCGTCCAACTCCAACTTGGGCCGCGAGTACAGGACTCCGGCGCGTGCCAATCCGTTCCAGCGTTCTCGATTAAAGCTAGAAAGCTCATCCATTTCTGCTTGCTCTCTTGGTATTGTCAACTGCCTGGCGATTTGGTTCGGAGAGTAAAACTGCTTGGCTCTATGAAGGTAGACCCCGTGCATAGAAAAGTCTGACCCCAACACCCGCAAAGATCACCGTGTCAGAGCGTCAAAAACGTCGCCCCTCCTGTTTCTCCTGATTCCCCAGCAACTCGTTCCAACATGCTTGGCGGATGATCCGCTCTTTGTAATGATCGCTCTGTGAGACCCCAAGCGGATTGCCGAAGGACAGGATGTTGACGGCATCTTGCGCCTTGTCGCGCGCGTCCCAATCGCGGGCCCGGTTCAGCACCGCCGGGTCATGGTTCCACGAAGGGGCACTGTTCCCGCTCGTGCGATTGAACAGGAACTTGATCATATGCCGCTTTCCACCTGATCTGTTGCTGGCCGTGCCGTGCCACAAATCATAGTGCGTGATTGCGAAAGTACCTGCCGGTACGGTCAGAGGAACTTGACCGCGAATATTGCTATAGGTCGCCATTCTGTCAGTCGGCGCGTTGCGAAACTGCGTCCCCGGAACGATGACCGTTGGGCCCATCTCCGCTGTGATGGTGTGCGGATAGTACAACCCCAGCAATCGATCGATCGTCGTGTCGCGGTTGTTCGTACCGTCCTGGTGCCACTGCATGTCCCCTGATCCGGGCAGTTTGCAATGCCAGTGCCGGTGTGAATTCACAGCATAGTCCTCGCCAAGAAGACTGATCAGCGCGCCTCGCACCTGTGGATGCTCCACCACCTGCCACAGTTCGGGCACCGTCTCGGTAATCGCGTCGCCCGGGTTCGCGGTCAGCCCGTCCAGCTTTTCGGAAATCTGCTCGTTTAGGCCCGCCGGCAGGTCCAGTTCGATAACGTGGTAGCCCTTTACCAGAAAGCGCGCCATGTCAACGTCCGTCAACAGATATTCGGTGTCTGTCATGGAATTACCTCCATCTTCTGCAAGATGAACTCATAGCCGACTACATCGAGATCGGTATCGCTGAAAGGGGACTGCAAGTGCGGGAACTGAACGATCTGCCAGCCGTCAACAACGGCGTCATGTACGGTTGTATAGGGCCATTCGAACTCCCCGCCGCTGATCTCAACCCGGAAACCCTTGACTGGTTCTATCAGTGTGTACCCCAGTATCTCCGAAAACACGCTAGGCGTCCGTGCATGCAGGTACAGAAGTCGCTGGCGTGGCTGGGTCTGGGCATCCATCTGCGATCAGTTCCTGTTGGGGAATAGGGGCTTTTCTTACTTCCGCAAATTATATGTGAAGGCCCCCGCGGAGGCAAGGTTTTCGGAGGTCGCAACCCTCTGGCCGTTTGAAGACCGCCAGGTGCGTCAGTCTGCGAATGTAATATCCTGACGAGATTCCATCTCGGAGACCGAATTCACGTTCAATCCTCTCGGCGAAAGCTTCTGAGCTGAAAACCCTGTGACAACGCTGCCGCGACCGGAAAAGGTGAACGTCACTGAATGAAACACTTCAAAAGTGGTGGCAGCTCGCCATAGAACTGAGAACATTTTCACCGGATGAGCGATCGGCGAAATGAATGGAACTTGCAATAAATACCGACCAAGGACCTCAATCGGCGTGATATAATGGTGACATCGTCATACGCTGACTCTCAGGAATTGACAATCGAGGCCGAAATGGTCAGGTCAAGGCGTACAATGACGTTAGCGCCCGAAACCGGCCCTGCATTCTCGAGAGCAAACTGCCAAATCAGACCAGGATTCTCGCCAACAGGAATCCGGGTGGTGAAGCAGGCCGTCGTAACGCAGTAAGTGGCCTACTGATTGCATACCCCGAACCCGAATAGACAGTTAAGAAATGACTGCGAAATCAAGAAAAAAGTAACTGCTAAGTCCTTGCCAAAAGGCGCCCATGATATAGCATGGCGAAAGATGTTTCTCTATCCTCACTTCTCTTTACTCTCTCCTAGCTTTTGGGCGGTCGGGCCTATTCGGCCCTC
>VXOE01000279.1 GCA_009840225.1 Caldilineaceae bacterium SB0662_bin_25 | reverse complement strand
GGGCGGGACGGGACGGTGTTTGTGACGATTGAGGATGAGTACGGGGACGTGCAGATTATTCTGTGGGGGGATGTGTTTGCGCGGTACAGCCGGGAGCTGGACAGCCAGGTGATCGAGGTGAATGGGACGGTTTCGAAGTGGGATGGGACGACGAATGTAGTTGTGACGTCGTTGCGGGCGATACGGGTGGGGGTGAGGATGCCGCGAGCCCATGACTGGCATTGAGAACGGCAGTTTTTAGTGAACGGTTGGTTTTTTGTTGTCTGAATCAGGATTTGCGGGATTTTGGTGGATTTTCAGGATGGATTGATCTACGGGAGGGTATGGAGAACATCTTTTTTCCGCGAAGGGACGCGAAGGGGCGCGAAGAACGTCCTTTGCCTGTTGTCTGAATCAGGATTTGCGGGATTTTAGTGGATTTTCAGGATGGATTGATCTACGGGAGGGTATGGAGAATATCATTTATCCGCGAAGGGGCGCGAAGAACGTCTCTTTTATTGTCTGAATCAGGATTTGCGGGATTTGGATGGATTTTCGGGATTGCTCGGGGGTGGGTCAGGAGTGAGAGTGTTGGGGCAGAAACCAAGAAGAGAGGCCCACGCGGTCGGTGCGGATTTTGTGAGCCTGTGGCGAGACTAATTGAGGGACTGGTCAGTGGCGGCTAGATGCGTTCGAAGTAGCGGGTGCGTTCCCAGTCGGTGACGGCGTTGCGGAAGGCCTGGGCTTCGGTGGTGAAGAAGTGGGAGTAGTGTTCGACGACTTCGGCGCCGAATGCCGAGCGGGCGAGGTCGCTGGCGGCGAAGTTGGTGACGGCTGCTTCGAGGGTGGCGGGGAGCATCTGGATGCCGGCGGCGGCGTAGACGTCGCCGATGTGCGGGGGCGGGGGCTCGATCTGTTGGTCGATGCCGGCGAGGCCGGAGGCGATGACGGCTGCGTAGGCGAGGTAGGGGTTGACGTCGGCGCCGGGAATGCGGCACTCGATGCGGAGGCTGGGTCCTGTGCCTACGATGCGGAAGCCGGCGGTGCGGTTGTCGGGGGACCAGGCGAGTGCGGTTGGGGCCCAGCTGCCGGCTTCGAAGCGCTTGTACGAATTGACGGTTGGGGCGTAGCAGACCATGAGCTCGGGCACGTAGTGCATCCAGCCGCCGAGGAACCAGCGGAAGAGGTCGGAGCAGGCGATGCCGGAGAGGTCACCGCTGCCGGGGAAGGCATTGGTGAGCTCTGCGCCGGCGGTCGACCAGAGACTGACGTGGAGGTGGGCGCTGGAGCCGGCTTCGGCGGCGTCGGGCTTGGCCATGAAGGTAGCGCTGCAGCCGAGCCGGTCAGATATTTCTTTGACTGCCTGCTTGAGCAGGAGGTGGCGGTCGGCCATTTCGAGGATTGGCGCGTAGCGGATGTTGAGCTCGTGCTGGTTTTTGCCGAATTCGCCCTTGGTGGACTCGACGGGGACGCCGGAGGCGGCGAGGTGGCGGCGGAATGCGCCGTTGAGGTCTTCGGTGCGGGCGGCCTGGAGGAGGTGGTAGTCTTCGCGGTACCATCCGACTTCGGCAAGGTTGCGGTAGCCGCTGGCGGCGGCGTCGAGGTATGAGGTGCGGTAGAGAAAGTATTCCAGTTCTGAGCCGGCCATGGCCGCATAGCCGTGGGCGTGCAGGCGGTCGAGCTGTTTGCGCAGGATGGAACGGGGGGCAACGGCAACGGGCTCGTGGGTTGGATCCAGTTGGGCGTCGCAGAGGACGAGGGCGGTGCGGTCGAGCCAGGAGAGCTTGCGGAGGGTGGCGAGATCGGGGGCCAGGTGGACGTCGCCGTAGCCTGATTCCCAGTTTGAGAAGCGGTAACCGGGGACGGGTTCCATCTCCATGTCGACGGTGAAGAGATAGTCGCAGGCGTGTGTGCCGCGGGCGACGTCGGTGAGGAAGAAGGAGGCGTCGAGGCGTTTGCCCATGGGCTTGCCGTAGGGGTCGGGGAAGGCGAGGATGACGGTGTCGATGGCGCCGTCTTCGGCGGCGGTGCGCAGGTCATCGACGGTGAGCATTCCCGGGATAGTCTCATGGTCAGGCCGCATTTTCTTTGCCTCCGATATGAACGACATGGGCGACGTTGCGCAGAATTCTGCTTCAAAGTGTCCGTGTCTGTGACGATGGGGGCATTATATACGGTCATGTAGGAAAGAACACGCCGGTTCCCCCACTTATGGTCGGTATCGGGGCGTTAAGCCTGAGTTCGTTGTTCGGGCACGACGATTGTCCGAACGGCTCAGCCTATTGGGTCTACAGTCTGTAACGGACTCGAGCGGGCGATCCAGATTCTCTGTCCAATCCACCAGAGTATTCGTTGGCATCACTCTTTAGCCAACACCTTCGAGGCCTGCCGAATACGGTTCACCTGGCAGTTTCCAGCATTCGACCTGCGGCTTGACAGAAGAGCCAGTTTGCGATACGAAGGGGCGCCGCTGCTCCACCAGTCCGAACGCCGGCACGCCCGAATTCTCCATCCGATTGCCATCCCCATGCGCATGCAGTGACAGTAACCACGGCTTAGTGCGGGGCGACCGGCAAGAAGGTCCTGCGGCCGGTACTTGACCTGCGTCGGCCAACTGAACAACTCCACCTGCTACGCCAACGACGGTCGCGACCTGAGCAAGCCCTACTCCTATTTGGGACCAGGACCGCCAACTTCTCCAGTTTGCTTCGTGAATAACCTGCTCAGAGTGAGGACTCTTCTCTCACTCTTCTTCTGTTGATCCTCATCATTGTTTCCCCCTCCTCCACGACATCAGATCGACCATTTTCGGTACATAGTTGCCGTTGTACTGAAACTGGAAAACAGGATCGAGATTACACCTGCGAGACCGGCGACAGGGATAGACTGGAGTAGCTCCAGCCGATGAACCAGTGCGTCGCACTTTCATTTCAAGGATAGAGGAAACGGAGTAGAGCCCAGCTTATCAGGCGTTCATTCCAGGCCTAGCAAGAATGGCCTCACTTCCAATGTCTGGCTGCAGAACTCCCAGAGCATTCGCTTTCGGGCTGGAGGCTGAAGAGCTTCCAATAGCACATTAGGAGCAATAAATTGAAACGCATCTTCGGTTCAATACGCAATACGGCAATTATGATGAAGCTTGCCCTCGCTATAGTAATGGTGACACTGCTGGCAGCGGCCAACATTGCTCCGCGGGTCGCAAAGGCCCAGTTCTATATCGTTGAGCTTTCATTAGGAAACGACCCCGTCCAAGCCGGTACAGGGACATCGATCACTGTCAGCATAGACGACGACTGGATCTACGACACGTACAACTCAAGTTCTTCGGCTTTTTTTCTACGTGCTTGGGTTTATCGAACCGACTCAATTGGAACACGCGAGCCGGTTTGTCATGGGGGCAGCTGGCCCAATGGCCGATCGATTACCCCAATCAGCGATGGCAATCGATTGGTAATCACGACACGAATATCAGGATCCTGCCCACCAAGGGAAGAGTCCGGGTACACAGTGAGACTGGATGTGATGGCGACTATCGACGGTACAGATACTGTAGTAGCGAACAGAGCAGTCGATTTCACGGTCACGGGCGCGCCTCCAACGGCTACAGCGACTGCCACTCCCACGGCAACCAGAACTCTCACTGCAACCGCTACTCCCACGCCGACGGAATCGCCAGCCGCCACTTATACGCCTACAGCCACGGCGACTCCTGACAACTCGGTTGCGAATCCGCCTCAACAGCCAAGACGGAAGCCCACCGGTAGGCCGACGCATAGGCCAACAGCTACGCCCACGCTCACACTTACCGCAACTGTGACTCGAGAACAGACCTCCACGGAAGCCGAATCCGTGCCTCTGTCACCGCAGTCGTCTTCCCAGCCTCTGAGCGTGACGGAAACGCCGGCGCCCGTACTGCCGACCAGCGTTTCGCTTGAGATCACCTTCGAGCCACCGGATGGCACGCCGACGTCAGGAACCAGCAAGCCTAAACCACCTCCGCCCACGACTTGCATCGTGGCCCATGCGGCCACTCCAGTGCAGGTCTGCCGCGACAACAAGACCGGGGGGCTGCATTTCCACTTTGTTGGCGAGACGGACGTGTTCAGCGGCCCGATTTTTCCCTCGATCGCTGAAATCTCGTCTGACTATCCGACCGGCTACATACCGACTGAAGTAGAACTCTATCGCGGCATCAGTACAGGTACCGGTAAGGAAGTCCTTGTCCATTTTGTAGCCGACCGAGGCTATCTGCGAGTCGCTACTTACTATGCAGACAGTGAGTACGACACGGACAAGCCGTATGTTTTCAGCATAAGCCGGGATGGTACGGTGACCCATCTGGCATGGTAGACCACGTGGGAGGAGTGAGGAGTGAGGAGTGAGAGGTATGCTCTCTTTCTCCTCTGCTTGTAGCGCAGTTCCCAGACCAGTCTTCGGCTACCTTGGCCAAGGCCCGTTGACGTTGGCCAAGGCCTGGATAGTCGCCAAGGCGCGTCGCGTTCTGGAGTGGGGCCCCCCCCCGGGGGGCCGGGCGGGGGGTGGGGGGGGGGGGGGGGGGTTTTAAACAACTCCCCGCCCCCCCGCCGGAGAGGAGTGGGGGGGGGGGGGGGGGGTCGGGT